>VGZD01000047.1 GCA_016872715.1 Planctomycetota bacterium
CGCGCATCGCCGAGGCCGCGCGCCGTCGCGTTCCGTTCGCTCTGGCGGGCGGCCCCGCGGGCTCTGGCAGCGGCGAGCGCGAGTGCCTCCAGCGCCTCGCGCGCCGGGTCGTTCTTGGCCTTGGGATGGAAAGTGTTTCCAGCGTCGCGGTCGGAAATCGGGCTCAAGACTGGAGCTGTTCATGACCGAAAAGCCCATCACGGCGCACCCTCTCGCCGCTGCGTGGACCGCCCTCGGGCGACGCCTCGCGGTCGCGGGAGCGGCCCTCGCCGCCCTGCTCTCGCTTCTCACCGACACGCCCGTGTGGGTCGCCTCGCTGCGAGGCGCGCTCACGTGGTTCGCGATCACCGCGGTCGTGCGCCTGTGCGCCCGCCTGCAGGTCGCGTCGATCGGCCCCGAGCCCGAGCGGACCGCACGCAAGTCCTGACCATGAACCGAGCGCCTGAGGAAGCCCGCCGATGAGCGACACCGCGACGAATCCGTATGCGGCGGTCGCGTTCGATCGCGACAAGCTGATCCTCGACCACGTGCCGCTCGTCAAGCACATCGCGGGTCGCATGGCCCTCGATCTCCCCGGCGGTCTGGAGCGAGACGACCTCCACGGCTGGGGCATGGTGGGTCTGGTCAGCGCGGCGGACTCCTTCGAGCCCGGTCGCGGGCTGAAATTCTCGACCTACGCCTACTCCAAGATCCGCGGCGCGATCCTCGACGAGCTGCGGCGCGCCGACTTCCTGCCGCGCGGACGCCGCGAGAAGGTGCGCGAGCTCGATCGCGCCGTCAGCGAGCTCTCCCGTCGCACGGGCTTCGCGCCCGCGCCCGAGGACATCGCCAAGGAGCTGGGCCTTTCGCTCGACGAAGTCGACGAGATCTTGCTGGCCGCGAAGTCGGCCGGACACGCCTCGCTCGACTCCGACGTCTCCGATGCGCTCTTCGCGCGCCTGTCCGATCCGGAAACCACGGACCCGCAGGCGAGCGCCGAGTGGGAAGAAACCAAGGCGCTGCTCGTGCGCGCGATCGGCGGACTCTCCGAGCAGGAGCGCACCGTCATCACGCTGTACTACGCCGAAGAGCTGCGCCTGCGCGAGATCGCGGACGTGCTCGGCGTGACCGAGTCGCGCGTGAGCCAGATCCACACGCGCGCCGTCTACCGCCTCCATCGCGAGCTTGCGCCCCGACTGGGCGTCGAGGAACAGGAGTAGGTCCCCATGCACTCGATCATCAAGAAGCAGTTCGTGGAGCTCGACGGCGTCGCCGCACCGGCCGCCGCGAGCGCCGCATCGACCACCGCATCGACCACCACGCCGATCACGCCGCCGGGCGCCCTTCCGCGCTCCTCCGCTGGAGCACGCCGCTGCGAAAAGAGCGCGCGTGCGATCACGATCGAGGGCGCGATCCGCGCCATCGAGGTGACCTGCTCGTGCGGCGAGACCACCGTCATCGAGCTCGAGTTCCCCCATGCGTGACGCCATGAACATCCGCAGCGCGCTCTGGCCTCTGTTCCTGCTCGTCTCGGCCTGCGCCAGCTCGGGCACCGCGCCCGTGCCTCCGCCGGGCACGCCCGATGCAAGCGCGTCGAGTGAAGCGCTCGCCTCGACGCCGCCGGGCCAAAGTCAGCTCTACGCGCGCGACGGCAGCGTCATCGGCGCCGACGCGGGCAGCCCGGAGGGAGCTCCGAGAGCGACGCAACCAGGCGTGGCGGATCGCCAGCTCGGCCCGAGCGAGGGCGGTCGCATGTACATCCTCGAGCTGTACCAAAAGGCCATCGACGAGCGCGACGCGCTCGAGCTCGAGGTGCGTTCGGTTCAGGCCGAGCTCGAACGCGCGCGCGCCGCGGCGGCCAAGGCCGAGAACGAGCAGTCCGGTAGCGCGGGTCGCATCGGCGCGCTCGAGGAAGAGAACCGGCGCCTGCTCGCGGAGAACATCGAACTCTCGGCACGTCTCACCACGGCGCAGATTCGTCGCCTGCAGGCGGAGAAGCTGCTGCTCGAAGCGCGCATCGCGGAACTGAGCGTCGGCAGCGTGGCGAACGAGGCACCCGCGACCAACGTCGCGACGCAGGACAAGCCGTGAAGCTCGCGCTCACGCTGTCGCTCGCCGCGCTCGTCGGAAGCTGCCAATCGAGCGGCGCTTCGCCGGAGCTCTTGCCCACGCTCGCGCGCTCGCGCGCGGCGTTGGATCTCGGCAGCTACTCGCTCGGTCGCGTCGGCCTCCTGCCGCCCTTGGGCTCCGTGGGCGACGAAGCGGCCAACCTGCAAGCCGCGCTCGGGTTCGAGCTCACGCGCCAGATGCCGTTCGAAGTCGTGACGCTCGACGCCGAGGACCTCGCGGAGCTGCGGCTCGATCAGCCACACGCGCGCGGCCGCTACACGCCGCAGACGATCCTCGCGATCGCGCACCGCTTTCGCCTCGACGGCCTGATCGTCGGCACCGTCACGCACCTCGAGCCCTTTGCACCGCAGTCGCTCGGGATCGCCTTGGAGCTCGTCGCCGTCGACACCGGACTGGTGGTGTGGTCTTCGAAGATCGACGTCGACACCTCCGAGGTCCGCGTGCGCGACGCGCTCGAGGCCTATCAGGCCGCGCGCACCGCCGGCGGTGACTCGGCCGATGACCTGTCCGTGCTGATGCTCTCGCCGACGAGCCTGATGCGCTTTGCCGCCAGCGAGATGGCGCGCACGTTCGAAGCCAACTGACCGACGGCCGTTCGAGCGGGTCGAGGCGGCGAGCGCGGCGTCGCTCGCGCGGCGACACGGGCGAGCGATGGCGCCGCGGTGTTCGGCACTCGGCGCACCGTACTCAGGGAGTGTTGCTCCGTACTGAGGGAGCGTTGCTCAGGGCCCGTTGCTCAGGGCCGTTGCTCGGGGCCCGTTGCTCGGGGCCCATCAAGGCGCTCGCATGCGCGCGCACCGCGGCGTGCGCTGCAGGAAGAACGCGAGAGCCCGCGACCATCGCTGGTCGCGGGCTCTCGCCGTCGCGGACTCGCCCCTCGCGAGCCCGTGGACGATGCTAGTGGCCGCCGAGCATGCGGCGCGCGGCGCGCTCGATCCGCTCGGGGTCGTTCAGCTTGCCTTCGAGATACAGGGCGCGCAACTCGGCCACCCGCGCGACGCGGTCTTCCTCGCCTTGGGCGAGGCGGGCTTCGACGGCGCGGGCGAGCGTCTCGCTCTTCGAGGAGATCTCGATGCGGTCGCTGTCGTGAGACGCTTGCGTCGCTTCGCGGCGAGCGTCGAGCTTGGCGCGATGCTCCTCGCGAGCTTCGAACACGGCCGACTGGCCGGCGAGCTCGGGGTGGTTCGCGGTGTGGTTCTTGCGGAGGTTCCCGAGGCGCTCCTGACGGCGCTCGCGGAAGGCGTCGCGCGCTTCCTTGATCCGTGCGGCGTCGGCCTTGGGGTCGGCGCTCGAATCCGGGGTGCCGCTCGCGCTCGGTTCCACGATGTCGCGCGCCTTGCGCGTCGGATCGAAGCGCAGGGCCGGGTTCGGACCGTCGGGCGAGTTGGGTTGGATGTTCATGGTGCTTCTCCGATGCGGACATCGGGCAGGCGTCGCACGTCCTTATCGGCCGTTGCGGTGGAACCTGTGAGTTTTTTTCCGGGTGGGGGGGTGTTCTCGGAACCGGGCCTGCGGACGGGCCTGTGGCTCGGGCAGTTATCGGACGGACGGCGCTTGTCTTGAGCCTCGCTCTGGAACTTGTGCTCGGCGCGCAAGTCGTTTCCCGCCAAGGACTTGCGGCTTTTCTATCTTGCCGGATCGGGGCCGGGAAGCGCAACATGGCCGCGCATGCACGCTCTGGCGCTCTCGGGGCTCCTCGCGCTGCCCCTGGCGGGGGTGCGGAGCGACCCGTCGCCGCAGGCGCCGCGCGGCGCCGCGCTCGAGCTGCTCGGCAACCGTGTGGACTACCAGATCGAAGCGCGCGTCGACACCGCGACGATGACCCTCGAGGGGCGCGAGCGCGTGCGCTTCACGAATCGCACGGCGGTGGCGACCGACGAGCTGTGGCTGCACCTGTATTGGAATGCCTTCTCGAGCAATCGCTCGACGCACCTGCGCGAGTCGGGCGGCAAGTTGCGCGGCGTCGAGCTCGACTCGGGCTGGGGTTGGCAGCGGATCACGAGCTTGCGCGCGCTCGACGCGGATCTGGCGCACACGCTCACGGTCGAGGCCGTGGATGATTCGAACGGCGACGATCGCACGGTCGTGCGCTGCCAACTGCCGCGCGCGGTCGCGCCCGGCGAGACGCTCGAGATCGAGCTCGCGTGGCTGGCCCAGATTCCGCGCGTCCGCCGCCGCACCGGCCACAAGGGCGACTTCCTGTTCATGGCCCAGTGGTTCCCCAAGCTCGGCGTGTTCGAGGGCGAGCGCGGCTGGAACTGCCACCAGTTCCATGCGTCGACGGAGTTCTTCAGCGACTGGGGAACCTACGAAGTCACGCTCGACCTGCCGGCGGAGTACGAGGGCAAGATCGCGACGACCGGCGTGCTCGCCGAGCCCGCGACGCGCGCCGACGGCCGCGTGCGGGCGCGCTTCGTGGCGCCGTCGCTGACCGATCGCGAGCGTCTCGATGCAACCGGGCGCGTGCCGTGGGTGCACGACTTCGCGTGGACCGCGGATCCCGACTTCAAGCCGCGCACGCGCACGTTCCACTTCGACGAGTGGCGCTCGCGCTTCGACACCGAGGTGGCGTTCGTGCAGGGTGCGCTCGGCGCGGACAAGAATCTGCGCCTGCGCGACGTCGAGGTGACGGTGCTCGTCCAGCCCGAGCGCGAACGCCAATGGGAGCGTCACTACGAGGCGACCTGCGCGGCGCTGTTCTTCTATGGCCTGTGGTTCGGTGAATATCCGCTCAGCCACCTGACCGTCGTCGATCCGGCGTGGGGCGCGAGCGCGGCGGGAGGCATGGAGTATCCCGCGCTCATCACCGCCGGCACGCGGCTCTTCACTACGCCTTCGATGCACACGCCCGAGGGCGTCGTCGTGCACGAGGCCGGTCATCAGTTCTGGTACGGACTCGTCGGAAACAACGAGTTCGAGTCGGGCTGGCTCGACGAGGGCTTCAATTCGTTCTCCGACTCCGAAACCCTCGCGCGCGCCTTCGGCAATTCGCTGGCGGCGACGTGGTATTCGAGCCTGCCGCTCGAGCGCGTGGCGCCGGTGCCCGGAATCGCCGCCACGGGCGTCGCGGCGGCGCTCTCGGCCCGCCGCATTCCGCTCCCGTGGGTCGACTGGGAACTCCAGCCGCTCGCCACGGGCGGCGGCGTCGAGTGGTGGCGCGACCAGCCGTTGCTGGGCTTCACGCGCGCGCGCAGCGATCCCCGCGCGAGCGACCGCACCCGCGCGCTGACCGATCCCGCGCGCGATCCGATCGACACGGTCGGCTTCCGGCACCTCGACCAGCGCTCCTACGCGCAGAACAGCTACCCGCGCACGGCCGCCGCGCTGCGCACGCTCTCGGGCCTCGTCGGGCGCGAGCGTTTCGTGCAAGGCATGCGGCACTACGCGGAGAAGTGGCGCTATCGCCATCCCAAGCCGCAGGATTTCTTCGACACGTTTTCCGCCGGAGCTGGCGTCGACGTGCAGTGGTTCTTCGAGGAGGTCTTTCGCGGAACGGGCACGCTCGATTGGAGCGTGTCGGTCGAGCAGCGCCGCGCGCCGGACGCGCGCGGGTTCGCGCAGGCGGACGCGCTGGCCGAGTGGGAAGCGTGGCCCAAGGTCGAGCGCGCCAAGGACGAGCAGGCGAAGTGGGACACGACCGTCACGCTGCTGCGCCGCGGCGAGCTCCGCTTGAGCGTCGAGGTCGAGCTCGTGTTCGACGACGGCACGCGCGAGCGGCACGAGTGGACGCGCGAGGCGCAGGGCGAGCGGCGCTGGTGGAAGCTCGAGCTCTCGGGTGCGCGCAAGCTCGTCTCGGCGCGCATCGATCCCCAGCGTCGCTACCAGCTCGATCTCGATCGCTCGAACGACGCGTGGCACCACGAGCAGGACGAGCTCGCGCCGCTGCGCTGGAGCGAGCGCGCGTTCGCGCACTGGCTGTCGCTGCTCTTCTGGCAAGCGGGGATCGGCGGATGAATGGCTTTCAGGATCCCCGCGACCAGGATCCGCGCGAGCCCGAGCTGCCGCGCTGGATCTTCCTGCACGCGCTGCGCGTCACGATCGGGCGCACGCCGGTGTGGCTCGTCGCGGCCTCGTTCGTCGCGCTGCTCGCGCTGGCGCAGGCCTTGCCTTGGCTCGCGTGGTTCGATCGCACGATCGGATGGGGTTACGGCCCCGGCGAGTTGCTCGTCGAGCTGCACGAGGACTTTCGCTTCGACCAGCGCGCCTCGAAGGCCGCGCTCGACGCCTCGACGCAGGCCGCGGGCGGCGCGCTCGCGCTGCTCGCGATGCTGATCGGCGTGTTCAGCGCCGGCGGCTGGCTGCAGGTGTTCCTCGAGCGCACCGAGGGCGAGAGCGTGCGCAAGTTCTTCTATGGCGGCGCGCGCTTCTTCTTGCGTTTCGTGCGCGTGCTCGTCGTCACGCTCGCCGTGCTGTCCTTGCTGCGCTGGGTCTTGCACGGACGGCCGTGGGAGTGGCTCGTGCTCGAGACGCTGTGCGGACTCGAGAAGCCAGACCTCGAGCTGTTCGAGAGCGAGCGCCATGCGCGCGCGGTCGAGCTCTCGCAGGCGGCGCTGCACGCGATGGGGTTTGCGCTCGTGATGGCGTGGGCCGACATCACGCGCACGCGCCTTGCGTACCATGGCACGCGCTCGGCGGTGTGGGCGGGACTGTGCACCGCGTGGGCCATGGCGTGCCATCCGATCCGCATGTTGCGGCCGCTCGCGCTGCTCCTCGCGATCGAGAGCGCGGTGCTCGCCGCGGGCTGGTTCGCCGTCGCGCAGCTCGAGGGTCGGCTCGGAGCGGATTCGACGCGCTGGAGCGTGTTCGCGCTGCTCGCCGTCACGCTCGGCGTGCACCTCGGTCGCACGATCGTGCGCGGCGCGCGCTACTCGGCCTGCGTGCTCGCCACGCGCGACGTCGTGCGACCCCTGAGCCGCCCCGACCCGTGGAAGCGCTCGATCGGCGGGCCCGGCGGGCCGCGCTATCCCATCGACACCGACGAGTACACCGTGTCGATGTGAGCCTCTCGCGCACGCGAGCTCCGCGGCGCGAGTCAACCGAGGTCGATGGGAAGGCGCTGGGCCACTTCGATCGAGCTGGGCGTCACGCGGTGCGCGTAGGCGAGCAGCTCGACTCCGGCCGCGGCGGCGGCGCGCAGGGCGGCGGCGTAGTCGGGGTCGATCTCGTGGGCCGGGCGGAAGCGCGCGACGTCGTCGCGGCTGACGAAGAAGAACTGCACGGCGCGATCGCCGCGGCGGACCTGCGCCGCGAGTTCTTCGAGGTGCTTGCGGCCGCGTTCGGTCACGGCGTCGGGGAACGCGGCCACGCCATCGATCGCGTAGGTCGTGTTCTTCACCTCGACCCAGCAGCGCTCGCCCGCCGCGCTCGTGAGCAAGAGGTCGATGCGGCTGTTGACGCCGTACTTCACTTCGCGCTTGGCCTCCACGTAGCCCGCGAGCTCGGAGATCGCGTTCGCGCGCACGTGCTCGTACGTGGCTTGGTTGGGCAGGCTCGTGTCGACATTGACCCAGGTCGTGCCAACTTGGATCGACTGGAACACGTGGCGCAGCTTGCGCTCGGGGTCCTGCGTGTCGCGCAGGATCGCGGGGCGGCCTTCCTCGAGGCAGGTCTTCAGGCTGCCCGTGTTCGGGCAGTGCGCGACCACGACCGACCCATCTGGGAGCTCGACGTCGGCGAAGAAGCGCTTGTAGCGACGGAGGAACGTGCCTTCGACGATCGGGAGCTCGATGTGCATGGGGGGCGGCGGTGAGCCGCTCGCGCACGGTAGCAGGAGGGACCGCTTCAGCGCGCGGGGTGGGACTCGGAGTTCTCGATGCGCACGAGCAGCGCGCGCGAGCGACGCTCGATGCGCTGGAACAGCGCGCTCTGGTCTCCGAACACGCCGCGCACGAGCGTGGAGACGCGCTCGAGCGCGGCGGGCGCATCCTCGCTCGGAGCGAGGCTCTGCGCGGCGACTTCGCGCTGGAAGGCCAGCACGATCGCGCGCCACGCCTCGTACATGCGGGAATCCGGCCGCTCGGTCGCCATCTGGATCAGGTCGAGCGCGCGCTGGTACTCGCCTTCCTCGATCTCCAGTTGCACGGCGACGAACAACCCGTAGTCGGCGCCGGGCTCGAGCAACGCGGCTCCGATGCGTTCGAGTTCGCGTCGCGCGAGCGCCACGTCGCCTCGCTCGAGGCGCTCGAACGCGAGCAACGACAGCGCCCGCAATTGGATCGCGGAGCGGTCGGCGGGCGAGAAACGCGGCTCGACGGCGAGCCGCTCGAGCGCTTGCGTGCGGGCGGAGACGGTGCCGGTGTGCGCCGCCATCTGCGCCGCGTTGAGTGCGGCGATCACCGGACGCGGGTGGCTGTCGCCGAGGCGCGCATGGACGTCGGCGGCGGCGCGGTCGAGCCGCTCGCACGCGGCGGCGCCGCGGCCGAGCCGCAGCTCCACTTCCGCGGCGTTGCGAGTGGCGAACATCGACAGCGGATGCTCGGCACCGAGGGACTCGGAGAGGATCGCGCCAGCGATCTCGAGGTCGGCGAGCGCGGCGTCGAGCTCGCCGAGGATGCCGCGCAGGCCACCGAGCATCACGAGCTGCTCCGCGTAACGCGGGCTCTGCTCGCCCCACGCGCGCCGCGCGAGCTCGGTGCCTTCCTCGAGCAGGGCACGGCGCGAGCGCCAGTCGCTCTGTGGCAGCGCCGCGATGAGCAGGTCGATGGTGCGACCGCGTTCGGCGTTCCAATCGCGGCTGTCCGCGTGCAGGTGCGCGAGCTCGAACGCGGCCCAGCCGTGCACGGCGCTCGAGCGCTGCATCTTGCCCAGATAGGCCAGCGAATCGAGCACGGCCATGCGCAGCTCGGCGTCGTCGGGATGCTCGATCTGCGCGCCAGCCCAGGCGTCGTGAATCAGTCCGAGCGCCCGCTCGTACGCCGTGTACGCGCAGTAAGCATTGGCGATTTTCAACTGCACGAGCAGCGTGGTCCGATGGTGCGCGCCGAGTGCGCAGGTGTAGATCTCGCGGGCCTCCGTGAGCTCCGTGATGCCTTGGTCGGTCAGGCCCGCGAGTCGGCGGATCGAGCCCACGCGGGCGAGCACGTCGGCGGTGCGCAGGTCGTTGGGCTCGTGGAGCACGCGTCGTGCCACCAGCGCGCTCTGCGCGAGTGGCAGTGCGTCGTCGTACAGGCCCAGTCCACTGAAGGACTCCGCCATGCGCTCTTGGAGTCGTGCGCGGAGCTCGGGCTGATCGACGAGCTCACTGTCGATGCGCGCGACGCCGCGTCGCAAGAGCTCCGCGGCCGTCGGCGGGCGACCCTGCTCTCGGACGGGATCGGCCGCTCCAAAGATGTCGGCCAGGAAGCTGGCGACGAACTCGGAGTCGCGGGCCTCGAATTCCGCGCGCTGGCGTTCGAGGACCGCGGATTCGCGCGCCGAGTTGGCCTCGGCGCGTGCGCGCGACTCGGCGTCGAGCGCGCGCTCGAGCTCGCCGCCGTAACGCAGTTGCTGCACCCACAGCAGCGTGGGCACGCCCACGAGCGCGGCCGCCGCGAACAGCGAGGCCATGGTGGTCGTCGGGTGGCGCGTCACCCAGCGCAATGCGCGCGCTCCGGTGGACGGCGGCCGCGCGGCGATGGCCTCGCGCTCGAGCACGCGCTTGAGATCGAGCGCGAACTCCTGCATCGAGGCGTAGCGTCGGCCGCGCTCGCCTTCGATCGCCTTGAGGCACACGACTTCGAGATCGCGCGAGACGCGCGGGTTGCGCACGCGAATCGGCGGCGGCGTGCCGTCGCGGATGGCCGCGCGCACCGCCTCGGCCGACTTCCCCGAGTAGGGCACCTGCAGCGTCAGCAACTCGTAGAGCGTCACGCCCAGCGCATACACGTCCGTGCGCCCGTCGATTTCGTCGAGCCGCCCGTCGATTTGCTCGGGCGCCATGTAGAGCACCGATCCGACCGCCGTGCCGTAGGTCGTCATGCGCACGTCGGCGCTGGCGCTGGCGAGGCCGAAGTCGAGCAGCACGACGCGGCCGGCCGGCGTGACCGCGATGTTCGACGGCTTGATGTCGCGGTGGAGCACGCCGCGGGAATGTGCGTGGGCGAGCGCGTCCGCGATGCGGAAGACCGTGCGCGTGCAGGCGTCGGTCCAACTCGCCTCGAACAGCCGCCGCGTCGCCTCATTGTCCTCGACCTGCTCGAAACCCGAGCCGCCGAGCACGGCCTCGCGCAGGTCCTCGCCGCGCAGGCTCTCGGGCGCGCGCGCTTCGAGCATCGTGAGCACGTCCGCGAGGCTCGCGCCGCGCACGAGCTCCATCGCGAAGAACGGAATGCCGCGCTCTTCACCGACCGTGTAGATCGAGACGATCGCGGGATGCTGCAGCCGCGCGACGGCCTCGGTTTCGCGGCGGAAGCGCTCGCGCGCGCGCGGGAAGTAGAGGTGCTCGGGGCGGATCAGCTTGAGGGCCACCGTGCGTCCGAGCTTCTCCTGCAACGCTTCGTACACGACGCCCATGCCGCCGCCGCCGAGCCGCCGCACGAGCTGGAAGTCGCCGAGGCGCTCGGGGAATTCGTCGGCGTCGGCGCGCAACCCATCGACGAGGCCCATTTGCAGCAGGATCCCCATGCGCTCGCGAATTTCGGCCACGTGCTCGGGGTGGGCGAGGCACAGCGCCTCGATCGCGGCGTGGTTGCCGCGCGCAAGTTCTTCCATGCAATCGACCAGCAGGCGACCGACGAGATCGGCCGGGTCGGGGCGGTTTTCGGGGTCGCTGGTGACCATGGGGCAGCCGTGTTCACTATCGCACGGAATGGACGCTCGGGCGCCGCCCCCCCGACTTCGCGAGCCGGGGGTAGGATCAGGGCGTGCCCCATGGACGCGCGACCCGACGAGGAACCGCCGATCGAGGACCTGCTGGAGCGGCATTTGCCGTCGCTGCGGGCCTACGTGCGCCGCAATCTCGACGCCGGTCTCGCGGATCGCGAATCGACCTCGGACCTCGTGCAGTCGGTGTGTCGCGAAGTGCTGCAGAGTCGCGGCAAGTTCCAGTTCCGCAGTGACAGCGCGTTCCAACGCTGGCTGCTGCAGGTCGCGTTGCACAAGCTGATGGATCGGCGCCGCTTCTGGCGGGCGCGCAAGCGCGAGGGCCTCAAGGTCGCGGGACAACCCGGCTCGCTGTCGTGGTCGCAAGACGAGCTCGGTCGGCTGGCGGTGGCGCTCGGCAGCCCGAGCGCGGAGGTGATGCTGCGCGAGGACTTGCAGCGGCTCGAGCGAGCACTCGAGCAGCTCTCGGAGTTCGATCGAGAAGTGATCCGGCTCGTGCGCCTGCAAGGACTGTCGCACGCGGAGTTCGCCGGTCGCATGTCTTGCACCGAGCCGCAGTCGCGCAAGCGGCTGTTCGAGGCGCTCGCGCGGCTCTCGCTGCTCCTGCGGCGCCCTCAGACAGGTTCCTGACACTCGCTGCGCGGCGCGCGAGAGTATTCTCGCGCTCATGAAGTTCGCCCAACTCTCGCTCGTCCTCGCTGCGGCTCTCGCTGCGCACGCTCACGCACAGACGCCCTCAGCGCCGACGCTCTCCGTCGAGCGGCCGGGCGACGGCAAGCCGCGCTGCGGACTGGGCAAGGAGTTCCACGCCGGCCGCCGCGCGGCGTTGCGCGAGTCGCTCAAGAGCGGCGTGGTCGTCGTGCGCGGCTTGCCCGCGACGCGCGACTACACCGTGTTTCGGCAGGACAAGGTGTTTTGGTACCTGACGGGCGTGGAGAGCCCGGGCGCGTGGCTGCTCATGGACTGCGAGAGCGCTCGCGAGGTGCTCTTGCTGCCCGACCCCAACCGCATGGAGGAGCTGTGGGAGGGCGAGCGTTGGGACGCCGGAGACGAGTGGGTGAAGGAACTCACGGGCTTCGAGGAAGTGCGCTCGACGCGCGCGGCGAACGAGCTCATCGGCACGCTGCTCGGGAGCTCGAAGGAGCTGTGGATCTCGCTGCACCCCAACCTCGCGCTCGCGGGCGCGGCGGATCGCGCGGGTCCCTACGACCGCGCACGCAAGAAGGACCCGTTCGACGGGCGCGTCGGCCGCGAGGAGGCCTTCAAGAGCAAGCTCGCGGAGTTGTTCGGAGTCGAGCCGAAGGACATGAGCGCGAAGCTGAACGAGCTGCGGCGCGTGAAACAACCCGTGGAGCTCGACGCGGCGCGGCGCGCGGGGCGCGCAGGCGCGCTCGCGATGGTCGAGGCCATGCGCTCGACGCGCGTCGGCATCGGCGAGTGGGAGCTCGAGGGCCTGATGAGCTGGTTCCAGCTCAAGGAAGGCGCGGCGGGGCCGGGCTACATGGCGATCGTCGGCTCGGGCGCGAACTCGCTCATCCTGCACTACGGCAACAACAACCGCCGCGCACAGGACGGCGAAGTGCTGCTCGTCGACTACGCGCCGGAGCTCGACCACGCGGTGTGCGACATCACGCGCACCTGGCCCGCGAACGGCGTGTTCTCGCCGCGCCAAGCGGAGCTCTACGACGCGGTGCTCGCCTCGCAGGCGGCTGGAATCGCGGCGGTGAAGCCGGGCCGCACGCTCGCCGACATCGAGAAGGCCTGCAGCGGCGTGCTGCGCGCGCGCGGCTTCGAGAAGTTCGTGCGCCATGGCGCGTGCCATTTCGTCGGGCTCGAGGTGCACGATGTCGGCGACCAGCGCAAGCCGCTCGTCGAGGGCGCGTGCTTCACGATCGAGCCGGGGTTGTACGAGCCCGAGACGGGCATCGGCATTCGCATCGAGGATGTCGTGATCGTCACGGCCGACGGCTGCGAGGTCGTCTCGGCCGCCGTGCCGCGGGAACGGGCCGCCATCGAGGCCCTGATTGCCGAGGAAGGCGTCCTCGACCGCCTGCGTTGAGCTTGCGAGCCCCTGCGCCTACACTCTTCGCCCCCATGGCCGCCCTGAAGGAATATCGCGATCGCGTCCCCGCCTTGCAGCGCCACCTCGAGCAGCTCAAGGTGAGTCTTTGACTACGCGAGCCATCTGAAGCGGCTCGGGGAGATCGAGGAGCTCGAGCTCCAGCCCGGTTTCTGGGACAACGCCGAAAAGAGCCAGCGCCTGATCGGCGAGAAGAAACTCGCGCGCGGCGTCGCTGATCCGGTGCGGCGCGTCGAGAAGGCCTTCGAGGAGATCGAGGTCCATTGCCAGCTCGGTGAAGAGCTCGGTGCGAGCGAGGTCGAGGGCGAGCTCGAAAAGCTGTTCGCCGACATCGAGTCGGAACTCGCCAAGCTCGACTTCCGCGTGATGCTCGGCGGTCCGCAGGACGCCTCCAATGCGTTCCTCCAGATCACGCCGGGCGCCGGTGGCGTCGACGCCTGCGACTGGGCCGGGATCCTCGTGCGCATGTACTCGCGCTGGGCCGAGGAGCGAGGCTACACGGTGGAAGAAGTCGAGCTGCAGGAGGAGCCCGAGGGCGGCATCCGCGGCGCGACGATTCGCATCGTCGGCGATTACGCCTTCGGCTATCTGAAGGCCGAGCGCGGCGTGCACCGGCTGATCCGCATCAGCCCGTTCGATGCGGCGGCGCGGCGCCAGACGGCGTTCGCGGGCGTGGACGTCACGCCGGAGCTCGGCGCCGACATCAAGATCGAGGTGAAGGAAGCGGATCTCGAAGTCGAGACGATGCGCTCGGGCGGCGCCGGCGGTCAGAACGTCAACAAGGTCGAGACGGCCGTGCGCATGAAGCACGTGCCGACCGGCATCGTCGTGCGCTGCCAGAGTCAGCGCAGCCAGCTCAAGAACCGCGAGCTCGCGTTGCAGATGATCAAGGCCAAGATCCTCGCCATGCGCGAAGCCGAGCGCGACAAGGAGCTCGCGTCGCTGTACGGCAACAAGGGCGAGATCGCGTTCGGCAGCCAGATTCGCAGCTACACCATGCATCCCTATCAGTTGGTGAAGGACGAGCGCACGGGGGTGCAGACCGGCAATATCCAGCAGGTCCTCGACGGCGACCTCGACAAATTCATCGAGGAATACCTGCGCCAGAAGGGCGCGGCGAAGTAGCGCCGCGGCGCTCTTTCGCTCGCGGCGGGACAAGGGCGACACCCGCGGAAGGGCCTGCCAGCTCGCGCCTCCCGCGGGGTCACCGGTTGGATCAGGGGCCCGAGCGCGCGGTCAAGTTCTCGACCAGCAGCGAGCCGGACTTCACGTACACGCCGGCGTAATTGGGTTCGGGGATGTCGATGCCAAGGCGCATCGGGAAGGGGCCTTCCTTGCCGACGCTGACGTCGACGCCGCCGTCGGACGTGACGGTCACGACCAGCTCGAAGGGCGCGCCGAAGGCCGGCGGACTCTCGAGCGCGATCGTCGCGCCGTCTTTTTCGCTGCGGCCGGATCCGCTGGGCTCGGCGAAGCGCTTTTGCACCAGTTGGCCCGCGCTGTCGATCACGATCGCCACGCACTCGCCCTCGGGCGTGCCCGCGATGAGCAGGCCGTGCTGGGAGCCGTCCTTGGGCTCGCCTTGGCGCACGAGCTTCGCGCGCAGCTCGTAGTCGCCGCCGAGCGGCGCCTCCGAGCACAACCGCCCGCAGCCCCTGCCCGCCTCGATCACGATCCGCGCGCCCTTGACGTCGAATTGCGTCTCGAAGCTCTTCGAAAAGGGCTTCCACGCCGCCATCGCGCCGCCGAGCTTGACCGCCGGACCCTGCACGCCCGTCGCGCGCGCCGACTCTCTCAGAAGGTCGAGCACTTCCTGCAGGCCGTTTCCGCCGCCGAAGGCCTTGCTCGCGGATTCGGCGAGCGTGTACGCGCGCAGCGGCATCGGCACGGCCAAGTTGCGGTACTCCTCGACGAGGTCGAGCGCCTTGCGCGTGTGCTTGCGCAGCGCCGTGCGCGCGTCGCGCCAAGCCGCATTGGCCTTGTCGAGCTTGTTGAGTCGATCGGAGACCGCCTTGACCTCCGCCTCCGTCGCGAGCCACGCGCCTTTTTCGTGGAGCGCGAGCAGATCCTCGAGGATCGGCGCCGCGATGCGCGGCTCGCCGATCTTCTCGAACAGGTCGGCCTGCAGCGCGAGCAGCTTGGGATCGCTCGCGTCGGCCTTGTCGAGCCGCGAGCGCACGAAATCGAGGTGCCCGAGCGCGCGCAGGAGCAGCTCCTTCTCCGTCACGGCGGCCGTCTTGTTCGCGGCCGCCGCGGCCGCGGCCTTGCGATAGCGCTCGACCTCGGCGAGGCGCCGTTCGCGCGCGGACGAGCCGAAGTGCAGCGGGTAGATCGTCTCCTTGATCCACTTGCGCCAAAAGACCTCGAATTCCTCCAGACTCGCGTGGTGAAGCGGCGACGCCCCGCCCGTGAATTGACGCGCGAAGGTGCCCTTGGAGTCCGCGATCGCTTCGCCCTTCAGCTCCTTCAGCGCCGCGTCGTACAGCGGGCGATAGGTGTATTGCAGCGTCGCGGGATCCTCGTATTGCAGGAAGAAGTACACCAGTCCCCAGCCCCACTGGTAGTAATCGCCGGGGTACGACGGCTCGCGCGGATTGTTGTAGGAGATGACGTTCAGGAAGTTGGCCGGGCCCGCTTCCTTGGCGTCGACCGCGACCGTGCGCGCGGCGCCGGGCTGGCTCGCGCTGAGCGCGCGGTACAGGCCCTCGAGGCGCTCGCGCGCGGCGTCGGGCCACAGCACGCTGCCGTCGGCCATCGCGCTCGCGCCCTCGAAGAAGCTCGAAGTGCCTTCGTTGATCCACGCCGGCGTGCGTCCGTCGCGCGTGAGCATCGCCATGAAGTGGTGGCTCGCTTCGTGGAACAGCGTGCTGATCATCGGCTCGAGCGAGCCCGCCGTCGTCGTCGTGTCGTAGACGTGCACCTCGCGCGGCATGTTGCGGAAGAAGCCCTCGACCGTGCCGCGCATCGGATCGCCATCGGGGCGCCCTTCGTTCCACGGCCCCATCATCGCCGCACGCGTCGGATGCACGTAGATCGTGGCCTTTCCAGCTTCGAGGTAGGCCGGATTCCCTGCGAAGTAGACCTTCAGGTAGTACTGGTAGATCGAGTCCATCATGCGCCCGAGCCGATCGGCGTCGGCGGGCTTGAGGTGGGCTTCGATGCGGTAGTGAGTCGTCTCGAACTTGTAGAGCGGCCAGCCCTCGGGCGGGCGCGAGCGCCGACCGGAATCGAGCTGCAACTGCTGGCCACTGGCGCGGATCTTGGCCACGAGCTCGGCCACGCCCGCGAGATCCGCTCCGCGCGCGACGGCCTGCGCCGACGCGAGCACTTCGAGCGCGCGCTCCTTCTGGCCGTTCGCTTCGAGCGCCTTGGCCTTCTCCAGAAGGTCCTTGCCGGCGTCCTTGAACCACTTGTCGCGCTTGGCGACGAGCGGGTCCGCCGCCTTGAGCGCCTTCGCCAACTCCTTGTCGGGCGTCGCTTGTCCCGCGATGGCACGCTCCAAATACGCGGCCGCCTCGTCGTTCTTGCCCTGTTGCGCCAGCGCTTGCCCGAGCAATCCCTCCGCGGCCGGATTCGACGCTCCGCTCGCGAAGTAGGCCCGCAGGGTGCTCTCGACCTCCGCCCACTTGCCCGCCTTCGCGAGCTCGCGCGCATCGCCGAGCGCATCCGCCGTGGCCCACGCCACCAACCCCAACGTTGCGAGCGCGAACAGCGCCGCGACGCACTTGCCGTGCCATTTCACCGTCATGTTTCAGCGACCTCTTCGGCGTGTGTCTCGCCCGTCCGAGGATAGCGCCGAGCCGTCGTCCGCGGGCCGCAGGCCGTGCGAGAGCCATCGTTCCCCGCCCAACGCGTCGCGAGCGTGCCGGCGAAGTCGAGCTCAAGGTGGATCGAGCGCGCGCTTCGCCGTACCCTCTCCGCCCTCAGATTCTCGCTCTCCGCAGTCCTTTCATGCCCGGGTGGGCAGGAAGTCTCCGATGAACAACCAGGTTTCCCGTGCTCTGCTGAGCGTCTCCGACAAGACCGGCCTCGAGGGTTTCGCGCGGCAGCTGTCCCAGATGGGCGTCGAGCTGCTCTCCACCGGCGGCACCTACAAGGCGCTCGCGGCGGCGGGCATCCCCGTGCGCGAGGTGTCGGAGTACACCGGCTTCCCCGAGATGATGCACGGGCGCGTGAAGACGCTGCATCCCAAGGTGCACGGCGGGATCCTCGCGCTGCGCGACGAGCCGAGCCATGTGACCGCGATGGCGGAGCACGGCATCCGCGGCATCGACCTCGTGGTGATCAACCTGTATCCGTTCGAGGCCACCGTCGCGAAGCAGGGCGTGTCGCGCGCGGATGCGATCGAGCAGATCGACATCGGAGGGCCGTCGATGGTGCGCTCGGCCGCGAAGAACCACCGCTTCGTCGGCATCGTGACCGATCCCGCGGACTACGGTCGCGTGCTCGACGAGCTGCAGCGCAACGCTGGCGCGCTCGGCTCGGGCCTGCGCCGCGAGCTCGCGCTCAAGGCCTTCCAGACGACGTCGCGCTACGACGCGGCGATCGCGGCGTGGTTGTTCGAGCAGGAGCTCGAGGACGGTTGCGCGCAGGATCCCTATCCCGACGTCGCCTCGCTCCATGGTCGCAAGGTGATGAGCCTGCGCTACGGCGAGAATCCGCACCAGACCGCAGCGTTCTATGCGCAATCCGGCGTGCGCGAGCCCTCGATCGCGACCGCGGAGATCCAGAACGGCAAGCAGCTCTCCTACAACAACTTGGTCGACCTCGACTCGGCTCTCGCGCTCGCCAAGGAGTTCGACGAGCCGTTCGTCGCGGTCCTCAAGCACAACAACCCCTGTGGCGCGGCGGCGGCCGCGACGCTCGCGCAGGCGCTCGAGAAGGCGTGGGCCGGCGACCCGGTTTCGGCGTTCGGCTCGGTGCTCGCGTTCACGCGCCCGCTCGACCTCGCGGCGGCGGAATTCCTCGTCTCTGGCAATCGCTTCGTCGAGGCGATCGTGGCGCCGTCGTTCGACGCCGACGCGTTCGCGCTGCTCACGCAGAAGCCCAAGTGGGGCAAGAGCGTGCGCCTGCTCGCGTGCGGTCCCTTCGGGAGCGGCGTGCGCGACGCGCGCGAGCTCGAATGGAAGAAGATGGTCGGCGGCTTCTTGCTGCAGCAGCGCGATCTCGCGGCCGAGAGCGAGAGCGAGGCCAAGGTCGTGACGAAGGTGGCGCCGAGCGCGGAGCAGATGCGCTCGATGCTGTTCGCCGCACGCGTGTGCAAGCACGTGAAGTCCAACGCCATCGTCGTCGCCGCCGGCACCGAAGTGCTCGGCGTCGGGGCGGGGCAGATGAGCCGCGTCGACAGCGTGCGGCTCGCGATCCACAAGGCTGGCGCGCGCGCTCAGGGGTCCGTGCTGGCCTCGGACGCCTTCTTCCCGTTCCCCGACGGCGTGGAAACGGCGATCGAGGGTGGCGTCGTGGCCTTCCTACAGCCCGGCGGTTCCGTGCGCGATGGCGAGGTGGTCGCGGCCTGCGACGCCCGCGGCGCGAGCATGGTCTTCACCGGCGTGCGCCATTTCCGGCATTGATGCGCTCGCCCTTGGCCGAGCAGCTCCACGCGGGCCTTGTTCCAGCGCGCGGCCTAACGCAGTGCGGCGGCCGTGCGAGGAGCGGCGTGCGAGCTGAGCAGGCTCGCGTGGCCCGTGCGGTCGAGCCACTCGTAGATGACGGGCAGTGGCGTGGCGAGCCCCATGTGCGGCACGATCGTCGAGCGCGCGGAGCCGTGCGTGTAGATCTTCGAGAAGATGCCGATGAGCTTGTGCGTGCGCGCATCGAAGATGCCGCCGCCTGAGTTGCCGATGTAGGTCGGCGCGCTGATCATCCAGTAGCGCACGCCATCGACGACGTGCGTCGTCGAGGCCACTTCGCCCGACGTCGGGATCGGATCGTTGCCGAGCGGGCAACCGACCGCGTAGATGGCGTCGAAGGTGTCGACGCGCCCGAGCTCGTCGTGGCTCGCGAGGCGCGCGCCGTGGGGCACTTGCCGATCGAAGTCCATCTCGAGCAGCGCGATGTCGAGTCCGACGTCGTACGCCACCATGTGGGCCGTTTCGTCGGTCGTGCCGCCGTCGGGCTCGTAGAGCCGCACGGGGACCGGCGATTCGATGCGCTCGAGCGAGCCGTAGATGTCGCGCACGACATGCCACGAGGTCAGCACGTGCGTGACGTAACCCTCGCCGTTGGTGCGGCGCTGCGATTCGAGCAGCACGCCGCTGCCGACGGTCGTATCGCCGGAGAGTTGCGCGACGGGACCGACGAGCTCGTGCCACAGGCTGTGCGTGTCCGGTTCCGCCAGCAGCGGCTGAACCTGCTGCGAGAGCGCGAGCAAGCGCTCTTCTCCCTGCTCGGAAGTGCGGCTGGCGAGCGCGCGCAGCTCGTCGAGATCGCGCTGGCGACGACCGAGATCCGCCGAGAGCGCGTCGAGCTTGCCTTCCAGCGACTGTCTCTGCCGATCGCCCCAGTGCTGTTCCCAGTCATCGAGGCGCTCGTCCTGTGCCGCGATCGCGCAGCGTTCCCGCTCCAGCGCCTTGCTGACGTTCACGAGCTCGGCCGCGAGCGCGTCCGCGCGATCGTCGCTCTCGAACGTGACACGCGCCTCTTCCAGCGAGCGACGCAAGTTGTCGAGGCGGCGCGCGAGCT
This sequence comes from Planctomycetota bacterium, assembly GCA_016872715.1. Lineage (GTDB taxonomy): Bacteria > Planctomycetota > UBA1135 > UBA1135 > F1-120-MAGs118. The sequence continues at coordinate 19,670 of VGZD01000047.1, forward strand.
CGCGGGTGTGTTCGACTTCGACGCGCGGGACCTGTTCGAGCTCCGCGATGCGCGCCTCGAGAACCTGCAAGTGGTCGAGGGTCAGCGCGGCGGCGGAGACGAGCGCGGCGGTGAGGAGGAGGCGCTGCATGGAGGGTCCTAGCACACGTGTCTAGCCGCTCACGCGGACGGAGCGGTCGCAGCTAGCCGTATCGAAGTCGCGCGGTCTGCAAAGGAAGTCGCATTTTTGACGCCGCCGACGGCTGGGGAAAAATCTTCCCAGCGCCGGGGCAGGCGAGTCGACGCGCGCCGCCCGTGGCCCCCCCACAGCAAACGATGGGCAGCCGACGATGGGCGGCCGACGATGGGGGATCGACGATGGGCGGCCGACGATGGGCGGCCGGTGACGGGGCGTCGACGAAGCGCCGTTCAGCGCAGTCGCAGGCGCACGCGTTCGGCTTCGTCGATGCGCTGCGCGAACTCGACGAAGGCGGCGAAGTCGCTCGCCGCGATCACCTGCGCTGGCAAGTGGAACTCGCGCACCACCGTGAAGCCAGTCGCGCTCGCGTCTTCGATCGCGAGTCGATAGCGGCCGCCGCCGAACTCGAGCAGGACGGGCGGATGTTCGCTGGCGAGCGATCGGCCCTCGGGCAGCTCGAAGCGCGCGCGCACGCTGCCCACGCTCGCCCGCTGCAGCAGGAACGGCAGCTTGCGTTCGCCTTCGCCGGCCGCGATGCGGCCGAGGTCGAGCGGGGGGAACGGCAGCTTGCAGCTGAATTCACCGCTGCGCGCGTCGAACAGCGTCTTGTGCGTGCCCTTGGCGCGGAACACCACCGGCGTGCTCTCGTCCTCGAGTCCCTCGAGCGAGTAGTCGCCGAGCGAGATGCCCGGCACGATGCGCGAGACGATGCCCGTCACGGTGCGCTTCATCTGCGCCTTCGCGACCTCGCGCAGTTGCTCCTTCACGGCGAAGCCCATGTTGCCCGTGAATTCGAGCGCGACGTCGAGCTCCGCCGAGCGTTCGAGTCCGACGCGCACGGTGAGCGTCGTGCGCTCGCCGGGGCGCTCGCTCCAAGCGACGTCGGGCATGGCGAGCCACTCGCCGCGCGTCGCGGAGAAGGCCTCGGCCTTGGGCGATGCCGCGATCATGCAGCCGTAGGGCAGCGTCTTGCGCGAGAGATCGCACCACACCTGCTGCGCGTCGCGCGGCTTCACGAGCACGAGCAGTTGGTTGGTCCAGCGCGAGGCGTTCGCCAGCTCGCGCTCCGGCGCGGGATCCGCGGCCGGCTCGACGGCGCGTGACCAGACGAGCTCGTGCTCGATGCCGACCGCGCGCAACAGCGTCGCGTACAGCGTGGCGGGGTTGCCCGAGTGCGTGAGCAGCGCCGAGAGCGCCGACGCGCGCGAGAGCGGCTCGCGCTTGTCGAGCGACTCGGTGACGAGCCGGTGCAGCGCCCGTGCGCGCTGTTCCTCGGTTTCGGTGCCCTCGCAGGCGAGGTTCGCCGCTTCGATGAGCTCCGGAGCGAGTCGCGTGGGGACGACGAGCTCGGTCTCGAGCTCGCGCTCGATCGCCGCCATGTCCTGCGGCCCGACGAACGTGACCCACGGCAGGAACCAAGTCGGCGGCGGGGCTCCGGGCTCGGCGACCACGCGATCGACGTCGCGCAGCGTGAAGATGTGCACGACGCGCTCGCCCTCGTCGAGCACCTCGTGCTGGCCCGTGAAGTTGCGCTGCACGAGCTCGAGCCTCAGCGCCTTGGGGATGGAGATCACGTAGCGCGAGAGGAAGTACGGCGCCTGCGTCGAGGCGAAGTACCACTGCGTCGTGCGCGCGCGCGAACTTGCGCTGGCGCCCGCGAAGCCGCGCGAGACGATGCGCACGGCGTCGCCGGGCTCGAGCGCGGGCATCACGTACTCTCCGCCGACGAGCACGGGTTCGTAGGCCTTGCCATCCGAGCGCTTGAGCGTCTCGATCGAGAGCATGTCACCGTTCGGCTGCTGCCGACCGAGCGCCTCACAGCCCTCGAGATCGCGAGCGACCTCGTGGGACAGCGTCCACTGCTCGGAGGCTCCATCGTCGAAGACGTGCACGACGGCGACGTCGAGCGCGCGCACGACGTGGTCGCTCCAGCGCGACGGATCGAAGCTCGCGAGCTCGCGCGCCGCATCGATGGCGAAGCGCGAGAAGGTCGCGGCGGCCGGGTCTTCCTCCCCGAGCCCCGCCAGTCGCGAGCGCGCCTCGCGATCGGACGGGGAACACGCGAGTGCGGAGCGCAGCTGCGCGATCTCGCCTTCGCGATCGCCAAGCCGTTGCGCCAGATCGGCGCGGCGCAGTGGGAAGTAGCTCTCCTGCGGAAAGCGCTCGGCGAGTCGCAGCCACGTGGCGTCCGACTCGCTCTCCATGCCGATCGTGGCGAGGGTCTCGGCGAAAGCCGAGGCGGCGCCCACGTCGCCGGTGATGCGCGCGAGCGAGCGGCGCGTCTCGACGCTCTCGGCGCGCTGGCCGAGCCGCATCTCGAGCTCGCCGAGCTCGCCGAGCGCACCTAGGTCGAGCCGACCGACGAGTTGCGCGAGGCGCACGTCGCGCTGGCGCGTCAGGAAGCCGTGGCGTTCCCAGTGCCGCGCCGCCGCCGAGAGCGCCCGCGCGCTCTCGCGGCGCGCGGCCACGGCGTCTTTCAGCGCCGCTTCCGCGCGCACTTCGAGCTCCAGCTCCCCGTAGAGGTCCATCGACGCGAGTCGCGGAGCGAGCCCCGCGCGCGTCCCGTCGAGCTCTTCGAGCGCGCGCAGGGCTTCCTCCTGTCGGTCCTCGGGACCGAGGATGCGCGCCATCGCGACCTGCAGTCGCGCGTGCTTCGGTGCGCGCGCGAGTCCGGCCTCGACGAGTTCTCTCGCACGCGAGCGGCGCCACGTTTCCGGCAGCGGCGAGCGCGCACCGTAAAGATCCGCGGCCAGCGCGATGAGCTCGACCGACTCGGGTGCCATCGCGAGCGCAGTCTCGATGTGCGAGAGTCCCTCGACCATGCGCCCGTCGTGGAACTTGGCCGATCCGAGCAGGGCTTCGGAGTGAGCACCGCGCGGGTCGATCCGCTCGAGGTGCTCGATCGCTCCGATCAGCGGCTCGGCGGACACCTGCCCGGCGCGGCCGAAGCCCAGCGGCGAGCGCGGGTCCGCGCTCGCGGGCCACGGCAGTGCTCGGCCCGAGAGGTCGCGCACTCGCGCGGCGAAGTCGTAGGCCACGCCGAGCGGCAGCGAGAGCAGCACGCGATTGTGGCCCTTGCGCCACGCGCGCGCCTCGCGCCACGCGAGGCTGCGCTCGGCCGAAAGGAAGTCGATCTCGCGCACGGCGCCGTCGTCGAAAGCGACGCGCAGGCCCGCGAAGGCGCTCGCCCCGTCGAGCCCGTCGCCCTCCGCCGCGGCGAGCGAGATCCACGCGGGGCCGCTCGAGTCCGAGAAGTCGAGCTCGAACCAGCCGGCTTGGCCGTCGCACTCGAAATCGAGTGCCACGACCGCCCAGCCTTCGTTGGCCGAACAGGCCGTCTCCACGTCGAGCGAGTCCGCGGTGCCGCTGCGTGTGACGCGAAGCCAACGCGCGGGACCCGCGCCAGGGAGGCGCGGCAAGGCGAGCGAGCGCTCCGGGTCGAGACACAGCTCGCCGAGTGCGACGTCGATCGGACTGCCCGCGAGCGGGCCGGTGGCGAACGCCGCCGGAGCCAAATCCGGGTGGAGTTCGGGGACCTCCGCGTTGGCGAGCTCGGCGAACGGACGCGAGGAAAGCGCGCGCTCACGCTGGAGCGCGACGAGGTCTTCCTCGGCCAGCGGGTGGATCGAACGCGTCTCCAGCGCCGCGATCGCCGCCGCCGCGTCGCGCGGCCTGTCGGCCGTCGTGCGAGCGATCATCGCGAGCGCGAGTTCCGCGAGCGGATGCCCGGGTTCACGCGCGACGAGCTCGCACCACTGCGCGATGCGCAGGTCGCCGTCGTCGGTCGCGTAGTGCGGGCTCGCCACGAGGCTTCGCGCCCAGTCCTCCGCGCTGCGGGCGCGCTCGGCGGCGTCGTTGGATTGCAGGACGAGCAGCGTGAGAGCGCAGAACATCACTTGCCCTCCTTCGGGCTGGCTTCGGCGGGTGTGAGGTCCTCGAGCACGACCGTGCGGGCCTCGGCGCTGCGCACTTCCTCGAGCGCCGCGCGGAAATCGGAGTAGCGTGCGCGCGGGATGCGGCGCTCGCGCAGCGTGAACACGCGCTCGACCTCGATGCCCTCCGAAGTCGTGCGCACGCGCAGCGAGTAGTCGAGCAACCCAGCGGCGTGCACGTCGGCATCCACCGGGAGCTCCTTGGGCCGCGCGCCCTCCGGCAGACGGTAGAGCAGCTTGCTGCGCAGCTCGAACGGGCGATCGAGCACGAGGTCGTGCTGGCGTTCGTCGGCCGCTTCGGCGGCCACGCCGAGGATCGGCACCTCGTCGAAGCCCGTGCGCAGCTGCGCGCCGGTCGAGTCGCGCGTCCACAGGCCGGTGGCCTCGAAGCGCGTCTCGACGCCCGCGGGCGCGCCGATGTCCTCGAGCTTCGAGGTGCTCGCATCGAGCACGCCGACCTTGCCAAACGCGTCGGCGAGCGCCCGCGCGAGCCGCTCGCGCAAGTCGCCCTGCTCGCCTCCGAAGCGGTAGCGATTCTGCACGCCGAACATGCCGATGCTGTGGTCCTCCAGCCGCACCTCGCCGCTGCCATCGCGCGCGAGCGTGATCTCGTAGTTCCGCACGAACGCGTTGTCGTCGGGCTCCGCGTAGGGGATCTGCACGATCTCGCCGTTGCCGTCGCGCACGTGCAGCACCTTCGCTCCCTGATCGTCCGCGCGCAGGTATTCGACCGGATTGCGATCCGCCGTGGCGTCGAGGTAGTAGCCCGGCCGATCCGCCGTCGCGGGCAGGTACGCGATGCAGTGGTTGAAATGGCCGACCATCGCGATGTCGAGCTTCTCGTCGGGCTTGCGGTACTCCGCGTTGATCAGCACGGGGTGCGCCTCGACGCCGATCTCCGCGAGCAGTTGGCGCAGCAGGATCGACTTGTCCTTGCAGTCGCCAAAGCGCCGCTCGAAGATCGTCGCCGCGCTGAACGGCTCGTAGCCGTGCGTGCCAAACGACCACGCGTTGTAGCGGATCTCCTGCCCGACGAAGCGCGCGATCGCACGCACCTTGTCGGCTTCGCTCGAGAGCCCGGCGACCAATTCGGCGACCTTGTCCTTCATCGCCTGCGTGGTGACGAATTCCTTCTCGATGAAGGTCCACCACCAGCTCGCGAAGGCCTGCCAGCTCTCGAAGGTCGAGAGATCGACCAGCGGCACCAGCTCGCTGCGCGCGGGCATCAGCCCTTCCATCGCCGGCCGCGCGAGGTTGCGCGCCACCCAGCGGCGAATCACCGCTCCGTCCTTCGTCTCGCGCGAGATCTCCAGCGCGGCCGAGTTGTGCTCCTTGACGTGGAGCCCCAGCGACTCGGGCGCGATCACGACCAGCTCGGCGCGCGCGACCGGCGCGAGCGCGTCGGGAAAGTCGACCTGAAAGGCATGCCGCTCCCCGAAATACTGACCGAACACGTCGGGCTGGGTCGGGTCGATGCGGTACTCGACGTCGACCATGTCGCCCGGCACGAGCGGCGGCAGGTCGAAGCCGCGCACGAGCATTCCGTTCCACGGCTGGTCGCCACCGCGCGGCGCCGGTGCACGTTCGAACGTGCCGTCGGCGTGCACGATGCGCACGTTGTAGACCTGCAGGCTGGCGTCGGACGGGTAGGAGATCCAGTACGAGTCGAGCGCCTTCACGCCCGCCGCGTTCTCGACTTGCAGCAGCACGTGCTCGTACTGCCGTTCCGTTCCATCGGGTTCGACTTTCCAGACCGTCGTGCGATCGACGACCTGCACGGGATCGTTCGCCTCGCCGCTGCGAGCGAGCGTGCCGGCGCGCTCGACGGCGTCCCAACGCCACGGGTCCTCGAAGCGCTCGGGTTGTTCCGCGCTGGCCGCGAGCACGGCGCGCTGGCGGCGCGCGATGTCGTAGCCGGGATCGAGTCGCACGACCTCGTCGAGCGCCGCGCAGGCGGCATCGAGATCGCCCTCGCGCTCGGCGAGTCGCGCCAGCAGGCGGAACACGCGCGAATCCTCCGGGCAGACGTGGCGCGCGCGCTCGACCTGTTCGCGCGCGCGCGCGAGGTCGCCGGCTCGCTCGAGGACTTCCGCCGTCTCCAGCATGCGCCCGACATCGAACGGCGCGCGTGAGAGCCAGCCCTCGTGGACGGCGAGCAGTCGGGGCAGGTTCTCGCCTTCGAGGTGCAGCCGACAGAGCATCGAGACGACGCCGCGATCGCAGCGTCCGTTCGTGAAGGTGCTCTCCAGAAGCGCAACCGCTGCGCGGCGATCCCCCTTGGCGAGCAGCGCGTCCGCCTCGGCCACGATCAGTTGCGAGTTCATCTTGCCCGCGCCGCTCGCTCGCGCCTGCTCGGCGTACGCGCGCGCCATGGCGTCTCGTCCGAGCTCGCCGTGCGCGCGCGAGAGTGCCATCAGCGCGCGCGGACTCTGGGGTGCGGCGGCGAGGGCCTTGCGCGCGGCCTGTTCCGCGGAGTACGGCAGCGGGTTGAGCTCGCTCCAGAAGTCCGCGAGATCGAGCCACGCCCCAGCGTGCCCCTGCTCGAGCTCGACCACGCGCTTGAGCGGAATCACGCGTTCGTTGTGGCGAATCTCGGCCGCGTTTTCGCCCGGCGCGGATTGGTTGGCGCGCGCGACGAGGTACAGCGTGTCGACATCGTCCCCCGCGAGTGCCAGTGCGCGCTCGGCGAGCTTCTTCGCGGAACGCTCCGCGAAATCGTCGGGATGCACGGCCATGTGCCACTCCGCGAGCGCCCGCAGTGCGCCGGCGTCCTCGCCGCGCAGCTCGAGCAGTTCGCGCGCGCTCGTCGTCGGCACGCCGCTCGGCTCGCTCGTGGTGGCGAGCAGCTCTCCCGCCTTGCTGGAGTCCACCGCGACGTCGCGCAGCGGCGCTCCGTCGAGCGCGGTGAGGCGCGCGCTCGCGACCCAACCGCCGCGCTCCTCGTGTCCGAGCTTGACGAGGATGGGATTCCAGCCCGGTTGCAGCGCGAGCACGACGCGGTCTTGGTCGCGGTGGTAGCTGCGCTGCACCTTGCGCGCGAGCGCGAGCCGCTGGCCGTGCCAGACCTTCAGCTCGCCGCTCGTGCCAAGCCAGAGGCACACGTCGCGCGCGCGCTCGACGCGGATGGCCGTCGCGAGGTAGGCGATGGCCTGTTCGTTGGGCCGCAGCATCTCGTCGAGCACGACGACGCCGAGCGGGGACTGCGGGCAGGGTTGGGCGCGCCAAGCGACGTCGCGCTCCTTGCCGCGCGCGCTCGCGGCGAGATCGATCGCTTCTTCTGGCGCGTAGGCCACGTCGAAGCCGCCGCCGCGCTCGTTGGCGAACGGACCGATGACCCGCCAGTCACGGATCGTGCCGTGCTGGTCGAGCCATTCGCGCGCCGGCACGATGCGGTCCGTGCGCACCGAGGAACGCGCGAGCACGAACTCGAGCTGCGCGCGCACTTCGTGCGGCACATGCGCGGGGATGGGCATGGCGCGTTGCAGCACGGCCGTCGTCTCGCGCCAGGCGCCCGAGTCCTCGATCAAGCTCTCGAGCACGAGCGCCGCCACGACCGAGTCCGCCACGATCGTCGGATCGTTCCAGTCCGCGTCCGCGCAACGCTCCACGAGCTCGCGCGCGCCGAGTTGGAGGGCGTCGAGCGTGCGTTCGCGGTCCGCGAGTGCGCGCATGCGGCGCGCGAGCTCCGGCGTGGCGCTCACGCGCGGCGCGACGCTCACCGTCGCCTGCTCTTGACTCGGGGCCTGCGCCTCGATCGACACGGCCGCGGTCGGACTCGCGAGGCTTGACTCCGCGGCCTGCGGGGTCGAGCCGCGACACGCGACGAGCAGCAGGAGCGAGGGGAACACAACTCGGTGCAGGCGCTTCATGGCGGATCTCCCTCTTTGGGGCGCACAGAGTACCCGCGCGGCGCTCGAGACGAGCGCACGAGCCGCGTCAGAAACCCAGCGCGCGGCCGGAGCGCACCGGTTTCACTTCACGCGCGCGACGGCGAGGATGCAGTCGCCGACTTCGATCGCGTCGAGCACGTCGAAGCCCTCGCGCAGCTCCCCGAAGATCGTGTAGCGACCGTCGAGGTGCGGGGTGGCGCGGTGCGTGACGAAGATCTGGCTGCCGCCGGAGTCGGGATCCTCGTTGCGCGGCATGCCCAGCGAGCCGCGCACGTACTTGCGCGGTCCGAATTCGTGGCGCAGCGAGTCGTCGCTCCCGCGCCACGTGCCGCCGCCGTTGCCGTCGCCACGGTAGTCGCCGCCCTGAATCACGAAGTCCGGCACGACGCGGTGCCAAAGCGTGCCGTCGTAACGCCTGCTCGCGGCCTGCGCGAGGAAGTTGCGCACGTGTTGCGGCGCCTCGGCGGGGAACAACTCGAAACGCAGCGTGCCCCGGCTCGTCACCACGTCGACCCACGGATTCTCCGCGCACGGCTCCGGCGCCGCCGACGCCTCGCCGTTCGCGCCAGCGAGCTGCGCGAGCCCCGCGAGCATGTCCGGCGCCACGCGTGCGAGCTCCTCGCGTGCGACGCGCCGCACGAACGCGCAGCGATCGGCGCAGCCTTCGACGAGCAGCGGGGCGGCGTCGCGCCCCGCGCCCTTCGCCGCGGCGCGCAGGACGTTGAAGCGAATCTCGCTCGCGCCGTCGCCCTGCGAAGTGCGAAAGCAACCGGCCAGCGCCTCGAGATCGTCGCGGGAGGGCCGCTCGAGCAGGGCGGTGACCGCGGCCAGTCGCAGGCCGTTGTCGCCGAAGGCGAGCACCTCGCGCAGTGCTTCGTGCGCACGCTCCGGCACGCACTTCGCGAACATCTCGATGGCGACGCTGCCGACGGCGAAATCGGGGTCCTTGATGCACTCGCCGACGATGGAGTGGCCGCGCTGCGCGGGCAAGCGCGCGCAGCCGCGCACGACGCCGATGCGTTCCTCGCGCGCGAGGGTGCGATAGGTCGAGCCGAGCGATTGCAACGCGCTCTCGATGGTCGCTTCGTCGGCCGTCGCGAGCGAGGCCAGCGCCGCTTCGAACATCGCGCCGCGCACCCACGGCGAGGCTTCGCCCGTCGCAGTCCCGCGCAGCGGCGCGCGCACGTCGACGGCGACTCGTCGCAGCTCATCGAGCGTCCCCGCGTGCTTGCCGATCGCCACGCCGATCGCCTCCCACGCCGCGCGCCGCACGCTCGCGCGCGAGTGCCGCGTCACGACCGCCAAGTGCGCGAGCGAGATGCGATCCGCAAGCTCTCCGAGTCCGATCACGGCCTCGCACACTACGCGCGCGTCGCTGTCTTGACTGGCGCGTTGCAGGAACAGCTTGACGTCGCGCGCGCCGACGAGCCCGCGCAGGCCGCGGACGCTCGCGATGCGCTGCTCGGGCACGCTCGACGTGCAGTACTGCACGAACAAGTTGCCGCCGACGTTGGTCTTGCGTCGCTCGAGCGAGTAGAGCGCGGCCGTGATGACCTCGGCGGAGCTCTCGGTGGCGACATGCGCCGCCAGCCGCTGCTCCAGCGCCAACGCGCCTTCCTCCTGCGTGCTCCAACGGCCGAGCGCCGCGGCCGCCTCGAGGCGCACGCGCGAGTCCGCGTCGCGCAGCCCGTCGAGCGTGCGCCCGCGCAGCTCCGGTCGCGCGAGCTTGCCAGCCGCTTCGATGGCCCGCGCGCGCACCAGCGGCTCTACATCGCTCTCGTGCTCGTCGGTCGCCATGAACAGCAGCGTGTCCGCCGCGCTCGCGTCGCCGCGCACGCCGAGTGCGAAGGCGGCGCTCGCGCGCACCGCGGGCTCGCCGTCGCGCAACAGCTCGAGCAGCGCCCGCGTCGTCTCGACGCCTTGCTCGGGGAACGGCATGCGCCCGAGCGCCGTGCCCGCCCGCTCGCGCACGCGTGCGTCGCTGCTGCGAGCGAGCGCGCGCAGCTCGCCGTTCGCATCCGCGCGCGCATCCTCGAGGAGGGCGATGCGCGCGAAGTCACCCGCTCCCGTGGGCGCGCGTTCGACGCTGGCGCAGGCCGTCACGAGCAGCAGACAGAAGGCAATCGCGAGCTTCATGCGCGCAGCGTAGCCCGCGCCGCGCCCGAGCGGAGCTTCGCCCCGCTCCGAGCAAGGCCGAGCGCGCCCGCGGGGACAAGAAAATCGAGCGCGCCGAGCAG
>VGZD01000048.1 GCA_016872715.1 Planctomycetota bacterium
TCGCGGGACAAGCGCGCGCCGCGAGCGTGCTCGCGGGGCTCGCCCGGCACGGGCGCGGCGAGGGGCGGGAGGCCGCGCACGGCGTTGGAAGTGTCGGGGAACGTCGCTGCCACGGTGCGCGGCGCGCTCGTCTGCGCGAGCGCCGCGGAGCCGAGTGCGGCGGTGGCGAGCGCGCTGGTAGCGAGCGCGCTGGCGGCGAGCGAGAGGAAGGGCAGCTGCGTGGATCGTGCGCGGAGCATGGGACGCGCGACTCGCTCCGACGGCGAATCCCGCTCCGAAGGCTACGACGCTGCCATGCGCCGAGAGCCGCTTCGAGTCGGGAAGGCCACTTCCTAGGATGTCGTGGTGCGCAGAATTTTCCCGCTGCTCGCCACGCTCGCGGCTGCACCCCTTGCGGTCGCGGCCGTGTTGGTGTGGGGGCCCGATCCAGTCGCGATCGCGGCCCACCAGCCGCCGCGCGAGCGCGCGGGCGACTCCAGCGGAGCGTCGAATTGCGCGAGCTGCCACCCCGACCACGATGCGAGCTCGACGCGCACGGCCAGCTCGAGCCGCGCATGCGAGGAGATCACGCTTGCACGCAGTGTCACGCCCCGATCGCGCGCGACGTGCGGGCCCACACGCACCACGCGCCGCAGAGCAGCGGCTCGCGCTGCGTCGAGTGCCACATGCCGCCCATGGTGTACGGGATCCTCGACCTCCATCGCAGCCACCGCATCGAAGTCCCCGACGGCGCCCCGCTCGACATTTCCGAGGCCGCTGCGTCGCTGCATGCGGGCGATGCCGTGCAGCGCGCCGCCCACGCGCTCGCGCTCGTGCGTGCGGCACATTCCACGCACTGAGGCCTGAACATGTGGCTGGGAGTCTCGATCTTCACCGTCACGTACCTGCTGATCGCCGGTCGCAGGCTCGCGTGGCTGCCCTTCGATCGACCGGCGGGCGCGCTCGCGGGCGCCGTGGCGATGGTCGCGTTCGGCGTGCTCGCGCCGCGCGAGGCGCTCGAGGCCATCCACGGCGAGACGCTGCTGTTGCTGTTCGGACTGATGGGCATCGGCGGCTTTCTCGCCGCCGACGGGTTCTTGGATCGTGCGGCGGATTCTCTCGCGGCGCGTTGCGGGAGCGCGACGCGGCTGCTCGGAGCGCTCGTGTGGGGCGCCGGGATTCTCTCGGCGCTGCTGACGAACGACGCGGTGTGCGTGCTCGGTGCGCCGCTCGTCGTCGCGTGGGTCAAGCGCCTGCGCCTGCCCGCCCTGCCATTCCTGCTCGCGCTCGCCACCGCCGCCAACACGGGCTCGGTGGCGACGCTCGTGGGGAATCCGCAGAACATGCTGTGCGGCCAGCTCGGCGGCCTCGAGTACTCGCGCTACCTGCTGCACCTCGCCCCGCTCGCCGTGGTCAGTCTCGCGCTCAACCATGCGCTGGCGTGGTGGATGTTCCGCCGCGAACTCGCGGTGGAGCTCCCGCGCACGCCGCCGTGCGCCGTGCTCGATGCGCGCAGCTCGATCACGCTCGCGGTGCTGGCGCTGACGGTGGTGGCCTACCTCTGCGGGGCGGACCTCGCGTGGACCGCGGCCGGTGGCTTTACGGCGCTGATGTTCGTCCACCGCGCCGACACGAGCCGACTGTGGGAGCGCATCGACTGGTCGGTGCTGCTGTTCTTCGCGGGCCTGTTCATCGCCGTCGAGGGTCTGGCGCGCAGCGGCGCCACGGCGTGGTTCTTCGAGCGCTATCCGCTCCTCGCGGCGGACGGGGCTCAGGGCGCCGCGTGGCGCGCGAGCGGGCTGTTCCTCGCGGGATCGAACTTGGTCTCGAATGTGCCCTTCATCCTCGTCGTGCAGGACGAGCTCGCGCGCTTCGAGAATCGCGAGCTCGCGTGGGAGCTGCTCGCGATGGCCTCGACCTTCGCCGGCAACCTCACGCTGCTCGGCAGCGTCGCCAACGTGATCGTGGCCGAGCGCGGCCGCGAGCTCGGCGGGATGGGCTTCTTCGCCTATCTGAAGCTCGGCTTCCCGCTCGCGCTGCTCACGACCGCGCTCGGTACGGCGTGGCTGCTCCTCGTGCACGCGTGAGCGCCGCAGCGCGCGCTCACGGCGAGCGCAAGTGCGCCTCGACGCGGCGCGAGACGGCCGCCGTGAAGTCGACGGTGCCCAACGTGCCGCCGATGTCGCCGGTCTTCTCCCCGTGCGAGATCGAGTCGAGCAGCGCCGCGCGCACGGCCTTGCTGGCGTCGAACTCGCCAAGGTGGCGCAGCAGCGAGGCGAGCGCGAGCAGCGCCGCCGTCGGGTTGCACAGCCCCTGGCCGGCGATGTCGGGGGCGGTGCCGCCCGCGGGATCGAACATCGCGAGCGTGATCGCGCCGTTGTCGGCGAAGGCGTAGCTCGCGCTGTCGCCCAGTCCCACGGAGCCGATCAGTCCGCACAGCATGTCGGACAGGAAGTCGCCGTACTCGTTGGGCGTGACGATCACACTGTAGCGCTCGGGGTGCAGGATGATGCCCGCGAGCATCGAGTCGAACAGCTCGCGACGGTAGGGGATGCCCGGGTAGTCCTCCGCGACGTTGCCGCAGGCTTCCTCGAACAGTCCGTCGGTGCCCTTCTGGATCGTGTACTTCGAGCTCGACACGACGCCACACTTGCGCAGCATCGCCAACTTGAATGCGAAGCGCGCCGCGTGACGGGACGGCAGGCGCTCGATCACGCGCAGACTCACGGCGGTGTCCGGCCCGAGGCGTCGACCGGCGTCGTCGTAGGTGCCACCGGTGCCGATGCGCACCACGTCGATGTCGATCGACTTGGTGAAGTTGGTGCCGATGCCCGGAATCGTGACCACGGGGCGATGGATCACCGAAAAGTGGCAGCGTTCGCGCAGCACCTTGTTGGGCGAGAGGTCCTCGGTGGTGGTCGTGGTGGGGTACTTGAGCGCGACCTTGTGCGCGCACAGCACGCGCTCGGCCTCGTCGTAGACCGCGGCGCCCTGCTTGGCCCGCGCGGCCTCGGAGAGGTCCACCTGCACGAATTCGAGCTTGCAGGGGAGCGTCGCGGAGAGCGCGTGGACAGCCTTGGAGAGCTCGGCGGAGATGCCGTCTCCGAGCAGTTCGACCACCGTGTAGGTCTTCATGGGGCGCGGGCTTGGGGCAAGGGAACCTGTCGCACCGACCGCTTTTCGCGCGGCTCGCGACGGAACTTCGATGCGCGGGCAGGATAGAAACCATGCGCGTGGCCGCAACTCAAGGCGGGGCCTGGGAGTGTCCCCCCGGACGCTTGCGGTGCTCTCGAGGTGCTTTCGAGGTGCTCTCGAGGTGCTTTCGAGGGGCTCTCCCGACCCGTTCCGCGGGTCGCTCGCGCGGCGAGGGTGGGAGGAAGCTCGCGCCTGGGTCGTCCCAAGCTGGGCGCGGGGGCGCGCGGGACCCTATCCTCGTCGCGCCCACGTCAGGTACCGCACGATGGCGAAGTCCCAATCCACCAGAGTGCTGCTCGCCGCGTGTGCCGCGGCGGTCGCGCTCGCCCTGTGCGTGGTGTTCGCGTTGCGCGCGGATCCCGAGCCCATTTCCGGGGACGGCGCACAGGCACCGGTCGACCTCGGCGCGGCCTTTCCCGCGCCTCCGAGCCCCAGCGAGCTCTCCGCGCCGGTCGAGGTCGAGCTGTCGGGGCCCGCTCGGACGCAGGGCCGCGAGGCGGAGACCTCCGTCGCGTGGCCGGTGAAGGTCGAGCTCGAGCTCGTGCGCGGCGCGCACATCCCGCGCGCGAAGGGCGTGCCCGCGATGGGCAGCGGCGCCAGCGCGCGTCTGCGCGGGCGACTGCTCGTGGGCGACACGGGCGTGCAGGGACGCGTGGCGTTCAGCGGCGGAGCGAACGCCGGTCGCGTGCTCGCGACCAACGAGGCCGGTGAGTTTGGAGCACTCGACCTCTACCCGGGGCTGGCGGAAGTGCGCGTCATTGCCGGTGGCTACGAGTCGGTGCGCGAGCTGCAACTGCGCGCGGGCCAGAGCGCGGAGCTCAACGTCAGCTACGACTTCCCCGGCCAGTTCTACTGCCAAGTGTTCGACCGCGAGGGCAAGGGACTCGAGGCCGTCGACGTCGAGCTCGACGGCTCGCACGTGCGCACCAACGAGCAGGGCATCGCGCACTTCGGTGCCACGCCGGGCGGCGATGTCGTGCAACTGGTGCTGCGCAAGGACGGGTTCGCCACGCAGTGCTCGCGCGTCTCGGTCGCGGCGGGCCGCGTGACGGAGCTCGGACGCTACACGTTCACGATGCAGCCCGCGGCCTCGCTCGAGGTCACGCTCGGCTCGCGCGTGGGCTCGCGCGAGGACGCGGTCGTGATCCTGCTGCCGGAAGTGAGCGGGATGAATCGCTCCTATCCGTGGCATCGCGTCAGCCCCGCGCGCGTGCGGCCCGGCACCACGCTGCGCCTCGACGATCTGCCGCCGATGCGACTCGCCGTGCGCGTATTCCTCGATGGCGCGACGGCGGAGCCCGAGTCGGAGATCGCGTTTCTCGATCCGGGGAAGGTCGAGCGCGTGAGCGTGTCGTTCACGCCGGGCGCGGCGTTCGCCGGCATCGCGGTCGATGGACAGGGGCGACGGATCGAGGGCGCGCGCATCGTGTGCGAGGCGCCCGACCGCACGGCCGCGACGCTGCAGTACCTCGAGCAACTGCCGCGCCTGCTCGAAGAGGAAATCGTTCCGAGCTTTCCGCCGGGCGCGAGCGAGGCGCGCACCAACTTCAACGGCGAGTTCGTGTTCGCGAGCTGGCCGAAGCTCGGCGACGTGCGCTACCTGTGGGGCGAGAGCGCGGACGGCAAGTTGTGGGGGGCGCGCGCGGTCACGAGCGCCGACACGCAGGTCGAGCTGGTGCTCGCGCCGGTGGAAACGGGCCGCGCGGCCGTGAGCCTCGTGTTTCCCGGGCGCACGCAGGGTCTGCCGGTCGTGGTGTCGATTGGGGCTCGGCCGCGCGAGGAAGTGGTGCTGAGCGTGGACGAGCCGCTGGTGGTGTCGGGGCTCGCGACGGGCACGTGGCGCGTGCGCGCGACGTGGAACGGACGCGCGCTCTTGCGCGGCGGTCAGGAGGAATTCGAGCTCGCGCAAGACCGCACGCTCGATCTCGCGCTGCCGGAGGGAGCGCTCGTGGGGCAGGATGCGGACACGCTCCTGCGGGCGGGGCGGTCGCTGCCCTCGTTCCTCGCGCCTCCCGCGGGCGCGGGCCGCTGAAGCGTCGGCCCCTGAAGCGTCGGCCCCTGAAGCGTCGGCCCCTGAAGCGTCGGCCCCTGAAGCGTCGGTCACAGCGGCGCTTGAAGCTGCTCCAACTCGACGGTCGGTCTCTGCTCCTCGACGACTTCCTGCCGCTCTTGCACGGCGAGCCCGTGCGGCTCGAGCTCGCGCCCACGGCGCGAGCGGGCGTCGCGGCGGCGCGCGCGCTCGTCGACCGCCACGTCGAAGCGGGCAACATCGTCTACGGTCTGACGACGGGCTTTGGGAAGCTCAAGAGCATCGCGATTCCGCGCGCGGATCTCGTCACGTTGCAGCGCAACCTCGTGCTGTCGCACTGCTGCGGCGTGGGCGAGCCGATGCCCGAGGCCGAGGTGCGCGCGGCGCAGATCCTGCGCCTGAACGGGCTCGCCCGCGGTCACTCGGGCGTGCGCGTCGAGCTGTTCGAGGCGCTGCTCGCGCAGTTCAACGCGGGCTTCGTGCCCGTGGTTCCGCAGCAGGGTTCCGTCGGCGCGAGCGGAGATCTCGCGCCGCTCTCGCACATGGCGGCGGCCGCGATGGGGCACGGCGAGGCGTGGACCGGTCCCGCCGGAGCGCGCCGTCGCGCGAGCGCCGCGCAGGTGCTCGCGGAGCTCGGTCTCGCGCCCGTGACGCTCGAGGCCAAGGAAGGGCTCGCGCTGATCAACGGCACCGAGATCATGAAAGCGATCGGCGCGCTCTCGTTGTTGCGCGCCCGCAATCTGTCCAAGGCCGCGGATGCGATCGCGGCGCTGTCGATCGAGGCGTTGCAGGGCTCGCTCAAGCCGTTCGACGAGCGTTTCGCCGTGCTCAAGGGCCACTCGGGTCACGCGCGCTGCGCGGCGAACGTGCGGCGCTGTCTGGCGGACTCGCGCGTGCTCGAGCACCACGCCGACTGCGACCGCGTGCAGGATCCGTACTCGCTGCGCTGCGTGCCGCAAGTGCACGGCGCCTTCAAGACGGCGCTCGAGCATGTCGAGAGCGTCCTCGCCCAGGAGCTCAACGCCGTCACCGACAACCCGGTGCTGTTCCCCGACACGGGCGAGGTCGTGAGCGCCGGTCAGTTCCACGGCCAGCCGATCTCGATGACGCAGGACTACCTCGCGCTCGCGACGACGACGCTCGCGAACATCAGCGAACGCCGCGTCGAGCAGCTCGTCAACCCCGACCTCTCGCACCTGCCCGCGTTCCTCACGCCCAAGCCGGGGCTCAACTCGGGCTTGATGATCGCGCAGGTCTCCGCCGCTTCGCTCGCGAGCGAGAACAAGTCGCTCTCGCATCCCGCGAGCGTCGACAGCGTGCCGACGAGCGCCAATCAAGAGGACCACGTGTCGATGGGCGTCACGGCCGCGCGCAAGGCGCGCGCGATTCTCGACAACACCGAGCAGGTGCTGGCGATCGAGTGGGTGTGCGCGGCGCAGGCGCGCGAGTTCAACCTCGCGCTCGAGCCCGGCATCGGCGCGCGTGCGGCGTTCGCTCTGCTGCGCACTCGGGTGGCGAAGCTCGAACACGACCGCTTCCTGCACGTCGATCTCGCGGCCGCGCGCGAGCTGCTGCGCTCCGGCGCGCTCGTGTCGGCCGTCGAACGCGCCGCCGGAGCCCTGCAGGCGTGAGTCGTGGGCGCTTCCTCGCTCTGCACCTCGCCCTGCCCCTCGCCCTCGCGGCGGCGCTGCTCGTCGTGTTCGAGCTGACTCCGCTCGACACGGCGATCGCGGATCGCTTCTACGATCCCATCGAGCGCGCCTTTCCGCTGCGCAACACGTTCCTGCTCGAGTACGTGGTTCACGACGCCGGGAAGATCGTCGTGATCGTCTTCGGTGTGTTCGTGCTCGGCGCCTTCGTCGCGTCGTTTCGCCGCGAACGTCTGCGCGATTGGCGCACGGTGGCGCTGTACGTGTTCCTCGTGCTCGCGATAGGACCCATGGTCACCAGCGGTTGGAAAGACATCTCGCCCAAGCACTGCCCTTGGGATCTAAAGATGTACGGCGGCCACGCTCCGCACACGACGCTGCTCGAGCCCTTGCCCGAGGGAGTCAAGCGCGGCCGCTGCTTTCCCTGCGGACAGGCGTCGAGCGGTTTCTCGCTCGTCGCGCTGTACTTCGCGCTGCGCCTGCGCGATCGCAGGCTCGCGCGCCGCGGCCTGTGGTTCGGGCTCGGCTACGGCGCGCTGCTCGGCTTCGGTCGCATGCTGCAGGGCGCGCACTTTCTGAGCCACGTGCTGACCACGGCGCTGGTGTGCTGGCTGGTCGCGCTGGCCCTGTACGAGCTCGTCTTGCGGCGCAGCGAGGAAGCGCGGCTGCGCGCGCGATCGACGGCCTAGCAGCGCGGTGAGACGGGCTCGATCGCCGCGCGCGAGGGCTGCTCGGGGAAGCCGAGCGCGCGGTCCTGATAGAGCTCGTAGGCGGTCCCGAACACGGCGGCGGCATCCTCGGCGAGCGCGCGCAGCCGCGGCGACGCGACGCTTTGCTCCACTCGCCGGAAGTCGTGCGCCGCGCGGCCGGAGCGCTCGTAGAAGGCGACAGCGTGCTGGAGTTGCAGCACCACCAGCGCATCGTCGACGAGGATGCCGATGTTGCGGTTGTGGTGGACGAAGGCGCGACCTCCGTCGGCTGGCAGGCCGAGCAGCGATTCGCCGAGGAACGGCACCTTGGAGCGCAGTCCGGCGAGTTCGATCAGCGTCGGCGCGAGGTCGATCTGCGAGCACAGGCGCTCGATGCTCTGGCCGCGCAGGGCGGGTTCGACGCCGAGGAACAGCGCCGGGATGCGGTAGCTGTGGGTCGGGATCTCCTCCTTGCCGTAGACGCGCGCGCCGTGGTCGCCGACGACGAGCACCAGCGTGTCCTCGGCGAGTCCGTGCTGGCGCAGGAGCTCGACGTAGTGCCCGATGCTCCAGTCGGCGTAGCGCACCGCGAGCTCGCGGTTGGGCTTGGTGTTCGCGGGCCACTCGACGCGTCCCTCGGGCACGCGGTAGGGCTTGTGGTTCGAGACCGAGAGCAGCGTCGCGAAGAACGCTCGTCCCTGCTCGCGCTGCCGCAGCTGCCGCTCGACGAGCGTGTCGAAGATGTACTCGTCCGCCGCGCCCCAGATGGTCGTGAAGGCGTCCTCGGGCATGTCGGACTGCTCGACGAATTCCGCGTAGCCCGCGCCGAGCGCGAAGGGCTTCATGTGATCGAACACGCCGAATCCGCCGTAGAAGAAGGCCGTGTCGTAGCCCGCGTGCGCGAAGACCGTGGCGAGCGTGGTCACGCCTTGCGAGCTCGGGCGCTTGACGATCGAGTCGCCGGGCAGCGGAACGAAGGAGCACAGCACGCCCTCGAGGCCGCGCACGGTGCGATTGCCGTTGGCGACGAGGTGGCGCAGCAACAGGCCGTCGGGAACGAGTGCGTCGAGGCGCGGCGTGCAGTTCTTCTCGCCGCCGAGTGCCCCGACGAAGTCCGAACCCAAGCTCTCCTCGATCACGACCACGACTTGCGGCACCCTTCGGGCGCCGCTCGCGGCCCCGACCTCGCGCTGGAGCCGAAAGCTCTCGGGCCCCGACTCGAGCTCGGCCTCGGTCGGGGCCGGGAAGCCGAGCACGCTCGCCGCGCGAGTGCGGGCCTGCTCGCGGGGGAGCGTGCGGTAGTAGAGCGGGTAGTCGAGCTCGGCCGTCCAGAACGCGCGCCACAACTGCACGGGACCACAGGCCGCGATCTCGTTCTCGATTCGATTGGCGCGCGTCTCGCGCGGCAGCACCACGAGCACGACCACCGCTGCCGCCGCGAGAACGAGCACCCGTCCCATGGCGAGGAGGCGCTCTCTCCACGACGTGGGCGCACAGGCGAGCTGGCGGTGCAGCGGCGCGACGAGCGCCGCGCAGAGGACGCCGCTGGCCAGCGCCAGTCCGGTCCACAAGGGCACGTTGTAGCTCTCGAACACGTTGCCCACGACCTCGTCGGGGAACAGCACGTAGTCCACCGCGATGTTGTTGAAGCGCGCGTTGAACTCCTCGAAGAAGAAGTACTCGACGAACGCCTCGAAGGCGATGGCGACACAGATGAGGGCCAGAAGGACATGGCGGAACGAGGGGCGCGCCAGCCAGCGCTCGGGCGCGAGCCACAGCAGCAGCGCGAGCGGAGCGAGCAGCACCAACGCCGTAGCGAAGTCGGAAAACGCTCCGTAGGCGAGGCTGAAGGGCAGTCCGGCGAGGCTGCTGCTCTCGAGGGTCAGCGTGAGGCGCAGCAGCGTGCCCGTCGCGAGCGCGATCAGCGTGGCGCACGCGAGCAGTCGCGTGCGGAGCCGCTCCGGGCCCAGCCATGTTCGTTGGGTCATGTGTCGCTCGTGTTCGTGGTTGCGCCGCTCGGTCCGACCGGCTCGTCGCTCGCGCCGCGGGCGCTAGCTTGGCTTGGGAGAGTGTGCCGAGCAAGCCTCGCGAGAGCGCTGCTAGACTGTCCGCCGCGATGGCACCTTCAGCGATTCTCCACGGCACTTCCACGATTCCGACCGGTCCCCAGCGCGCGCCGCGCGGGCGCGAGATGACCTGCAAGAGCTGGGCGGCGGAAGCCGCGCTGCGCATGCTGATGAACAACCTCGACCCCGAGGTGGCGGAGGACCCCGCGAACCTCGTGGTGTACGGAGGCAGCGGCAAGGCGGCGCGCGATTGGCCGAGCTTTCAGGCGATCGTCGCGACGCTGCGAAGGCTCGAGGCCGACGAGACGCTGCTCGTGCAGTCGGGCAAGCCCGTCGGCGTGTTCAAGACCCACGCGCGCGCGCCGCGCGTGCTGATCGCGAACTCGAACTTGGTCGGCAAGTGGGCGACGTGGGAGCATTTCCGCCAGCTCGAGGCCGAGAACAAGATGATGTACGGCCAGATGACGGCCGGTTCGTGGATCTACATCGGCACGCAGGGGATCCTGCAGGGCACGTACGAGACGTTCGCTGCGGCCGCCAACCGATTGTTCGGCGGGAGTCTCAAGCATCGGCTCGTCGTGACCGGAGGCCTCGGTGGCATGGGTGGCGCGCAGCCGCTCGCCGCGACCATGAACGAGGCCACCGCGTTGGTCGCCGAGGTCGACTCCGGCCGCATCCAAAAGCGCCTCGACACGCGCTACCTCGACGTGCGCATCGACGACATCGACCGCGCGATCGACACGGCGCTGGCGTTCGTGCAGCAAGGCGCGGCGAAGTCGATCGGCGTGCTGTGCAACGCGACCGAGCTGCTCGCGCGGTTGATCGAGCGCAACATCGTGCCCGACGTGCTCACCGACCAGACCAGCGCGCACGATCCGCTCGGCGGCTACGTGCCGGACGGCATGAGCTACGCGGCCGCGCTCGAGCTGCGCGCGAGCGATCCCGCGCGCTACCAGCGCGAGTCGTTCCGCACGATGGTGCGCCACTGCGAGCTCATGATCGAGCTGCAACGCCGCGGCGCCGACACGTTCGACTACGGCAACAACCTGCGCGGCCACGCCAAGGAAGCCGGGCTCGCCAACGCCTTCGACTTCGAGGGCTTCGTGCCGAAGTACATCCGCCCGCTGTTCTGCGAGGGGCTCGGGCCGTTCCGTTGGGTCGCGCTCTCGGGGGATCCGGCGGACATCGCGACCACCGATCAGATGTTGCTCGAGCTGTTCCCCCACAAGCGCTCGCTCGCGCGCTGGTTGCGGCTCGCCGGCGAGCGCGTGAAGTTCCAAGGCCTTCCGGCGCGCATTTGCTGGCTGGGTTACGGCGAGCGCGCCAAGGCCGGACTCGCCTTCAACGACGCCGTGCGCACGGGGCGGCTGAAAGCGCCGATCGTGATCGGGCGCGACCACCTCGATTGCGGCTCGGTGGCGAGCCCCAATCGCGAGACCGAGGCCATGAAGGACGGCACGGACGCGGTGGCCGACTGGGCGATCCTCAACGCGATGGTCAACATCGCCTCGGGCGCCGCGTGGGTGAGCTTCCACCACGGCGGCGGCGTCGGCATCGGCTACTCGCTGCACTCCGGGCAGGTCACGGTCGCCGACGGCAGCGCCGAGGCCGCCGAGGCGATTCGCGCGGTGCTGACGGCGGATCCGGGCATGGGCGTGATCCGTCACGTCGACGCGGGCTACGACGAGGCGCTGAGCTGCGCGCGCGAGCGCCACGTCGACGTGCCGATGCTGCGCCGCGAGTCCTAGTCGCCGACGCTGCTCGTGAGCGCGTACCACGCGCGTCCGAGCCACTCGTGCAGGGCCCAGGCGCTCTCGCGCAGGGCCTTGGCGCTCGGGATCCAGCTCGAGGTCTCCGCGAGCGCGGGCCGCGCGCGAAAGCCCGTGGGCGCGGGGATCGCGGCGAGGGCGTGGCGCTCGCTCTCCGCGAGCGCGCGCGGCATGTGCCAAGCGTGCGTGACCAGCAGCACCGTGTCGATGCCCTGCTCCGCGAGCACCACCTTCGAGAGGCGCAGGTTCTCGCGCGTGGTGTCGGACCACGGCTCCTGCCACGCCACGGCGACTTGGAACTCACGTTCGAGCACGGCCTTCATCATCGCGGCGTGCGAAGTCTCACCGGAGCGCGGCGGTCCACCGGAGACGCAGATCGGAAGTCCACTCGCGCGCGCGAGGTACGCGGCGTAGCGCAGGCGCTCGAGCGTCAGCGGACCGCAGGTCGCGCCGCCGTACTCCGGCGCCTCGAGCTGCGTGTCTCCAGCGAGCACGAGAATCGCGCGGGCCGCCTGGGCGTCGCGCGAGAGATCGAGCGCCCGCTCGGGCTGCAGCGCGCGCAGCAAGTGGCCCGAGACGAGCGGGAGCGAGAGCGCGAGCAGCGAGAGGGCGGCGGCACTCCACAGGCCGTGCGCGAGTCGTGGTCGCGCGCGACGGACGAGCACGCCCGCTGCCGCGAGCAGCAAGCACACCAGCGGCGGCATGAACAGCGCATCCATGGTCGCTCGCGCGCCGCGGACGGGTTCAGAATCCGATCGTCAAGCCGACGATGAACGCGTCGCCGTCGAAGATCGGCACCTCGACGTTGGAGGTGTTGAAGCTGGCTTGCAGCTTGGCGTTTCGGCCGTCGATGTACCACGTGCCGGCCACGCGCCAAAGCTCGCCGCCCTCCGGGCGCGGGATGTACTCGTGGCCCACGGCGAGCTCGAGCTCGTCGGTCACCATCGCGGACGCGATCAGGGACGAGGAGAGCTCCTTGAACAGGCCTTCGCCGAGGTCGATGCCTTCGAACCCGAAGTAGAAGGGGCCGCGTGTCAAGCGGACTTCCATCACCTGTCGGGAGAAGTTGTCGTCGAGGAAGTCGTAGTGCAGGCCGCCGCCGACCGTGAGCGCGAGCTCCTCGCTCGCCCCGAAGGCGCCCTGATACTGCTGGGGCGTGCCGCCGCCGAGGACGTCCCACTGCCCCTTGAGCGTGACTGCGAGGTTCTCGCCGAACTGATCCTCGCCGTTTTGGATGGCGAACCAGCCGCGCAGGTCGCCGATTTGGCCGTCGATCTGCACGCCGGGCTGGTAGCGGTCGCGCTCCCACTCGCGGCCTTGGGGGCTGCGGAAGCCGAGCACCATGCCGGTCTCTTCCATCATGGAGGAGGAGACCAGTGGAGCGCGGAAGCGGCCGATGCGGAAGTGGAAGTCGTCCGCGAATTCGTGCGCCGCCCACATTTCGGGCATGCGCAGGATGGCCGTGGAGTTCAGTTGTCCGTAGGGCTGCAGGTCCTGTCCGCGCTCGCCGCGCACGGCCGAGTGGAAGTGCCAGTCGCCGACGTGCGCGTCGATGAACAGACGCAGGGAGTCGAAGGAGATGCCCTCGGGGTCGGTGGGGGCGAGGGTGTTGTTCCCGACGACGTACGACGTCCGCAGGTAGCCGTGGAGCGAGGCGCTCCAACCCGTGCTGACCCACTCGGTGAGGTCCTCGAGCGACTCCGGGTCCTCGCCCTCGCTCGGCACGCCTCGCGCCGTCGCGCCCCACGGCACGATCGACGAGGCCGGGTCGAGGCCGACGTTGGGCTCGCGCCGCCGGCGGCGGACGGGCGCGTCATCCTCGGCGCAGGGTTCGTCCGACTGCTCGGCAAGTTCCTGCGCCGTTTCCTGAGCAGGCTGCTCCGCGCTCTGCCCAACGGGTTGATCCACGGGTTGTTCCGCGGGTTGCTGCGCGGGTTGTTCCGCGGGTTGTTTCGCGGGTTGTTTCGCGGGTTCTTGCGCGGCCTGTTCCGCGGCCTGCTTCTGGGGAGCCGAGGGCTCCTGCGCAACAGGATCTTGGGGCGCGGGCTGCTGGGGCACTCGCGGGAGCGCGAGGAGAAGGGCGGCGATGGCGATCGAGGACATAGGGTGGCGAGTCAGTCTGCGGGCGAGGAAGTCCCTGCGTGTAGAGTACAAGGAAGCCTAGCGAAACTTCCAGACTACGCTGGGTGGCGCTGCTTGTCCTGCTTTTCCAGCGCGCCCCCTGACCCGCGTCCCTGACCCGCGCCTCCAACCCGCGCCTCCATGTCGCAAGCCCCGCTCTGGCCGCTGCTGTGCGCCGCCTTGCCCCGCCTCGCCGGCCGCTACAAGGAACGCCCCGATGACTTTCGTGTCATCGAGCTCCCGGCCTACGAGGCTTGCGGAGAGGGTGAGCACGTGCTGTTCGAGATCGAGAAGCGCGGGATCTCGACGCACGAGGCGCTCGCGCGGCTCGGTCGGACGCTGGGCCTCGAGCCGCGCGCCATCGGGATCGCCGGTCTCAAGGACGCGCAGGGCGTCACGCGCCAGTGGCTGAGCGTGCAGGCGCTCCCGGGTTCGGGACTCGATCCCGAGCGCTTGCTCGCGCTCGAGCTCAAGGGCGTCGCGGTGCGCGCGGCCGCGCGGCATCGCAACAAGCTGCGCGTGGGCCATCTGAGAGGAAATCGCTTTGAGCTGCGACTGCGCGGCGTCGGCGCGAGTGATCTCGCGGGCGCGCGCGCGTTGCTCGACGTGCTCGCGCGGCGCGGCGTGCCCAACTACTTCGGCGAGCAGCGCTTCGGTCTGCGCGGCGACACGTGGAAGGTCGGTCGCGCGCTCTTGCTCGGCGAGCACGAGGAGGCCGTCGCGTGGATCGCCGGACGCGCCGGAGCGCACGATCGCGGCCGCATTCGAGAAGCGCGCGAGCGCTACGACCGCGGCGACTATCTCGGTGCGGCCGAGGCGTGGCCGGGGAACTTCCGGCCCTGCATCCGCCTGTGCCGTGCGATGGGCAAGAGCGGCGGCAACGCGCGCCGCGCGCTGTACGCGCTCGACCGCGACTTCCTGCGTTTCTACACCTCGGCCTACCAGTCTTGGCTCTTCAACCGCGTGGTCGCGTTGCGGCTCGCGCAGATCGACACGGTGGAGGAGGGCGATCTCGCGTGGCTGCACCGCAACGGCGCGGTGTTCCTCGTCAAGGACCTCGAGGTCGATCGCGAGCGCGCCGCGGCGCTCGAGATCTCGGCCAGCGGTCCCTTGTTCGGGACCCGCATGAGTGCGCCCGCCTTGCGACCGCTCGAGATCGAGCAGTCGGTGCTCGCCGAAGCAGCGCACGCGGCCGAGGCGTTCACCCGTCACGGGCCGCTGCAATGGCAGGGCAGTCGCCGACCGCTGCGCTTTCCGCTCTCGGACGCGACCTGCGAGGCGGGGCGCGACGAACACGGCGAATTTCTCGAGCTGCGTTTCTCGCTGCCGCCGGGTTGCTACGCGACGAGCGTGCTGCGCGAGCTGCTCGAAACGCCCGCGAGCGACGACGCGAGTGCAGTCGACGGCGCAATCGACGGCGCAGTCGACGGCGCGGTCATCGGGGACGAGGACTCGGCCGACGCACGCTCGTGAGGCCGCGACCGCGCGCGAGCGCTTCGAACGAGCCAAGGCCGCGCGACTCGCGGCGGCGTCTCAGTCCGCCGGTTCGGGGTGCGCTTCGCCGTGGCGCTTGCGCCACTCCCACAGCCCGAATCCAGCGGCGCTCGCGAGCGGTCGACCGACCGCGCGCGCGAGCAGGCAGATCTGGCCGCGGTGGTGCGCCTCGTGGGCCATCGCGTAGGCGAGGAAATGGACGGCGTCGGGCTTGAAGCCGGGGAGCTTGCCGTTGTCCGCGAGCGCGTGGCGCAGCATCTTCGTGAGCGCGAGCGCACTCGCGGCGAGTGCCTTGCGCGCCTCGTCGAGCGTCGCGGTCTCGCGGTCGAGGCGCGCGAGAGCAGCGTCATCGGGGGCGTGGCTCGCGAGCCACAAGAGCCGCACATTGTGCATGTGCGCGACGACGCCGCGAATCGTGCGGCCCTTGCCGATCGGAGCGAACGCGCCCCAAGCCTGCGCATCGAGTTGCTCGAGCAGGAACTGCTGGATGCGCTCGTGCGTGGACCACGCTTCGAGGAGCGCCGAGGAGGGATCGAAGGGCGGCTTGCCGCGACCCTTGCGAGCGGGAGCCGCGGCGACGGTCGGCGCGGATTCGCGTTCATCCGCGCGTGCATCCGCGCGTGCATCCGAGGGCGCATCCTGCTCGAGCGGAGGCCGTGCGCGCCGCGCCCGCGCGCCGCGCTTTTGATCCGACGGCTTGGCCGCGGCCTTGGTCTTCGATTCCTGCCGCACGGTCTGGTTCTGCTTGGCTGCCACGGTGTCGAGGTCCTCTCGCGCGCGCTGCACGATCGTCGCGCGCGGCGCGAGACGATAGCGAGCCGCGACCGCGCGCGCGCGAGGCATCTACGCACTTCTCCCGACGCGAGCTACGGACCTCGTCCCTGCGTTGGCGGTGCGTAGTCGCCTCTACTCTGCGTCCCAACGTCCGCGAGCGTGCGGACTGAGAACCACTGGAAGACGCATGGGAATCCAACCCTCGAACCGCTCCGGACGCAGACAGCGGGCCGCTCGCCGCGGCTCCGCGGCCCTCTCGGGCCTGTTCTGGCTGCTCGCTCTCGCCCTCTTCGTGGCCCCGTTTCTCCGAGCGCGCGACGACATCGGCAGCTACGCCAACGACTTCACGCGCGACACCGTCGCCGACAGCGAAACCGACAAGCTCGACGTGCCGTTCGCCGACGACGTGGCGAACTACGAGCGGGAGTTCGGGCCCGGGCTCGCCGCCCACATCGCCGCGGCGAGCGAGCACTACTTCGGGCTCGAGTCGCCTTGGCTGCGCGACACCGGATCGGTGGAGTTCCTGCGCATCCCCTCGGGCCAGCAGAACTTCGAGATCCATTGCGTCGGCTGCCATGGCGCCATCGGGGACGGCGGCGGCCCGGCCGCGCGCTACCTGAAGCCGCGGCCGCGCAGCTTTCGCAAGGGCCTGTTCAAGTTCACATCGACGGACGCGGCGTCGCGACCGCAACGCCGCGACCTGTTCCAGACCATCACGCGCGGGCTCGCGGGCTCCTCGATGCCCGAATTCCGGCTGGTGAACGAGGAAAAGCGCTGGGACCTCGTCGAGTACGTGCGCTGGCTCGCGATGAAGGGCGAATTCGAGCACATGATGCTCGACGACGCCTGGGAGAACGAAGAGCTGCCCGACGCGGCGGAGCTCTCCGCGATCGTGGTCGCGCGCTGGCACCCCGCCAACCTCCGACCGATCTTCCCGGGCGTCAACGAGACGCCCAATGACGCCGCCTCGGTGGAGCGCGGAACGCGGCTGTTCAACGCCGCCGCCAAGGGCAGTTGCTACTCGTGCCACGGCGAGCGCGGCAAGGGCGACGGCCCGACGGCGCTCGACTACGAGGACGACTGGGGCTACCCGATTCGTCCGCGCGACCTGTCGGCGGGGACGTTCCGCGCCGGCGCCGAGGGCGTCGACCTGTATCGCACGATCGCGGCGGGCATCAAGGGGACGCCGATGGGCTCGTTCGAAGGCGCGCTCACCCCGCAGGAGATCTGGGATCTCGTGCACTTCATCCAGTCTCTTTCGAAGCAGGAGTCGCCGAAGTGAGCGCCACCCAAGCCAGTGCCCCGACGGGCGAATCCCTCGTCAATTACCGCCTGATCAAGGCGCACCTCTTTGCCGCCGGCGTCGCGCTCTCGATCAGCATGATCGCGGGCTTCTTGTACGCGTTGCAGTTCGTCGGCTACTACCCGCTCGGCCACGACAACTGGATGCTCACGCCGGGGCACATGCGCCTCGTGCACACGAACATGGCCGCCTACGGCTGGCTCGTGAACGGGTTCACGGCGATGCTCTATTACGTCGTACCGCGCCTGACCGGCAAGCAGGTGCTCTCCGACCGGCTCGGTCAGTTGATCTTCTGGACCTGGCAGTTGATCCTCGCGCTGTCGATCGTCGGCTACCTGACGGACAAGGCGCAGGCCATCGAGTGGGGCGAGACGCCGACCGGCTTCCGTCCGGGCACGTGGGAAATGAACTATGTCCCCGTCGATCTGCTGGTCGTGATCGGCGCGGTGCTCGTGATCGTGCAGTTCATGGTCCCGATCTACCGAGCGCGCGAGCAGAAGTTCTACGTGACGCTGTGGTACTTCACCGCGGGCTTGGTGTGGCTGGCGCTGACGTACCTGATGGGCAACATCATGCCGGAGTGGATGCTGCCCGGCGCCGCGGGCGCCGCGACCACTGGCCTGTTCATCCACGACCTCGTCGGACTGTACGTGACCCCGATGGGCTGGGGCCTGATGTACTTCTTCGTGCCCCTGATCCTGAAGAAGCCGATCTGGAGCCACTCGCTCTCGGTGATTGGGTTCTGGGCGCTGGCGTTCTTCTATCCGCTCGGCGGCGTGCACCACTTCCTGATCTCTCCGATTCCCGACTACGTCGAGTTCGGCGCGATCACCACCACGATCGCGATCGAAGTCGTCGTGACGACGGTGGTGGTCAACTTCTTCATGACGCTGCGCGGCCGCTGGAGCGCGCTGCGCTCGAGCCTCGCCATTCGCTGGTTCTACGTCGGCGCGGTGTACTACTTCATCACCTGCCTGCAGTGCGCGTTCCAAGTGACGTGGATGTTCCAGAAGGTCATTCACTTCACCGACTGGGTCGTCGGCCACGCGCACTTGATCATGTTCGGCGTGTTCACGTTCTGGCTGTTCGGGGTGATCGAGTGGCTCTGGCCGCGCGTGTGTCGCCGCGAGTGGTACTCGCAGTCGTTGCGCGCCTGGCACTTCTGGCTCTGGTCGGTCGGCGTGCTGATCATGTTCTTGGACCTGATGATCGCGGGCCTCGTGCACGGCTACATGCAGCGCGACCTGAATGACTGGTCGGACATCCTGCGCATGAGCGAGCCCTTCTGGTGGGTGCGCGCCTTCTCGGGCGCGATGACGCTGGCCGGCCTGTTCTGCCAGCTCTTCAACATGTACATGACCGCCAAGGTCGGTGCCGCGTACGAGGAAGATCGACACTACGTCCCCGCCAACGCGGACTGAATCCAGACCGGAGACACACCATGGAACGCTTCTACACGTTGGTCTTCATCGCGGGCATCGGCTGCTTCGCGATCGCCTTCTTGCTCTCGATGATCTTCCCGTGGATGAGCTTGGAGAGCTACCACGGCATGGAGTATCAGACGCTCGCGCAGCTCGCCAGACAGCCGAGCAAGGAATTCGTGCAGCTCTCCGAGCAGTTCCCCGAGAGTTTCAGGGAGCACTACGGCGACGTGAATTCGGAGAGCTACGCCAAGGCGCTGGCGCGCGGTCGCGACGTGTACGTGGGACAGGCCTGCTGGCACTGCCACAGCCAGTACGTGCGCGTGGTTTCGAACGAGCACGTGCGCTGGGGGCCGCCGAGCTCGGCGCAGGAGTACCAGAACGCGCTCAACCAGCCGCACCTGTGGGGCACGCGGCGCGTCGGTCCCGACCTCGCGCGCGAGGGCGGCAAGAAGACCAACGACTGGCACATCGCGCACTTCATCAACCCCAAGAGCGTCGTGCCGCACTCGGTCATGCCGCCCTATCCGTTCTACTTCGACGAGCGCGGCGTGCCGGATGCCGACGGCATCGCGCTCGTCACCTACCTGCAGTGGCTCGGCACCGTGCAGGCGGGGATTCCGGTTGCCGAGAGGGTCACGCCGTGAGCCAACGCCCCGAGCCGATCCCGCTCTCGCGCCGCAGTTGGCGCACGATCCACGTCGTGTTCACGCTGGTGTGCGTGGGCGCGGGGTGCATGTTCTTCTTCAAGCTCCACGAGTTCCTGCGCACGATCAAGAAGGACGAGCTCGCGGGCTTTGCCTTCGACCCGATCCTGACCTACGGCTTCGTGGCCGTCGGGTTCTTCCTGATGCTGGTGTGGGCGTTCCTCACGGGCCAGTTCAAGGACGTGGAGAAGACCAAGCACGAGATGCTCGACCGCGTTTGGCGGCAGGAGCGCGAGGAAGGGCTCGACTTCGGGGAGGAGACGCCGTGAGCGAACTCGATACGGACAGCCGACAGCACGATCCGGGCTTCGGCCACGGCGGCGTGCCGTGGTATTTGATGCTGATGTACTTGGCGTTCCTCGTGTTCTTCACGTGGTACACGCTCGAGTACCAGTTGCCCGACTATCTGAAGAAGGGGCCGCAAGCGCTCAAGCCCACGGCCGAGGCGCCCAAGTAGTCGCGCGTCGGCGATGAGCCCGAGCGTCGATACGCACCCGCGCGCGAGCGCCGCGAGCTGCACCCACTGCGCTCTGCCGCTCGCGCGAGGCGCGCGAGCAGAACTCGAGTCGGGCGAGGCCTACTGCTGCAGCGGCTGTTTTCTCGCCCATCGCCTCGGCCATCGCGGCCTCGAGGCGCGCACCGATCGTCTGTTCGCGCGCGTCGCGCTCTCGGCGTTCCTCGCCATGGGCGTGATGGTGTTTTCGCTCTCGCTGTATGGCGGCCTGCTCCACGAACAGGGCGAGCTCGCCGGGGCGCAGGCGCTCGCGGGCATCTATCGACTCGGGGCGCTGGCCTTTTCGACCCCCGTGATCGTGCTGCTCGGCCTTCCGCTCGCCGACGCCGTGGTCGCGCTGCGGCGCTGGCTCAGCGCGGAGGCGCTGATCTTGCTCGGAACGCTCTCGGCGTGGGCCGTCAGCGTCTGGAACACGTTTCGCGGTGGCGGCGACGTCTACTTCGACACGGCGACGATGGTGCTGCTGCTCTACAGCGTCGGTCGCTGGCTCGACGTGCGCGCGCGCGAGCGGGCCACCGAGGAGCTGCGGCGCATCGTGCCCGAGCGCGAATCGCCGGTGATTCTGCTCGACGGCGCCGTGGAGCGCGAGGTGCGCGCGGCGGAGCTCGAGCCCCGAGATCGCGTGCGCGTGCGACCGGGTGAGATCGTGCCCGTCGACGGCGAGGTCGAGTCGGGCCGCTCGTTCGCCGACACCGCGGCGCTGACGGGGGAGGCCCAGCCGCGCAGCCTCGGTCCGGGAGATCTCGTGCACGCGGGCGTCACGCTGATCGACGGCTCGCTCGTCGTGCGCACGCGCGCGGGCGTCGGCTCGCGCCTGCGCGACGAGGTCGAGCGCCTGCTGCAGGAGGCGCTCACCCAGCGCTCGCGGCTCGTGCGCATCGCCGATCGCTTCGCCGGAGCGCTGATGCCGTTGGTGTTCGTGCTCGCCGCGGCGGTCGTCGCACACGGCTGGGGCGAGCACGGCCCCGAGCAGGCGTTGCTCAACGGCCTTTCCGTGGTCCTCATCTCGTGCCCCTGCGCGCTCGGCATCGCGACCCCGCTCGCGTTTTGGTCGGCGATGGGGGAGGCGTGGCGCCGTGGCGTGCTCGTGCGCGGCGGCGAGGCGCTCGAACGACTCGCGCGCGTGCGCACGGTGCTGCTCGACAAGACCGGCACGCTCACCTCCGGGGAATTCGAGCTCGAACGCATCGACGCCGAGCCCGGCGTGGACCCGCGCGAAGCGCTGCGTCTCGCCGCTGCGCTCGAGGTCGGCAGCGAGCATCCGATCGCGCGCTCGATCCGCGCGGCGTGGCGTGCGCGGGACGGCTCGGAGCTCGCGCTCGCGCGCGAGTTTCGCGCGCTGCCGGGAGTGGGCGTCGAGGGCGAGATCGAGGGCCGCAAGCTGGCGCTGGAGAGCGACCGCGACGCCGACATCGGTGGCGCGACGGTCGTTCAACTCGTGGCGAACGAGGTGGGACGGCGCGTGCGGCTCGCGCGCTTGGTGCTGCGCTCGCCCGCGCGCGCGGAGGCGCGGGGCGTGCTCGGGCGCTTGCGGAACGAGGGTTGCGAGCTGGCGGTGCTGACGGGCGACAGCGAAGGTCCTGCGCGCGCGTTGGCCGCGGAATTGCAGGTCGAGGTCGAAGCTCGGCTGTCGCCGGCGGACAAGGTCGCGCGCATCCGCGGTCGCGGTCGCGCGTGCGCGTTCGTCGGCGACGGACTCAACGATGCCGCGGCGCTCGCGGCGGCGGACGTCGGCATCTCGATGGCGGGCGGTTCGGCGTCGAGCCTCGCCGCGGCGCACGTGAACCTGTTGCGACCGGGGCTGCAGGAGTTGCCGGACTTGCTCGCGCTCGCGCGCTCCGCCGTGCTGGCGGCCGAGCTCAACCTCGCGTGGGCGTTCCTGTACAACGGCGTGGGGCTCTATCTGGCCGCCACGGGCCGCCTCACGCCGATCTTCGCGGCCTCGTCGATGGTCGTCTCCAGCGTCTTCTCGGTGCTCAACTCCTCGCGGCTGATCCAACGGCGACGCGAGCACGACCGCGCGAAGGAGACTACGCACGAGTCCGCAGGCCGTCTCCGCACTCGGGCCTACGGCGGGTGTGCGTAGGACCGCCTAAGTTCGCAGTCGCTCCCCTCGGCGGTTCGGGGCGCACGGCATGCCGCTAGGAAAGACACGGGACAAGGTCATCACGGGGCTCGCGCGCGCGAGCGGGAGACTGCATCGCTACACGCGGGTGCGCATCGCCGTGGCGGTCGTGTTCACGCTCGCGATCGCCGCGCTGCCGGCGTTCGACGTGCTGCGCCTCGACCTGTGGGGCGGACACCACCACTACCTCGGGCAGCAGCAGGGGCTCGTCGAGACCGCCAAGCGCTTCGCGTTTCCATTCCTCGGGATCAACCTCGCGATCCTGCTCGCCAGCCGCTTTTTCGGCCGCTACCTGTGCGGGTTCGTGTGTCCACAGGGCAGCGTCGCGCGGCTGGGCGAGTGGCTGCGCTTTCGCGCCAAGACGCGTCGTGATCGACTCGTGGGCGTGGCCACCATGGTCTCGATCTGCGCGGTGCTGTCGGTCGTCAGCTTCAGCTTCTGGGTCGATTGGCGCGTGTTCCGCGACGGTGGCGCGCTCTCCATCGCGCTGTCGGCGCTCTCGCTGCTCGCGATGGTCGCGGGCTTCTACTTCCTCGCGCAGCGCGTCGGTCTGGGCTTCTGCCGCCACTGGTGTCCGTCGGGCGTGTACTTCGCGCTGCTCGGTCACGAAACGTGCAACGGCATCGAGTTCGCGCACCCACGCGGCTGCACCGACTGCGGCGCGTGCGACAAGGCCTGTCCGATGGACTTGAAGCCGCGCGCGATGTCGCTCGGCGCGTACCGCCCCGGAGACGGGTTCTATCCCGACGGGCTGTCCAATTTCTCGCTGTGCATCCGCTGCGGAGACTGCGTCAGCGTCTGTGAGCGCGTTCACGCGCGCGGGGAGGAGCCCACTGCGCTGCGCATGGGGCCACTGCCGGAGCACGCGCGCGGCGGCGCGGCGAGTGAGCACGCGGAGGCACCGAGGTGAGCGCGACCGCACTGGTGCCCTACCTCGCGCTAGGACTCGCCGGCTCGCTGCACTGCGCGGGGATGTGCGGGCCGCTCGCGCTGTCGTTCGCGCTCGCGCGCGGCGCGCCGCGGTCGGTGGATGTGCTCTGCTACGTGGTCGGCAAGGCGGCGATGTACGCGGTGCTCGCGCTGCTCGCACAGCGGTCCGTGCTGGCGCTGGGCGCGCGCGAGGCGAGCTGGGTCGGCGCGAGTCGCGCCGCGTTCGCCGTGCTCGCGGCGGGCGTGATGATCTGTGTGGCGCTGTCCGGCTTGGGCTGGCTGCACCTGCCGCGCTGGAAGCTCCTCGGCCCACTCGAGGGTCCGTGGCGTGCCGCTGTGCGGGGATCCGACGAGCTGCCGCTGGCCCTGCGCGGGCTCGCGTTCGGCGCCGCCAACGGGCTGCTGCCCTGCGGGCTCTCATGGTCGGCGATCGCTCTGGGGGCCGCCGAGGGGGGAGCGGGCCTCACCCTCGCCGGACCGTTCGCCTTCGGCCTCGCCACCGGTCCCCTGCTCGGCGGGCTGGCGCTGGGTGCGACGCGCATTCCGATCGCGTGGCGGGCGCGGGGGGCGCGCGTGGCGGCCGTGGGGCTGCTCCTGTACGGCGGCTGGATGCTCGTGCGCGGCCTTGGGAGCGTCGTGCCGCAGACCGGTGCGAAAGTCCTTCCGGAGTGCTGCCGCGAAGTTGACATTTCCAGTCCTGAAACGGATTAGGCCAGCGCAACGGTCAAGACGCGCCGCGGTTCGGAGCGATAGGCGGGGGAACCAGCGTCTTCCGGCGGTCCCCGCGGCACGGGGACGGGAACGCGCATTCCCCAAACCCCACGCACCCGCCATCGCGATGCCCAGCCTGCAACTCGACCCCATCCTGCTCGAAGCTGTGATCCGCGGAACGACGGAGGGGCTTTCCATGACCGGGCTTCAACCGCCGCCGGTGGGGGCTTCGCGCTTCTACACCGCCTCGCGGCCGATCTCGGTCATCGTCGGCATGGTCGGCAAGACCAACGGAACCTGCTCGATCTCGATGTCCGAGCGCGCGCTGTTGCACGTCGCCGATGCGTTGCTCAGCGAGCAGCGCACGTCGGTCGATCACGAGGTGATCGACGCGATCGGCGAGGTCGGCAACATGATCGCGGGCCGCGTCAAGGACCTGCTCACCGGCACGCACTTCGAGATGGAAAACATCTCGGTGCCGTCCGTGATCATCGGTGCGAGCTACGCGCTGCACTTCGCGCGGGGCATGCACGTCGTGTCGGTCGACTTCGAGCTCGCCGACCTGCCGGTGTGCGACGCCAAGGACCGCTTCATCACGGTCACGCTCTCGCTCCTGCGACGCGTCTCGGTCGCGGCCTAGCAGGCCCACCGCTCTCCACGAGCCCAGCGGGCAGGGCGTGGGAGTGATCCGCGCCAGGCCCGTGCGGTCCGCTCGCGTCGCGCGAAGCGCTAGACCAGTCCGAACACGAGGTTCAGAACGCGGTAGGACAGCGCGGCGAGGATCGCGGTCGCGGGCAGGGTCAGGCCCCATGCCAGCAGGATCTTGCTGCCCAGACCCCAGCGCACGGCGGAGAGCCGCCTGGTGGCGCCGACGCCCATGATCGAGCCGGTGATGGTGTGCGTGGTCGAGACGGGCACACCCATGTAGGCCGCGACTCCGAGGGTCGCGCTGGCCGCGGTTTCGGCCGCGAAGCCGTGGATCGGTTGGATCTTGATCAGGCCCGAGCCGAGCGTCTTGATCACCTTCCAGCCGCCCGCGGCGGTGCCCAGCGCCATGACGGTGCCGCAGGCGAGCTTGACCCACAGCGGCACTTCCATGTCGGACTGAAACCCGCCCGCGACGAGCGCCAGCGTGATCACGCCCATGACTTTCTGTGCGTCGTTGTTGCCGTGCTCCCACGCCATCCACGACACGCTCAAGAGCTGGGCCTTGCCGAAGGTGTTGCTGACCTTGCGCGGCGACCAGCGCCGCACGAACCATAGCAATCCCCACATCAGCAGGAAGCCGAACGCCAAGCCCGCGATGGGGGAGACGAGCATCGCCACCAGCGTCTTCTGCACGCCGGCAAGGTTCACGATCTCCGAGCCCCTCGCCATGGTGGCGGAGCCGACGAGCGAGCCGATCAGCGAATGCGAGCCGGAAATGGGCATGCCGAGCCAAGTCATGCACACCACCCACAGGGCGGCCGCGAGCATCGAGGCGAGCACGACCGTCTGCGTCACCATCTCCGGTGCGACGAGGTCGCCGCCGATGGTCTTGGCGACCTTGGTGGAGACCAGCGCGCCGCCGAAGTTGAGCGCGGCGGCGAGCAGCACGGCCGAGGTCGGGCTCAGCACGCGCGTCGACACCACGGTGGCGATCGCGTTGGCCGAGTCGTTCCACCCGTTGGTGTAATCGAACAGCAGCGCCGCGATCACCACGGCGATGATCAGGAAGGTCGGATCAGCCATTCTTGAGGATGATCGCTTCGATGACGTGGCCGACGCTCGAGCACTTGTCCATGGCGGCTTCCGTGATCTCGTACAGTTCCTTCATCACGATCAGCTTGACGGGGTCCTTTTCGGTCGCGATCAGCTTGGCGAGCACGCCGCGGAAGATCTGGTCGCCCTCGTTTTCGAGCTTGGAGAGCTCGATCAGGGACGACTTCATCTCCCCGATTTTCTTCATGTCGCGCAGCTTGCTGATCGTGGCCTGCAGCCGCTCCGTCATCAGCACGAGCACTTGGGCCTGCGCGTGCAACTCGTCGGGCACGCGTTCGATGCCGAACATCACGAAGCGTTGGGCGCAGGCGTCGATGTAGTCGACGACGTCGTCGAGGCGCGTCACGAGCGCGTGGATGTCCTCGCGGTCGATCGGCGTGATGTAGGTCTGGTAGAGCATCTCCAGACCGCGGTGCGTCACCTTGTCGGTCTGGTTCTCGATCTCCTTCACCGCCCGCGCGTTCTCGCGGAAGTGCGGCGGGTCCTTGAGCAGGTTCTGAAACGCCTTCGCGACCTCGACGATCCGGGCGCCGGACTCGTCGAAGAGGTCGAAGAACTCCTCGTTGCGGGGGAACAGGCGGAAGGCCATGCAGGGGGCTCCTTGGGTGGAGAGGCGGCGCGCAGGATGACGTTCGCGTCCCCGCTTCATCAAGTGCGCAGCGGCATCGGAAAGCGAAACGACGGCGATCTTGATCGAATCTTGACGCGAGCGGCGGCTCGCACCCGCTGCGGCCGCTCTCAGTCCGCCCGCGGCAGCCGCTGGGCGAAGCCGTCGGCGCGGTAGGCGCGCGCGAGGATCGACATGGGGTGCATGGGCTTGGTGCCCGCGTGCTGCGCGAACTGGAGGGCGGCGAGCGGGCAGTCGGTCGCCCAGACCTCGCTCTGTGCGGCCTGCATGCCCTCGAAGGAGTTCTTGCCGTGGCGCTGGCTGGGCTCGAAGCCCTCGACCTTCATGGCGTAGGTCCCGTCGTGGCCGCAGCACTCCATCACCATGCGCGGCACGACGCCGGGGATCTTGCGCAAGAGGTCGCGCCCGCGGAAGCCGATCGCCTGCGCGCGCAGGTGGCACGGCGCGTGGTAGGCCACGCTCTCGCCCGGCGTCGAGAGGAAGTCGGTGTTGAAGCGCTCTTCCTCGCGGATCGACCACAGGTACTCGCTCGGGTCGCGCACGGCCGCGGCGAGTCGCTTCGCGCGCTCGCGGTCGGGGCCCTCGAGCAACTCGGGGTACTCGCGCCGCATCATCATCGAGCAGGTCGGGTTGATGGCGAGCACCTTCGCGCCGGCCTCGACGTGCGGCATGAGCAGGTCGAGGTTGTGGTGAGCGTTCTTGCGCAGCGTCTCGAGGTCGCCGTGCTCCCACGCGGGCATGCCGCAGCAGACGAGGCCCTTGACGCAGCCGCAGCCGACCTTGTTCTGCTCCAGCACTTCGAGCGTGTCGCACCCGATCTGCGGCTCGTTGTTTTGCACGTAGCAGGTCTGGAAGAGCACGGTCTCGGTGCCCGGTTCCTCGATCACCTTGCCAGCTTCGGCGGCGAGGCGCTCGAAGGTCGTCGCGGCGAAGTCCGGCAGCAACTTGTCGCGGTGGATGCCGAGCGTGCGCTCCATGAACCAGCGGTGCAGTCCGACGCGGTTCATGGTGTTCGCCAGGCCCAAGCTCGCGCGCGCCGCCGCGCCCGCCAGATCCGGATCGCCGAGCACGCGGTCGCGCAGCTTGACGCCGTCCCGCTTCGCGCGCACGGCCTGATGGCGGTGGATCAGCTTGGGGAAGTCGAGCTGGAATTCGTGGCCGTCGCGCGGCGTGTAGGGGCACTGCACGTCGCACAGCTTGCACTGGAAGCACGCGTCGGCGACGCGGTTCACCTCGGGCTCGGTGAGCTTGCGAACGTCGCCCGCGTGCCGCGTGTCGATCAGATCGAACAGCACGGGGAAGCTGTCGCAGTACTTGAAGCACATGCGACAGCCGTGGCACAGGTCGAAGGCGCGCTCGAGCTCCTTGCGCAGCAGCCCCGCCTCCCAATACGCGGGCTCGCTCGGGTCGTAGCACAGACCGTCGGTCGGCGCGTACGAGATCGGCGCGTGCGCGGCGTCGGAGCGGCCGTGCGCGGCACTCGCGCCGTGGTCAGCGTCGGGCTCGGAGTGGGCTTGGCTCATGGTTCGCTCGCGGGTGCGGAAGACTGCTCGAGAGCACGCGCGGCCGACACCCGGTCGCACCGGGCGCCGGCCGCGCTCGAACGCAACGCTCCCGCGATCAGGAGATCGACTTGAGCATCGCCGTGAACTTGCCGGCGTGGGCCTTCTCGGCCTTGGCCAGCGTCTCGAACCAGTCGGCGATCTCCGTGAAGCCTTCCTCACGGGCGGTCTTCGCCATGCCGGGATACATGTCGGTGTACTCGTGCGTCTCGCCGGCCACCGAGGCCTTGAGGTTGAGCACCGTGTCGCCGATCGGCAGGTCCGTCGCCGGATCGCCAGCCTTCTTCAGGAAGTCGAGGTGGCCGTGCGCGTGGCCCGTCTCGCCTTCGGCAGTGTCGCGGAAGTTGCCGGCGACTTCGGGGTAGCCCTCGACGTCGGCGACCTTCGCGAAGTACAGGTAGCGGCGGTTGGCTTGGCTCTCGCCGGCGAAGGCGGCCTTCAGGTTGGCGTGGGTTTTCGAGCCCTTGAGGTTGGCCATGATTTCCTTGTTGTGGATGGAGGGGTTGGAGGGACAAGTCTGCGAGGGAGCGCGAGGGAATCACGCCCCGTTCCGCCGCGGCGCGGGGCGTCGGCGTTCGGTGGAGCGCGCGCACGCGGCGCACCGGCCGCGGAACTGCACGCTGTAGCCCTGCGCGAGAAAGCCGCTCGAGCGAGCGGGGCGCGGCAGGTGATCGAGGGCGGGCGACTCGTGGTCGAACACCTCGCCGCAGGACTCGCACACGAGATGGTGGTGCAAGTCGGTGCGCGGGTCGTAGCGCTGTTCCCAGCCCGGGTGGGGGATGCGCACGGCGAGGCCGAGCTCGACGAGCGTTTCGAGCGTGCGGTAGACTGTCGCGCGCGAGAGCCCCGGCACGCGCGCGGCCACGTCCGCATGCAACGTGTCGGCGGCGGGGTGGTCCGTGCAGCCGATGAAGCGCTCGAGGATCGCGCGGCGCTGCAGCGTGAGCGGGCAGCCGCGCGCGCGCAGCGCCGCGATGGCGCGCTCGAGGGCGGCGGCGCTACCTTCGGCGGCGAGCGGAGACGTGCGGCTCATCGGCGCTCAGTATGCCGTTGCGAACTTGTCGCAACAAGGCTCGGAGGGCCAAGGCGCGCGCCATGGGAAACCCGATGGGACGCTCGCGCGGCTAATCTCACGCATCGCACGCCGCCCCCCCCCGCTCACCCCTGCCTTCGCGCGAGCCACCCCGATGCAAGCCCTCGTCCTGCCCTACGGACCCCACGCGCCGCGCTGCGCACCCGGCGTGTTCCTCGCGCCGAGTTGCTCGTTGGTCGGCGACGTCGAACTCGGGCCGCGCGTCTCGATCTGGTACGCGGCCGTCGTGCGCGGCGACGTGAACTCGATCCGCATCGGGGCGGAGTCCAACGTGCAGGATGGCGCCGTGCTGCACGGCACCTTGGGCGAGTGGCCCGTGGTGGTCGGCGCGCGCGTCTCGATCGGTCACCACGCCACGCTGCACGGCTGCGTGGTCGAGGATGGCGCGCTGATCGGGATCGGCGCGCGCGTGCTCGACGGAGCGCGCATCGGAGCCGAGGCGCTCGTCGCCGCGGGCGCGCTCGTGCGCGAAGGCATGCGCGTGCCGCCGCGCTCGCTCGTCGTCGGCGTCCCGGGGGTCGTCAAGCGCGAGCTCACCGAGCGCGAGCTCGAGATCGTGCGACGCACGAGCGGGCGCTACACCAAGCTCGCCCTCGACACCCGCGCGGCGTGCCTCGCGGCCGGTCACGCCGATCCGTTCGTCGCGGGGGAGTGACGCGGCGTCGCCCGCGCGAGACGCACGGCCTGCGCCCGCGCGGGACTTGGGCCAGCGCCGCGCTTCAGCGCCGCGTACTCTCGCGCACGATCGCGCGCGACTCGCGGAACACGCACGCGAGGATGCGCGAGAGCGCGGCGCGCGAGAATCCATCCGGCGCGTCGCGCAGCAACTGCGCGAGCATCTCGCGCTCGCGCCGCGGATCGGAGGCGGGCAAGTCGAGGCGGCGCTTGAGCGCGCCGATCTCTCGGGCGATCCGAGCGCGCGCGCCGAGCGCGGCGAGGAGGCGCGCGTTGGCGCGGTCCATCGTGCGGCGCGCGCGGATGAGC
>VGZD01000049.1 GCA_016872715.1 Planctomycetota bacterium
CTCGGCCGCCGCACGGGCGCGCTCGCGCCACAGCGCTCCGGCGGCCGCGACCGAGGGCAGGGCGAGCAACAGCGGCACGGCCGGTCGCGCGCACAAGCGGGCGAGTTCGTAGCGCAACGTGCGCAGCACCGGATGCGGCGGCGCGCGGCGCTCCTTCGGCGCGCCGACCACGCTCGGTGCCCGCGTCGCTGGCGTCGGCGCGAGGATCACCTCGCCGCGCGCGTAGCGCAGGTAGATCTCCTCGAGCGACGGCGGCCGAGCGCCAAACCGCACGAGCTCGAGCCCCGCGCCGACCACGTCGCGCGCGATCTCGCCCGCCGACAAGCCGCCGAGCTCGAGCTCGAGCCCGCCGTGCGCGAGCGGCCGCGACCTCACGCCGCGAGCGCCGAGCAGCGTGCTCGCGCGTGCGTCGTCGTTCGTCGCGAGCTCGAAGCGACCCTGGCCCGCCGCGAGCAGCTCGCTCGTCTCCGCCTCGACCACGAGCTTGCCGCGGTGCATCACGCCGACTCGATTGCACAGGTCGGAGAGCTCGTGCAACTGGTGGCTCGAGATCAGGATGCTCGAGTGCTCCTCGCGCACGATGCGGCGCAGCATCTCGCGCATCTCGGCGATGCCCTGCGGATCGAGTCCGTTGGTCGGCTCGTCGAGCAGCACGTACGCGGGCCTGCCGAGCAGAGCCTGCGCGATGCCGAGGCGCTGGCGCATGCCCTGCGAGAAGGCCTGCACCGGCTTGCGTCCGGTGTGCGCGAGGCCGACGAGCTCGAGCAGGCGCGCGACTTCCCCGCGCGCGCTCGCGCTCGAGAGCCCCTGCAGTCGCGCGAGCAGGGTCAGATTCTCGCTGGCGTCGAGCGCGGGCTGGAAACCCGGCATCTCGATCAACCCGCCCATGCGTGCGCGCGCCTCGCGCGGATGCGCGTGCGCG
Organism: Planctomycetota bacterium; assembly: GCA_016872715.1. GTDB lineage: Bacteria > Planctomycetota > UBA1135 > UBA1135 > F1-120-MAGs118. The sequence continues at coordinate 923 of VGZD01000049.1, forward strand.
TCGAAGCCGTCGACGATCACGCGCCCCGCGTCAGGGCGTTGGAGCCCGAGCGCGATGCGCATCGCGGTCGTCTTGCCGGCGCCGTTGTGTCCGATGAAACCGTAGCAGTCTCCCGGCCGCACGTGGATCGACACCGAGTCGAGCGCGAGCTGCTCGCCGAAGCGCCGGGTGACGGACACGAGTTCGAGCCCCATTGGTAGGCCTCAGGTTACTTCCAAGTGGAGCGGTTTCACGTGAGGCCCTCGTTCAAACCGTGCGTGCGGGTTTCCCGCACACGGCTTGCCGATGACGTTCTCAGGCTGCCTGCGAAGGGCCGGGGTAGCGGATGGTGCGGAGGAGCTGGTGCAGGCCGAAGTCGGCGACGAAACGGGCATGGGGCCGGTCGCGGCTCCAAAGGGGAGCACGACGGTTGCGGCCCGAGCCCTGGTGACAGCGGCGGCGGCGCAGCAGGCGACGCAGGCACTGCGTGGCGTACCGGTCGTTGCCTTGAAACTGGCGCGGCGCGTTGCCCGCGCGGAAGTAGGAGCCCCACCCCCGCAGGATCGCTTTCAGCTCGGTCACTTTCCCTCCGACGGCGTCGGGGGCGCCGCCTTCGACGGTACTGCGAGCCCCTCGGACTCCCGCTCCGCACGCCGCCGTTTCGCACTCGGCTCATCGGCGACGCTGCGGCCTGACTGGGCCGGCGAAGACGGGTCTCTCCCGTTCCGTGCAAGGCCTTCGTCGCAGGCCCTCCCCGCTACCCCGGAAGTGTCCTGCATCGCTCCGGTGCCAGATGCAGTCTGTTGCCTTCGCCGGGACATGAGCGGCTCGGCCACTTCGTCCTTTCGGGATTCCATCGCTCGGGGCTGCAAGGTTCACGCTCGCGCGTTGGGCCTGCGACGTCGCTCCCCTCCCACGTGACCTTCGCCCCGCTGAGGGCTCTCGACGCTCCGCTCGGCCGCGAGAATCTCTCCTCGCGAGTGGAGCCTGCTACGCGGCTCTACGGCGATTACGGCGACGGGCCTCGCACCCGCTGGTCCTGCACAGCTTTCAGGACGCGACATGGGCGGATGCTATCGAAGCGCCAACCGCGCGAACAGCGAGCGAGAGCGACGCGCCGTCGCGTGAGCGATGAGCGAGCGGCGAGCGACGCGGAAGCTGCGTGCGACTCACGCCCGATCCCCCTATGCTCGCCGCACTTGGGGCAGGCTCGTCTGGGTCCTCCCGAGCCCCCAACAGGAACTCGCGTGAATCTGCGCATCCTCCACGTCGGCCTCGGCCCGTTGGGCCTCCGCATCCAGTCCGACCTGCTGCGCCGCAAGCTCGGCGTCACCGTGGCCGCCGTCGATCCGGCCCCCGGCCTCGTCGGCAAGTCGCTCGCCCAACTCGTCGACGGTGCGCCACCGGTGCGCGTCGTGGCGAGCCTCGACGAGCTGCGCGACTGGGAGAGCTACGACGTCGCGCTCGTCACGACCAGCTCGGATCTGCGCCGCTGCGCGCCGACCTTCGAGGCGCTGCTCGCGCGCGGAGTTTCGGCCGTGTCGACGTGCGAGGAGCTGATCTACCCGTGGTTGCGCCATCGCGAGCTCGCCCTGCGTCTTCACGAGTGCGCGCAGCAAGGCGGCGCGGGGCTCCTCGGCACGGGCGTCAACCCCGGCTTCCTGATGGACGCCCTGCCCGTGTTCGCGACCGCGGTGTGCAACGACGTGCGTTCGCTGTGCGTCAGCCGCATTCAGGACGCGACGGCGCGCCGCGTGCCGTTCCAGAAGAAGATCGGCGCCGGGCTCGACCGCGCGGCCTTTCAAAAGGGCGTCGACGAAGGCTGGCTGCGCCACGTGGGACTCGGCGAGTCGTTGCACTTCTGCGCGCAGTATCTCGGTTTCGCGCTCGAGAGCTGGAGCGAGACGATCGAGCCCGTGATCGCGACGCGCGCGCTCGACTGCAAGCTCGGCCCGATCGCGGTCGGGGAGTGCGCGGGCGTGCGACAGGTCGCCATCGGCATGGTCGACGGCAAGCCGCGCCTGCGCTACGAGTTCCAAGCCGCGATCGGACAGGCCGATCCGCACGATCGCGTGCTCTTGGAGAGCGACCCGCCGATCGACCTCGTCCTGCGCGGCGGCGTCCACGGCGACGTCGCGACCTCCGCGATCGCGCTCAACGCGCTGCGCGCGATCGTCGCGGCCTCGCCCGGCCTGCACACCATGGCGACCGTGCCCATGCTCGGCTGCTCCGACGCCGGTTCACGGCGGACCTAGGGTCAAGGATGGCGCGGCTGCCGATCGAATCGAGTCAGGGCACGACGGTCGTCCTCGACGGCCGCGAGCTCGACTACTTCGGCGGCTGCGGCTATCTCGGGCTCGCTCACCACCCGCGCGTCGTCGAGGCGCTCGAGCGGGGCGCGCGACGCCACGGAGTGAGCGCGGGCGCCTCGCGCGAGACGACCGGCAACAGCCGCGTCCACGAGGCCCTCGAGAGCGACCTCGCGCGCGTCTTGGGCTGCGAGGCCGCAATCCTGCTGCCCGAGGGCTACACGGCGAACTTCGCGGCGGTGCAGTCCCTCGCGGAGGACCACGCGCTCGCGCTCATCGACGAGTGCTCGCACCCGAGTCTGTTCGATGCCGCGCGCAATGCGGGGCTCGAGCTCGTGCGCGTCCCCCATCGCGACAGCGCCGCGCTGCGCCGCGCGCTGGAGTCCTGCGGCGCGCGGCGGGCCGTCCTCATGACCGACAGCGTGTTTCCGTCCAGCGCAGTGATCGCGCCGCTCGCCCCATGGGCCGAGCTCGCGCGCTCGCACGCGCTGACGCTGCTCGTCGACGACTGCCACGGCACCGGCGTGATCGGAGCGAGCGGGCGCGGCGCGCTCGAGGAAGCCGCGCTCGGCGGCGAGCACGTGCTGCTCACCTCGACGCTCTCGAAAGCGCTCGGATGCTACGGAGGGTTCGTCGCCGGATCGCGTGCGCGCATCGAGCGCGTGCAGCGCCTCTCGAGCGTCTACGTCGGCAGCACTCCGATCCCGCCGGCCCTCGCCGAAGCCGGTCGCGTCGCGCTCGAGATCGCGTTCGGCGACCGCGCGCGGATCGCGCAACTGCGGGCCAACATCGCCGTGCTCCGCGCGGGACTCGTGCGGCTCGCGCTGGCCGACGCAAACGCCGACGCGAGGCTGCCCGTGTTCTCCTTCGAGCTCGAGAGCGCGCAGCGCATGCAGGCGCTCGAGCGGGCTCTGCGGGACGAGGGCCTGCTCGCGCCTTGGATCCGTTACCCGGGCGGCCCGCCCGAGGGGAACTTCCGCATCGTCGTGACAGCCGCTCACTCCCGCGCGCAGATCGAGCGTTTGCTCGACGCCCTCGGGCGCCACCTCGCCCGACCGCGATGAAGCGCCGATCGCTCTCCGACGCGCTGCTGCTCGAGCTCGCACGCGAGCACGGAACGCCGCTGTATGTCTACGACGGCGCGACCGTCGTCGCGCGCGCCCGCGAGCTGCTCGACCTGCGCGCGAGCTCCGGCCGCGGGTTCGATGTCGTGCGCTATGCGCAGAAGGCGAATCCGAGCCTCGCGCTGCTCGCGCTCTTGCGCAAGGAAGGCTGCCTGGTCGACGCGGTGTCCGGAGGAGAGCTGCGTCGCGCGCTCGCGATCGGCTTCGACGCGCGCGAGGTGCTCTACTGCTCGGATCTGTTCGACCGCGACGCGCTGGAGCTGCTCGCGAAGCACCCGTTCGAGCTCAACGCGGGCTCGTCGTTCATGCTGGCGCAGTACGCGCGCGCGAACCCGCCGCGGCGCGACATCGTGCTGCGCGTGAACCCCGGCTTCGGTCACGGACACGACCGCAAGGTGACGACCGGAGGCGAGCACTCCAAGCACGGCATCTGGCATGCCGACTTGCCCACGCTCGCGCGCGAGGCGCGCGCGCTCGGACTCGAAGTCGTGGGCTTGCACGTGCACATCGGCTCGGGCTCGGACCTCGAGCACCTCTCGCGCGCGGCGGAAGCACTCGTCACGGCCGCCCCGCTGTTCGGCTCGACACTGCGCTCGCTCTCCGCGGGTGGCGGGCTGCCGATTCCCTACCGCGCGGGTGAGCCGCGCTTCGATTGCCAACCGCTGATCGAAGTTTGGGACGGCGCGCGCGCGCGCGTCGAACGCGCGCTCGGCCGTCCGCTGCGACTCGAGCTCGAGCCCGGGCGGTTCCTCGTGGCGGAAGCCGGGCTCTTGCTCGCGGAAGCGCGCGGCAACAAGCGCGTCGGCTCCGTCGACTACCTGTTCGTCGACGCGGGCTTCCACAACCTCGTGCGGCCCGCGATGTACGGCGCCCACCACGAAATCTCGGTCATCGGCCGCGACGGCGATCCGTGTGTCCCGCAGGCGGTCGCGGGACCGCTGTGCGAGAGCGCGGACGTTTTTACGCAAGCCAAAGACGGCACGCTCCAGCCGCGCGCGCTGCCCCGCGCGGTGCCTGGGGACGTCGTTTGTTTCCACGACGCGGGCGCCTACGCCTCCGCCATGGCGAGCGGCTACAACTCGCGGTTGCTCGCGGCCGAAGTGCTGGTCCACAATGGAACGGCCCGACTGGTGCGAGCGCGCCAGAGCCACGAAGCACTGCTCAGACCCGAACTGGATCACCTCGCATGAGCCTGCACACGTTCACCCTCGCGATTCTCTTGTGCGCCCCGCCGAGCGCGGCTGCATCGACGGGGGCTGCGTCGACGGGGCCCGACGACGAGCGGGTGAAGGCGTTGCTCGAGCAGGGTCGCGAGCGCTGGCGCGAGGAGGCGCGGCTCGCCACCGACGCGGACGTGGCCGCTCGGCTCCTCGGGCAAGCCGATCGCATGCACAAGGTGCTCACCGAGGCGCCGAGCCTGCGCGCGCAAGTGCTCGTGGGGGAAGTGGTCGAGCGCGACGGCAAGCGCGAACTCGTCGCCCACGGCTGGCGTCTGGGCGCGGAGTACTTCTACCCCGCGAGCACCGTCAAGCTGTTCGGCGCCGTGGCCGCGCTCGAGCGTCTGCGCGAGCTGCGCGGTCAGGCGGCTCCGCGGTTCACCGTGGACACGCCGCTTTCGTTCTACGGCTCGCGACGTGGCGGCGCGATGGCGTCCCACGACGCGGACAACATCGCCGACGGCAAGCTCACGCTGCGCCACCTCATTCGCGAGTCGCTGATCGTCTCCGACAACGAGTCCTTCAACCGCCTGTTCGAGTTCGTGGGTCACGATCCCCTGAACGAGCGCATGTGGCGCGCCGGACTCTCCTCGACGCGCATCTCCCATCGTCTCTCGATCAAGCTGAGCATCCTCGAGAACCGGCGCACGCCCACGATCGAGCTGCGCATGAGCGAGGGCGTCGTGCGCATCGCGGAAGCGACTGGCAAGCTCGAGCTAGCCAACATCGACGACCGCGAGGGCGTGCTGATCGGCAAGGGCCGCATCGAGGGCGCGGAGCTCGTGCCCGGCCCGATGTCGTTTCTCACCAAGAACCGCGTCACGCTGCGCGACCTGCAAGTGGGCCTCGCACGCGTCGTGCGCCCCGAGCTGGCCTTCGAAGGCGAGCCCTTCGACCTCGGAGACGAGGAACGCGCGCTGCTCCTCGAAGCGCTGTCCCAATACCCCGGCGACTCCACGAATCCGCGCTGGGATCGCGCCCGATACCCGGATGACTACGTGAAGTTCCTCCTGCCGGGCGTCGCGCGTGTGCTCCCGAAGGAACACGTGCGCATCTACAACAAGGTCGGACTGGGCTACGGCTTCGTCACGGACAACGCCTACATCGTCGACACGCGCACGCAGCGCGGCTTCTTCCTCGCCGCGACGATCTACGCGAATTCCGACGGCGTGCTCGACGACGACAAGTACGACTACGACTCGTTCGGGTTCCCATGGATGGCTGACTTGGGCGAGCTTTTTGCGCGCGAGTTCCTCGCCAGCAAGTGAGCCGCGCCCGCTCGTGAAGTCCGCACCGCTGCTCACAGTACTCGCGCTGGCGCTCGCGGGCGGCGCATGGTGCTGGTTCACTCTGGGCGAGCGCGACGCGACGAGCGAGCCTGCCGCCGCGCCGGGTGTTTCCGCGCCGGGTGTTTCCGCGCCGGTGGCGCAACCCGCGGCCGAAGCGCCGGGGCGCGAGCGCGCCCTTTCCGAAGTGGCGTCCGCGCTCGACGCGGGGGACTCGCGGCGCACGGCGCAGTTGCCCCGCACGGAACGTCCGCGTCCGCTCGAGCCTTCCTCCGGTGCCCTCGAGGTCGAGGTCGTCTGGGCCAGCCGCTCGGGCGGCGCGGCGCGCGTCCCGTTGAGCGTGTTCGCACTCGACTCGAGCCAGCCCCACGTCCCGCGTCTGGAGCTCGAAGTCCTCGACGACGGACGTGCGCGCTGTGGCTCGCTCCCGCCGGGCCGCGTGCGCGTGGCGAGTGGACTCGGCGCGCAGGTCGAAACGGTCGTGGTTTCCGGCCAGACGAGCACCGCGCGTCTGGTGCTCGACGACGGCTACGCGCTCAAGGGACGCACCGTCAACGCGGCGGGACGCACCGTCGCCAACGCGACGCTGTGGATCCTGCGACCGGGCAGCCGCGACTCGCTGCGCGTCGGCGAGTCCGACGCAAGCGGGAACTTCCGACTGCTCGGCGCCACCGCCGGACAGCGGCTGTTCGCACGTTCGCTGGAGAACTCGCCCTCCGTGCCCGTCACGCTCGAGGGGCCACTCTCCGAGCGCTTCGAGCTGCGCCTCTCGCTCGGCATGGCCGCCGCCACGGTGAGCGGACAGATCCTCGACGTGGACGAGACGCCGCTCGGCGGCGCGGCCGTGGCGCTCGAGCCCATCGCGCTCGTCGGCGGGGAACCGCCCCCGCGCGCGCTCGGCATCACCGACGCCGAAGGCCGCTTCCACCTCGTCGGCTGCGAAACGGGAGCAGCGCGCCTGCTCGTGCTGCACGAGGACTGCGTTCCGCTCGAGCGGCCCGTCACGGCGCTGCCCGATCAGCGCAACGAGCTGATCGTGCGGCTGACCCCGGGCACGCTCGTCGCAGGCACCGTGTACACCGCCGATGGCAAGCCGGCCGCCGACGTTCCGCTGCGCCAGAGCTCGACCCACGCCTGGCTGGCGCGCGAGACGCGCTCGGATGCGCAGGGTCGCTACGTGTTGCGCGGCGTGCCGCCGGGAACGGCCTCCATCACGGTCGGATCCGCAACGCAGGTCGTCGAAATCCCGCGCAACAGCGCGTTCACCTGGAACCCGCGCCTGCGCGCGCCGAGCGGCGACTAGCGCGCCGTGCTCTCGAGCAGCGCGCGAAAACCGCTCGCGGCCGCGTCGACCGTGGCACGCGGCCCGACGAGGCGCACGTAGTAGGGTCCGAACTCGCTCTCGATCACGGCCCCGAGCAATTTCCAGTCGGGCTCGTTCCAGCGCTCGCTCGCTCCGGGCACGCGCTCGGCAACACAGGTGCCCTCGAGCTCGGCTTCGGTGACCGCGCGGCCGCCGAGCGTGCGGTTGGTGAGCTTGAGCCGCTCGCGCGAGCTCGCGCCGTCTGTCTGCGTGAATTGCTGCGACCAGCGGGTGAGCTGCGCCTCGAGCGGCCCCATGCCGACCGCACCGCGCCAGAGCACGGAGAGCTCGGCGTCGTGGGCGTCGTCTCCCACGCGCGGCACGCGCGCCTGCAACTTGCGCATCGGCACGGCGGGAGTCTCCTCGACCCAGCCGTCGGGCAGGGTGAACGCGAGCTCGCTCGGGCGCACCGCGTGCGGCGGATCGCCCGCGGGCTTCGCCGAGGATGCGCTCGAGGCCGCTCGAACAGACTCCGCCGCGCCGCTGAGAGCAGGCGCGGCCATCTGGTCGGGGCTCGCGACTCCCAGTTCCTCGCTCGATGCGCCGCCCTCGCTTCCGCCGCAGGCGAGCAGGGCACTGAGCGTGAACAACGCGCAACAAGTTCTCATGCGACCTCCCGCTTCGTTCGTGCGAGCAACCAGCCGAAGCTGAACGCAAAGACGAGCCCCAGCGGCGCGAACCACGGCCATTCGACGTTCCAGCCTCGGGAGTTGATCCACAACACGAGCGCACAGCCGACGAGGAGCGTCGCCAAACGCAGCGCGCGCCGCGCCGCCGACTCTGCGTCCCGCAGTCGAACGAGCAACCACGCGCCGAGCAGCGCGGCGGCGCCGACGCGCAGCACCGGCGGCGTCCACGCGCCATGCCACGCGATCGCGACCACCGCGAGGACGCTCAGCGGTGCGGCAAACAAGAGCCCGCTCGCGTCGATGCGTCGTCCGAGGAAGAACGCGAGCGCGAACGTCGCGAGCACCGCGCCCTGCGTGTAGGTGGGCATCGACAGCGCGAGGTTGAGCACGTCCTTGAAGCGCTCGTCGCGCTGGATCAGCTCGCAGGCGGCTGCGATCACGCACAGGAGCACGCCAAAGCCGAGCACGAGCAGCTTGGACGTTCGCACCGCGCGTCGCTCGTCCGCTTCGCTGCGCTCCACCACGCCGTCTTTCAGCACGAAAGCGCTCATCACCGTCTGCGAGAGCGCCGCGAGGATCGAATCGAGGCTCGAAATCGCCGCCGCGAAGGCACCCGCGATGATCAGGCCGCGCATGCCCGGCGGCATCACCTCGACGATGAAGATCGGGAAGATGCGGTCGTTCTTCTGCGCATGGAGCAGGGCAGCGGCGCCCTGCAGCGGATGCTGCTGGTAGTACGCGTACAGCGCGATGCCCACCATCGCGACCGCGACCGCGACCAGCATCGAACCGTAGCTCGCGAGCATGGCCTTCTTCGCATCCCGCGCGTTGGCGCAGCAGAACACGCGTTGCGCCATCAGTTGGTCCGTGCCGAACGCGCCCACGCCCACGAGCGTGTTGGCGATCAGCGCCGCCCAGATCGTGTAGGGACGCGCGAAGGTCGGCTCGAGGTCGAAGAAGCGGAACTTGCCCGCGGCTTCGCCCAGCGCCACCACCTCCCCCACGCCGCCCTCGACACCGCTGACGGCGAAGTAGAGCGCGCACACGATCGCCACGAGAAACACGAGGAACAGCACGGCATCGGTCCAGATGACCGTCGCCATTCCGCCCAGCCACGTCCAAGCGATCGCGACGACGCCGATCACCGCGATCGCCGCCCACAGGCCGGGAATGTCCGTCGCACGCTCGAACGCCGCGAGCTCATCGTGCAACACCACTTGCAGCACGATGCCCGTGAGGTAGACGCGCGCGGCCTGTCCGAGCACGCCGCCGATCGAGAACAGGATCGTGGTCAGCGTGCGCGCGGGCTTGCCGAGCACATGACCCATGTAGTCGTAGGGGCTGTAGATCTCGCGCTCGTAGTACTTCGGAATCAGCCACAGGGCGACGATGCAGCGCGCGAGCAGGAGCCCGATCAGGCCGAGCTGCAGGTAGGTGATGTTGCCGCCGGGCTTGAACACGCTCGCCGGCAGGCTGATCAACGTCACGGCGCTGATCTCCGTCGCGATGATCGAAGCGGACACGGCGTACCACGGCAGCTTGCGACCGCCGAGGAAGAACTCGCGGATCGTCGCGGGCTTTCCGGCCGACAGGGTTCCGATCCAGTGCGTCAGCGCGAACAGGCCGACGACCACGGTCCAGTCGAGCCAGCTGAACCCGCCGTTGAGCGTCGCCTGCGGGCTAACCACGCCCACCCCAGTGCGAGAGCGCTTCCACCGCGGCGCCGATCGCAGCCGGACGCGCGAGGCGCGAGAGCTGCACGAACTCGCGCCGCTCCACACCGCGCCCGCCATCGGGCGGATAGAGAGCGTCGAGTCCCGTGCGGCGCAGGCCCTCGTCGAGCCGCGCCTCGAACGCGCGCCGCAGCGAGCCCTGCGTGCGCGGATCCGCGAGCATGCGTCCGAGCTGCGCGCCGACGAGCACGCGCTCGAGCCGGATCGGACCGGCGTGTCCGCTCTCGGGCCGTCCGCCGGACTGCAGCGCCACCAGCCGATGGGTCACCAGCTGGCCGAGCGCCTCGCCGGCCTGTTCGAGCAGCTCGCGCGCGCGCGGGTCGCGCGCCACGCGATCCTCGGGAAACCGGCCCGGCTCGAGCGGAAGGCCGAGCCCCGTGATGTCCGCCCAGCGCCGGTTGATGCCCGCCGCGGACACCCAGCTCTCCAGCGCGGCGCCATCCCACTGCATGCGCCAACCACGCGGAAACCAGTCCTCGACCTCCGCGAGACGGACTAGCTCGCCGCGCAGGCACAGCGCCTCCGCGAGTCCGGTGCCGCCGCCGACGTAGTACGCGTCGCGCACGCCGCGCAGCCCGCCGCCGTCCGCGTGCGCCTCGCCGACGCCCGCGCACCAGCCGTCGCTCTGCAGGCCGAGCAACTCGCCATCGAACTCGAGCCCCTCCGAGCGCAGGAGCTGTTCGAGTTGGTTCAGGAACTCCGGCACGCGCGGACCGTTGAGCGCGAACTCGATGCCGCGCGCGTCCGGGGTCTTGTGGCCGGGAAAGGCCACGCCGAGCAGCACGCGCGCCGCGCCGCGCTCCGCCGCGAGCTCGACCACGCAGCGCGCGGTCGACTCGACCCACGCCCAGCCTTGCTCGCGTTCCGCCGGAAGGATCGGTCCGAGCTGGTCGGCGCTCACCAGTCCGCGCTCTGAGGGCGTCTCGAACCCCGCCACCTGCCGGTGCGAACGCGAACGTTCGCCGCCGCTCGTCCGCACGCGCAGCCCGCCGCCGGGCGCGGGCTCGACCTCGACGTGCACCGCGCGCACGTGCGTCGCACCGCCGTCGACCCCGACGAGCTGCGTCGAGAGCGGAAGCCGTCGCTGGGGTGCAAGCCTCATGGCAGCGGCGCAGGATGGCACTCCGCCCGTGCGCTTGCAAAGGGCCGCGAAGACTCGCTCGCCCTCGCGCGTGCGAATGCGAGCGTCCGTGCGCGGGCGGCGCGCCTAGCGCCTCGTCGCGCCGGTGTAGATCTGGCGCGGACGGCCGATCTTGAACTCGGGGTCGCGCCGCGACTCGAGCCACTGGGCGATCCAGCCCGGCATGCGGCCGAGCGCGAACATCACCGTGAACATGTTGGTCGGGATGCCCATCGCCTTGTAGATGACGCCCGAGTAGAAATCGACGTTGGGGTAGAGCTTGCGCTTGACGAAGTATTCGTCGGACAGCGCGATCTCCTCGAGCCTGCGCGCGATGTCGAACAGCTGCGCCGAGGGGCTGCCGGCGGGGACTCTGGCGAGGATCTGGCCGCAGTACTTCTTCAGGATCGTCGCGCGCGGGTCGTAGCTCTTGTAGACGCGGTGACCGAAGCCCATCAGGCGCGTGGTGTCGTTCTTGTCCTTGGCGCGGGCCACGAAACGCTCGGCGTTGCCGTCGTTCTGCGCGATCCACTCGAGCATCTCGATCACCTTCTGGTTGGCGCCACCGTGGAGCGGTCCCCACAGCGCGCTGATGCCGGAGCTGATCGAAGCGAACAGGTTGGCCTGACTCGACCCGACCATGCGCACCGTCGAGGTCGAGCAGTTCTGCTCGTGATCGGCGTGCAGGATCAAGAGCAGATCGAGCGCTCGGGCGTAGAGCGGATCGACCTCGTAGGTCTCGCACGGCGTCGCGAACATCATGCGCAGGAAATTCGAGCAGTAGTCGAGGTCGTTCTTCGGATAGACCGACGGCTGCCCGATGTAGTGCTTGTAGGAGTACGCCGCGATCGTGGGCATCTTCGCCAGCAGGCGGATCACGGTCTTGTGGATCGTGTCCTCGCTCTCCGGCTCCTGATAGAAGGTCGCCATCGCGGCCACGGCCGCGGCGCACACCGGCATCGGATGCGCGTCCTTCGGGAAGGCGTTGAAGAAGCGCGCGAAGTTCTCGTGCAGCAGCGTGTGGTGCACGATCTCGTCGGAGAACGACTCGAGCTCGGCCTTGGTCGGCAGCTCGCCGTGCAGCAAGAGCCACGCGACCTCGAGGAAGCTCGAGCGCTCGGCGAGGTCCTCGATCGGATAGCCGCGGTAGCGCAGGATGCCTTGCTCGCCGTCGATGAAGGTGATCGCGCTCTTGCAGGCGCCGGTGTTGGCGTAGCCCGGATCGAAGGTCACCAGCCCGGTCTGGGCGCGCAGGTTGCGAATGTCGATCGCGACCTCGCCCTCCGTGCCCTCGATCAAGGGCAGCGGCACGGTCTTGCCGTTGTAGGTGAGCGGGATCGAAGTCGGGGCGGTGGCCGTGGGCTCAGAGGACATGGGAACGGCGGGTCGTCGGGGAGTCGATTCGTGCAGTCTGTAAGGCGGGCGAGTGTAGCGATCCCCACCCGTCGCGCTCCACAGGCGAAGGGCGAAGAGCGCCTCAACTTCGGGACGAAAGTCCTTCCGATCGCGGCGCACCTTGGTCCCCGCCACCCCCGCGCCTCTAGAATCCCTCGGCCGCTTCTCGAAGAAGCCCGACCCCATGGCCCGCACCCAAACAGTCGTCGCGGTGCTCCCGGCGTACAACCTCGAACAGGGGATCGCCGAGATCGTCCGCCGCACCCTGCCCTTCGTCGACCATGTGGTCGTCACCGCCGACGCCTCCAAGGACGGCACCGCCGCCGCCGCCCGCGCCGCCGGGGCCACGGTCCCCGAGCCCGAGATGGTGCGCGGCAAGGGCTACGCGCTCATCAAGGGCGTCGCAGCCTCGCGGCAGTTCCACCCCGACATCGTGATCGTGATGGACTCCGACGGGCAGCACTTGCCGGAGGAGATCCCGGTGCTGCTCGAGCCCTTCGAGGAAGGTCCGGTCGACATGGTCGTCGGTAGCCGCATGCTCGGCACGCTGCGCACCTCGACCATCAACAAGTTCGGCAACTTCGGTTTGAAGTGCATCTCGTTCGCGGTCACGTGGCGCTGGCTCACGGACACCGAGTCGGGCTTCCGCGCCTTCAGGGCCGAGCGCCTCTACACGCTCGCGCTCTCCTCGCGCGGCTACGAGATCGAGAGCGAGCTCTTGCTGCGCGCCCTGCACGCGGGGTTCAAGTACAAGGAGGTCCCGATCCACGTGCCCTTCGCCGTCCCCGGCGTCACGGTCTGGGATGGCCTCAAGGTCGGCTGGTACAAGGTCAAGAACGGGCTCAAGCTCCGCTTGGGGATGGACTTCTAGAGATGGACTTCGCAGCGATCGAGGCCCGCGCCCGCGCCGCCAAGGCGGCTGGGCAGGAAGTGGTGCTCGTGCTCGGGCTGGGCTTCGTCGGCACGGCCGTGGCCGGCAACCTCGCCCGCGCGGACGGCGCGCGCGGACGCCTGTACTTCGTGATCGGCCTCGACCGCGACGACGAGCCCGGCCGCTCCAAGGTCGCGCGCCTCGACCAAGGCAGCTCCCCCACCTACGCCAACGACCCGAGCCTCGAGCGCGTGATCCACGAGGCCTGCACGATCTCGCGCAACCTCGTCGGCTCCAACGATCCGCGTTCGATCGGGCTCGCCGACATCGTGGTCTCGTGCATCAACCTCGACGTGCAGCGCGAGGCGGGGCAGGTCGACCAGCTCACGGTTCCGACCGAGGGCTACGCCGCCGCCATGCGCATGGTCGGCGCGCACATGCGCCCGGGCACGCTGGTCACGGTCGAGAGCACGCTGCCGATCGGCCTGTGCGACCGCGTGCTGTATCCCGCGCTGTGCGAAGGCCAGCGCAAGCAGGGCGTCGACGTCGCGGCGCAGCCGCCCAAGCTCGCCTACTGCTACGAGCGCGTGATGCCCGGCCCCGACTACCTCGACAGCGTCAACAACTTCTGGCGCGCCTACGCCGGCATCGACGCCGCGAGCGCCGACGCCGCGCGCGACTTCCTCTCGCAGTACGTCAACGTGGAGAAGTTCCCGCTCTGGCGCCACAAGTCGACGCGCGCGGCCGAGATGGCCAAGCTGCTCGAGAACAGCTACCGCGCGACCAACATCGCGTTCATCGAGGAGTGGGCCAAGCTCGCGGAAGGCGCGGGCGTGGACCTGTTCGACATCGTGAAGTCGGTGCGCATGCGCAAGGGCACGCACGACAACATGATGCTGCCGGGCCTCGGCGTCGGCGGCTACTGCCTCACGAAGGACGCGCTGCTCGCGCGCTACGGCGCGGAAAAACTGCTCGGACTCCAAGTCGCGATGCCGTTCTCGCGCAGTGCGATCCTGACCAACGAGGCGATGCCGATGCGCGCCGTGCGCTGGATCGAGGAGCACTTCGAGGGCGCGCTCGCCGGCCGCAAGGTCGCGCTCGTGGGCGTCACCTACCGTCCGGGCGTGAACGACACGCGCAGCACGCCGAGCGAGATCGTCGGACGCGCCCTGATGGTCAAGGGCTGCAAGGTCGCGGCCTACGACCCGCTGGTCACGCACTGGGACGAATGCCCGGAGATCGAGGTATCGCAGGACGCGCGAGCGCTCGTGCGCGGCGCCGATGCCGTGATCATCTGCCTGCCCGACCCGCTCTACCGACCGTTCCTCGCCGAGCTGCTCCAGAAGGAGCTCGCGAGCGGCACGATCGTCGTCGATCCCTGGAACATGGTCGTCGACGCCTGCGCGGCGGACTTCGCGCGCCGCGACATCGCGCTCAAGGTCTACGGACGCGGCGACTACGAACGCGCCGGCGCGCGCTAGAGGAACTCGCCATGCGACATCTCGTCACCGGCGGCGCTGGAGTGATCGGCTTCGAGCTCGTGCGCCAGTTGCTCGAACAGGGCGACACCGTCACGACCGTCGACGTCGGCAAGAAGGGCGGGCTCGCCGACCTCGAAGCGCTCGCCGCGCGCCACTCCGGCCGACTCGAGCTGCGCCGCGGCGACTTCGCGCAAGACCGCGCGCTGCTGCGCGGCAACTTCGACGCGTGCTTCCACTTCGCCGCGATCGTCGGCGTGCAGTACGTGACCGACCATCCCTACGAGACGATGGCGGTCAACATGCGCACCACGCTCAACGCGCTCGACGCCGCGCTCGAGTCCGGCTGCCGCACCTTCTTCTTCGCCTCGTCGAGCGAGAACTACGCCGCGAGCGTCGACCGCAATCTCGCGCCGATCCCGACTCCCGAAGACGTGCTGCTCGCGATCGACGACATCGCGTTGCCGCGCTGGTCCTACGCCGCGAGCAAGATCGCCGGCGAGAGCGCGGTCTTCGGCGCCGCCAAGCTCGGCGGCTTCACGCCGATCGTCGTGCGCTTCCACAACGTCTACGGCCCGCGCATGGGCCCCACCCACGTCATCCCCGAGTTCCTCGCGCGCGCACGCGCCAAGGTCGACCCCTTCCCCGTCTTCGGCGCCGACCAGACGCGCTCCTTCCTGCACGTCGACGACGCCGCCCGCGCCCTGCGCTCCGTGCTCGGCGCCGCGCTCGAAGGCAAGGGCGGCCTCTACAACATCGGCTCCGACCGCGAGACGATCATCTCCGAGCTCGCCAGGCTCGTGTTCGACGTCGCGGGCTTCCATCCCAAGCTCGACCTGCGCCCCGCGCCGCCGGGCTCCGTGCGCCGCCGCGTCCCCGACACACGCAAGCTGCGCGCACTCGGCTTCGCACCGCGGCGCGAGCTGCGCGAAGGCCTCGCCGAGTGCTGGAACGCGGGCGCGAAGTAGAGCCCGCCAGTCGCGCAGAACTCACTGCCAGCGTCGGCTTCGCGCTGCATGCGCTCATGGCACTCGGCGCTGAACGCCGCGGCGCGGTGGACGCTCGACGACCACGGGTTTCGGCTCGACCGATCGGGCCTTGGGCCCTACATCCCGCCCCAGACTCTGGCCCCGGGCTCCCCTCCCCGCCACCGGCTGCGCGGCTCACTCCCTGTTCGTCCGCGGCACTCCAAGCCCGCTCGAGCGCTGCTCACACTTCCAGCAGGCTCTTTCCGAAGTGGTGGACCTCCGGCAGGTCGGAGTCGCATAGACGGCGAAACGCGTCGTGGCCGGACCACAGGCGAACGCCTTCTGGAACTCTCTGATACACGCTGGCTACGACGCCGAAGGTCCGCGCGCGATCCCGCGGCCAGCGGGCCGACGCGGCGAGTTCCTCGAGCCGATCGGAGTGCGTGTGACTGCGATCCTGCCAGCGACGAGCGTGTGACCGGCGCTGAGTGGGAAGGCATCCCGTATGGCGAACGCGAGGTCGTTGCGAGCGACGTGCTCGGCCTCGGAACGAGCGAGAAAAGGGCTGGGCATGGTCCGTCGATTCGGAGCGCCAGCGCACCTCGCGCGGTGCCGATCGTCGAACGATGGTACTACCCGGAGCACTCCAGACCACTCCCCGCCCGAGCACGCGATCCGCCCGCCGCGCGAAGCGGCGACCAGCTTCGCTCAGACTTTCAACATCCACGCGCAGGGCACGCACCGGAAAGCGCTCGCCGCGGTGAACGCCGCGGTGAAATCGTCGCGCTCCGCCGAACCGCTGAGGTTCGCGTTGCACCAAGACGAGCCGACGACGCCTCCCCGACCGGCGATGGCGATCGAGGGCGGCGTTCGAACTACTGGCCGACTTTTTCCCGCAGGGCGGCGTCGTCGGGGTAGAGCGCGAGGCCGGCGGACCAAGTTCCCGTCGCCTTGGCGGCGTTGCCCGACTGCTGGTAGAGATTGCCGAGCAGCAGGTGCGTCTGGGCGAAGCGCGGGTCGGCGGCGGAGCTGTGAGACTGCTGGGTCAGGAGCGTCTCGAAGTGCGAGATGGCTTCCTTCTGCTTGCCGAAAATCGGCGGCCAGAAGGACAGCGAGACCGCCTTGGAGAAGCGCGCGTCCCAGTGGTTGGAGTCGAGCGCGAGAGCGGCATCGAAGGCCTTGTCGGCCTTGCCCGCCCAGAGGCCCTGCTCGGGGCCCGGCGTGGCCTGGAACAGCCGCTGCAAGTAGGCCGAGCCGAGATCGACCTGCGCGTCGGGATCGTTGGGCGCGAGCTTGGCGCGCTCCTCGAACTTGGCGAGCAGCGCATCGACGAGGCCGGCCTTGCCGAGCTCGGCCCAGATCTTCTGGCGCTCGGCATCGGTGAGCGCGGGATCTTCGAGCGCGGCGAACGCGTCGGCGAGCCGCTGCTCGGGAGACTTGTCCACGAGCGCGGTCGGCGCGGGCGCCGCATCCGCTCCGCGCTTGCCGTTGTTCTCCATCCAGCGCGCCACGGCACGCTCGATCTGGTCATCGCCGGCTTCGATCCGCGACGGACCGGCCGAAAGTCCGGCCTCGATCGCCTGAGACAAGCTCTCCACCCTCGACTCCAACGCCGCGAGCCGCTGCGACTCGGGCGCGGGCGCACTGGCCTGCACTTCCCCGGCGGGCTGTGCGTTCGGCGTGCACAGACGCTCGCCGATCAGTCCTCCGCCGATGCCGCAGACGAGCGCGACGGGGAGCACCACGAGGGGCGAGAGCGGTTTGGACATCGAATCGAGACTCCTGTTTCGGTTGTAGGTCAGTGTTCGAGCGTAGCTCGAAGGCACCCGCACCGCGGCGGCACCAGCTTCACGGCGCGGCGAGTGCGGATGATAGCGACTGCGCTCGTCTCGTGAGCGCACAGCCAATGTCCGACGCCGCGGACTCGAACAACGGCGCTCTCGCTCGTCCGGCTCGGCGCCCGCGCGAGCCAGCACTCGCTGGCGCACGCGCTCGTGCGACCCCTCGCTGCGGGTCGGGAGAGCTTGCCCGGTCGCCGCGTTTTCCGCCGCGAGGATCCGAGCGCGCGGCACGATCCAGCCCGTTGCGCGCCGCTCGTCGTTCGACGCGCCTCTTGCGCGCGACCTCACTCGATCGCGCTCGTCTGCTCGACTGTGTCGTTCAGGGTTCGCGCTCGTGGGCACGCTCGTGGGCGCGCTCGTGGGCACGCTCGTGGGCGCGCTCACTCGCGACGTGCAAATCGCTCAGCGCGGGAACCACTCGGGCTCGTTGCCCTGCCGCCACTTGATGTTGCAGCCCATGCTGGCGCGCTGCTCGGTCGGAGCGGGGCGTCCGGCGAGCAGGCTGTCGAGGGCCGCGCGCAGGTCGGCGCCGTCGACGGGGTGCGCGTTGCCCGGGCGGGCCGAGTCGAGCTGGCCGCGATAGGCCAGTTGGCGGGCTGCATCGAAGGCGAAGAAATCGGGCGTGCAGGCCGCGCGGTAGGACTTGGCGACCTCTTGCGACGCGTCGAACAGGTACGGATACGGAAGTGCCTTCGCGCGCGCGAGCTGCGCCATTTCCGTCGGGCCGTCCTGAGGATGCGTGCCGACGTCGTTCGACGCGATCGCGACGAACGCGACGCCGCGCGGCTGGTACTCGCGCACGAGTGCGATCAGGCCATCGAGCACGTGCTTCACGAACGGGCAATGGTTCGAGAGGAACATCACGACCAGCGCCTTGGCTTGGACGAAGTCCGCCAACCCAACGCTGCGGCCGGTCGTGTCGGGAAGAGCGAAGTCGGGCGCGCGCGTTCCGAGCGCGAGCATGGTCGATTGGGTGAGCACCATGGGTACTCGCCCAAGATAGCGCGCAGCTGCGAGTCAGGGGCGGTATCGTGCGGCCATGCTCAAGCTCGGCCAGAAAGCTCCCGCGTTCTCGCTCCCCTCGACCTCCGGCGCGACCGTCTCGCTCGCCGCCCTCAAGGGCCGCAAGGTCGTGCTGTACTTCTACCCGCGCGACAACACGCCGGGCTGCACGACCGAAGCCTGCGACTTCCGCGATCAACACTCCGCGCTGCGCAAGGCCGGCGCCGTCGTGCTCGGCGTCTCCAGCGACTCACTCAAGTCCCACGACGGCTTCCGCGCCAAGCACGCGCTGCCCTTCGACCTCTTGGTCGACGCAGGCAGCAAGGTCGCGAGCGCCTACGGTGCCTTCGGCGAGAAGCTCATGTACGGCCGCAAGGTCCAAGGCACGATTCGCTCGACCTTCTTGATCGACGAGCAAGGCAAGCTCGCCGCCGTCTGGTCACCGGTGCGGGTCCAAGGCCACGTCGAGGCCGTCCTCGCCGCGCTCACCCCCACCGCGCCGGCCGCGGCCAAGTCGCCGACAGCGTCGCACCTCGCCAGAGCGAAGGTCGCGCAGCAAGGCCGCGCGGCGAACAGGCGAACCAGCGCGAAGCGCTGACGCTCACGCCAGCACCGCAGCGCTCAGGGCTTGTGGCCGACGAAGGTGTCCCACTGTCCGCGAGTGTGGAGGGTGTCGAGAACGAGACCGGCCTCGTCGAGGGCGGCGAGGGTGGGGTAGCGCTTCTTGTCGAGGCAGCCGGAGAAGGCGAACCAGCCGCCGGGACGCAGGCGAGCGGCCATGTCCTGTGCGTGGGCCTGAATCAGGTCGGCGAAGATGTTGGCGAGCACGCCGTCGAAGCCGGTGTCCGCGGAGCCGAGGCACTCGAAGGTGCCGACGCGGAACTCGCAGCGCGCGCTCACGCCGTTCCACTCCGCGAGCTCGCGCGCGTAAGGCATGGCGGAGGGATCGATGTCGAACCCCACGGCCGCGCGCGCGCCGCGCAGCGCGGCGGCGACGGCGAGAATGCCGCTGCCGCAACCGGCGTCGAGCACGCGATCGCCCTCGCGCACCAGTCGCGAGACGGCGCGCAGACAGCCGCGCGTGGTCGGGTGGCGGCCGGTGCCAAAGGCGCCGCCGGGTTCGAGCACCACGCGCGCGTCGCTCGGGCGCAGGGCTCCGGTGAAGTCGCGCGGCACGATGGCGAAGTTCGCGACGCGCACAGGCTTCCAGCTCTTGCGCCACGAAGTGGCGTAGTCCTCGGGCGGCAGGCGACGGAAGCGGGGACGCAGGCCGCGCAGCTCCTCGGCACCCGTCCGCTCGGCGAGCCCCTCCACCGCGGCCTCGACCTGCGCGCGCAGCTCGGGCGTGTCCTCGTCCTCGATCACGTAGGCGCGCACCCACTCCAAGCCCGCTGGCGGCTCCGGCGTGGCGAGCGACGGGCGGCCAAAGGCGACCGAGGAACACGGGCCGAGCGAGAGCGTCTCGGCGACGAGCTCCAGCCAACCCACGGGCGCGATCAGCGCGATTTCAGTCCAGGCAGGTGCCATGCGTGCAGCGTATGGAAACGAGGCGTCCGCGCGGCGAGCTGCGCCAGCGAGCCGCGGTCGCTCTTGTAGAGCGAGGGACGGTGGTCCGGCAACCGCAAAGGCCCGCAGCGCAGGCCGCTTGGGCTCCCGCCGCTTCCACGCTTGAAGTGCTCGCCAGCAGCGGCGAAGGTCTTGTGCGAACCTCGAGCCGGGCGTCACGATTGCCGACGGTGCCGCTCGCGATCCGTCACGAACCCGCATCGAGCTTGCCGAGAGACCCCATGTCCAAGCGCGAGAAGATCGCCGTCATCGAGGACGAGGCCGACATCCTCGAAGTCGTCGAGTACAACCTGCGACGCGAGGGCTACCTCGTCGTGTCGAGCCGCAACGGCAAGGAGGGGCTCGAGCGGATCCGCAAGGAGAACCCAGACCTCGTCCTGCTCGACCTGATGCTGCCGGGCCTCGACGGACTCGAAGTCTGCAAGCGCTTGCAGGCCGATGCGGTGACCGAGGCGATCCCCGTGATCATGGTGACGGCTAGGGGCGAGGAGAGCGACGTGGTGGCCGGGCTCTCGCTCGGAGCCGACGACTACGTCACCAAGCCCTTCAGCCCCAAGGAGTTGCTCGCGCGCGTCAGGGCCGTGCTGCGGCGCCGCCCGCTGCGCGAGTTGCGTTCGAGCAGTGATGGCGTCGTGCGCGACGGCCTCGTGGTCGACGCGACCAAGCACCTCGTCTCAGTCGATGGCGAGCCGATCACCATGACCGCGACGGAGATGCGGCTCTTGCACTTCCTCGCGTCGCACCCCGGGCGCGTGTTCTCGCGCGACCAGTTGCTCTCGCGCGCCATCGGCGACCACGCGGTCGTGATCGACCGCAACATCGACGTGCACGTCGGCTCGATCCGCCGCAAGCTCGGCCGCCACCGCGAGCTGATCGAGACCATCCGCGGGGTCGGCTACCGCTTCCGCGACGCCGAGCCCCTCGCCTAGGCGCCCTGCGCTAGTCGCCTAGGCGCCCTGCGCTAGACTGCCGCGCAGTCGATGCGCGTGTCCTTCTTCTGGCGACTGTACATAGGTTGCGTCGCGCTCATTCTGCTCTCGACCGTCACGCTCGGCGTGTGGTTCGAGCGCCGGGCGCGCGCGGACATGCTGAGCGACCTCGACGCCTCGCTGCGCGCGCGATTGGTTCTGCTCCAGGACATCGCGGCCAGCCACTGGGACAAGCCCGCGTCGCCCGAACTGGAGCTGCGCATCCAGCGTCTGGGAATCGACGGCGCGGCGCGGCTCACGCTCGTGCGCGCCGACGGCGTCGTGATCGCGGACTCCGAGCGCGACCCCGTGTCGATCGGCAACCACCGCCTGCGACCGGAGATCGAGCAAGCGCTGCGCACGGGCGAGGGTTGGGCGGAACGCGACAGCGAGACCGTCGGTCGCCCCTACCGCTACCTCGCGCGCGCCGTGCGCGTCGACGGTGAGCTCGCGGGCTTCGTGCGCGCTGCCTTCCCACTCGACGAGCTCGAGGCGCGCATCTCGGACCTGCGTGTTTCCGCCACGCTCACGGCCCTCGTCGCCGCGAGCATCGCCGTCGTGGTCGCGCTCTCGTTCGCGCGGCGCGTCAGCGGACCGCTCTCCGCCACGGCGGCGCTCGCCGAGCGCGTCGCGCGCGGCGACTACGCGGGTCCGACGGAGTCGGTCGAGGGCGCCGACGAGATCGCGCGCCTTTCCGAGGCCATCGCGACCATGAATCGCCAGCTCGAGGAACGGCTCGCGACGAAGACGGCCGATCGCAACCAAGTGCTCGCGATCCTCGGCGGCATGGTCGAGGGCGTGGTGGCCATCGACGCCGACGAGCGCATCGTGCACATCAACGGCGTCGCGGCGCGGCTCCTCGGCGCGGATCAGGCCGCGGTCGAGGGCCGACGCATCTGGGAGATCACGCGCGTGCGCGAGGTCGGCGACCTGCTCGACCACGCGCGCCGAACGGGCGAGCCGCGCTCGGCGTCCTGCACGCTGGTGCCTTCCGTCGGCGCCCTCGGCGCGCAGGTCGAGCTCGAGCTGCGCGCATCGGCGATCCGCCACGCGCCGGGCGAGCGCTGCGGCGCGGTGCTCGTGATGCACGACGTGACCGAGCTGCGGCGCTTGGAGAGCGTGCGCCGCGATTTCGTCGCCAACGTGAGTCACGAGCTGAAGACTCCGCTGACTGCGATCCGCGGCATGGTCGAGACGATGATCGACGATCCACTCATGCCGACCGAGATGCGCGCGCGCTTCCTCGAGCGCGTGCGCGAACAGTCGCTGAGGCTCTCGGCGCTCGTCACCGACCTGCTCTCGCTGGCCAAGCTCGAGACACAGGAGGGCCGCGGCGAGCGGGTGCCGATCGACCTGCGCGCGCTCGTGCGCGATGGCGTCGCGCGCTTTGGCGACGTCGCCGCCCGCAAGCGCCTCACGCTGGTGGCCGAGCTGCCCGAACAGGACTGCGCCGTGCAGGCGGACGAGGAGAGCCTGCGACAGATCCTCGACAACCTGCTCGACAACGCCTGCAAGTACACACCCGAAGGCGGCCGGGTCTGGGCGCGCGTCCTGCGGCGGCCAGAGGAGCTGCGCATCGAGGTCGAGGACTCTGGAATCGGCATCGAGCCCGCCCTTCAGGCGCGCGTGTTCGAGCGCTTCTATCGCGTCGACAAGGCGCGCTCGCGCGACCTCGGCGGAACCGGACTGGGGCTCTCGATCGTCAAGCACCTCGCGAACTCGCTCGGCGGCGGCGTGTCGCTCGAGAGCACGCCGGGGAGCGGGTCGATCTTCCGCGTCCACTTCCCGATCTGAACGCTCGCGCAGCTCCACGACCGCGGCGCGGACCGTTCTGGGGCGAGCTGCAGTCCATCCTCGTTGGGAGCGCGGGGCACGCACGTGCGAGGAGCGCATCGAGAGCGCGGTCGTCCACGGCGTCGAGGACACCTCGCTGCGGAGCGGGGACGACCCGCTCCCCCGCGCACCTAGCGCGCGAGGCGCAGGCCGAGCGCGACGCCGCCGAGCCCGCAGGCGAGGCTCGTCGCGACATACCCACAGGCGACGAGCGCGCGGCCCTCGCGCACGAGCGCGAGCGTGTCGACTCCGAAGGCCGAGAAGGTCGTGAATCCGCCCAGCACGCCGACGGCGACGAACGCGCGCAGCTGCGCCGACTCGCCGCGCGCCTCGAGCCACGCGGCGACGAGCCCGGCCGCGAAGCAGCCGAGCGCATTCACGAGCAGCGTGCCGAGCGGGAATCCGCCGCCGAAGGCGCGCTCCGCGAGCGTGACGCAGCCGTAGCGCGCGAGCGCTCCGAGCGCGCCGCCGAGGGCGACGAGCGCCGCCGCGTTCAAGCGCCCTCCCAACTCAGCCAGCCAGCGCGCTCGAGGAACCACGAGAGCCCCGCGCAGAGCACAGTCCACGCCAGCACCGAGCGCAGCCAGCGCGGCACGAGCCACGCGTTGCGCTGGCCGCGGAAGTCACGGTCGCCCGGCACGTACACAACCGCCAGCGTGGCGAGCGCGACCACCGCGAGCTGCCCCACCTCCACGCCGAGGTTGAAGCTCACGAGTGCCGTCACCTTGAGACTCTCGTGCATCAGGGACTCCCCGAGGAAACCCGCGAAACCGAGGCCATGGACGAGCCCAAACGCGAAGGCCTCGATCCAGCGCGCCCCGGGGCGCCGCACGAGCAACACCTCAGCGGCCACATAGGCGATCGAGAGCGCGATCGCGAGCTCGACCAGGCGAGCGGGCAGGCGCACGACGTCGAACGCCGCGAGCGCCAGGGTGATCGAGTGCGCGGCGGTGAACGCGGTGACGACGCCGAGGAGCGAACGCAGGCCGCGCGCCGCGACCAAGAGGGCGAACAGGAACGCGAGGTGGTCCCAGCCACCGAGGATGTGCTCGACACCGAGCTGAAAGTAGCTCGCGAGCACTCCGCCACGCCGTGCGGACGCCGAGCGGAAATTCCACAGCTCGACTCCCTCTCCGAACAAGAACACCGCGGGCTCCTCGCCGCGCCACACGATCGTCGCCACGTCGCGGTGCAGCGGATTCTGCTCGAGAAACAGCCTGCAGCGGACGTTGAGCTCCTCGCACTCACGCGCGATTGGGAATGTCGTCAGCGCGTGTACGAGCTGGTACCCCGTCTGAGCTCCTTCGACCAACTCGAGCGTCCACGGGCTGCGCGGTCCAGTCGGATCGATCTGGTAGCGCGCGTCGAGATACGGCCCGATCGCGGCGCGGCCGCGCTCGAGTTCGGCCTGTGAGAGCACTCGATCACCGTCGGCGTCGATCTCCAGACACTCGATCACAGACAGCGCCTGCATCGAGAGCTCGAGCAGGGCGCCGCCGTCCGTGACGGTGAGGCGCGAGCTCGACTGCGAGTCGGGGTGAACGCCGAGTCCCAGCGCGAGCGCGAGCGGTGCGAGCGCGGCGAGCATCGCTCAGCGTCCTCCGCCCGCGGCCTGCGCCAAGAGTGCCTTGGCGCGCGCGTTCTGCGGGTCCACGTCGAGCAGCGCGCGCAGGTTGCGCAGCGCGTCGTCGCGCCGACCCTGCTTCAAGAACAGCTCGCACACGTCGACGACGTAGCCGCGCGACTGCGAGTCGAGCGCCTGCGCGCGCAACAGGTACGGCTCGGCCTCGGCCAAGCGATTCGCGGCGAGGTAGGCCTTGCCGATCCCGTTCTCGACCATCGCGCCGGGCACCGCGGCGCGGCGCGCGCGCTCGAACAGCTCGAGCGTCGCGGGCAAGCCCGAACGCTGAGTCGCGGCCGACAACCCATCGAGTGCATCCTGCGCCAGCGTGCGCTCGAGCGCCACGGCACGGAACACCTGTGACTCCGCCTCGCGTGCGCGACCCGCGGCGATCAGCGCGCGACCGAGCCCGGCTGCGACGCGCCCGCGCGCAAGCACCGCGACTTGCTCGGCCCGCTCCCACAACGCCACGCGCTCCTGCGCGCGAGCGAGCTGGGCGTACAGCGCGTCGAGATCCGTGTAGAGCTGCAACACGTCGGGTCGACGCGCGATTCCGCGCTCATGGAGCTCCGCGAGCTCCGCCCACGCGCCTCGGCTTCCGAGCGGCCCGCGCAGCGCCGTCAGGCACAGACTCGGATCCGGCATCCAGAACTCGAGCCGTCCGCGCCAACGCGCATCATCCGGCTCGGGCTGCCATTCGACCGCGCTGCGCCACACGCGCTCCGCTTCGTCCATGCGGCCCTGCATTTGATACAGCAGTCCGAGCGTGTGCCGCGCTAGCTCGTTGCCACGCCCGGGATGCGCGTCGACCGAGCGCTGCTCGATCTCGATCGCCTCGGCCCACGCAGTTCGCCGGTAGAGCATCACGGCGAGGTTGTGCAGCACGAAGTAGTTGTCGGGATCCGCGGCGACGGCGCGCTGGAACAGCGTCTCCGAGCTCGACCACACGCGCACTTGCGCGCGCGTGAAGAAACCGAGCACGAGCGCGAAGGGCGCGAGCGACGCGAGGAGAGCGCGCGCCGCGGACGCGGGTCGACGATCGAGCCACGCCAGCAACGCCCCAGCGGCGAGGAACACGAGCGGGATCGCTCCGAGCTGCGCGTAGCGGTCCGCGACCTTCTGCGCGCCGCTCTGCAGCAGGCCGAGCACCGGCGACACCAACACAACGTACAGAAACCACGTCGCGAACAGCGCGGGCGCACGGCGGCGCAGCAGGAATGTCAGGACGGTGATCGCCACCACGCTCGCCATCGCCGCGAGGTGCAGAGCGCTGCGCGGATCGAAATCCAGCTCGAGCAGGTAGTGGCACCCCAAGTTCGTCGGCCAGAGCGTCTTGAGCACGTAGAAGCACAGCCCGTAGCTCGCCTGCGCGAGCCGGTGCAGCACGCCGTGCTCGTCCAGCGTGACCGTGGCCGCGATCTCGCCCTGCGCCGCGGCGGCCTGATAGGCGGTCAACGCCGCGAGCGGTAGGAACCAGAGCTTCTCGACGAGCAGCGCGCGCCACGAAGTGCTCGGCCATCTCCGCAGCGGAAACACGTCGAGCGCGAGCAGCACGACGGGCAGCGTCATGCCCCAGGCCTTCGACAGCAGCGACAGCGCGTAGGTCGCGAGCGCGAGCGCCAGCCACGCGCGCCGCGCCGCGCCGCAACGGCACATGCGCAGGTACGCCGCCACGCTCGCGAACAGGAACAGCGCGCTCAAGAGGTCGCGGCGCTCCGTCAGCCAGACCACGTTTTCGACGCGCAGCGGATGGATGGCCCACGCCAGCGTCGCCAGCGCGGCACACGCGTGCAGGGCGAGATCGCCCGAGCGCTCGCCCTGCTCGCGCACGCGCCCCGTGCACCAACGCAGCAACTCCAGCGCCATCCACCAGAACGTGAGGACCGACAGCGCGTGGATGGCGAGGCTCGTGCGGTGGTAGCTCGGCGCATCGAGCCCCGCGCGCGCATAGTCCCAACCGAAGGTCGTCCACGTCAGCGGATGCCAGTGCCCGTAGTGGTAGCTCTTCCAACCCCACATCCAGCGCAACTGCTCGTCGCCCAATCCGCGGTACAGGAAGTTGAGCTCGAAGTTGGCGTCGTCATCGAGCGCCACGAACGGGTAGCCGACGCAGGGCCAGAACACCGCCAGCGTGATCGCGACGAGCGCGAGCGGAAAGGCCAGTCGCAGGCCGAGCGGCAACCCAGAGGGGTCGGAGGCGGGGCGGGACATCGAGCGTGAAGAGTAGCGCGCGAGCGAGCGGAGTTCCCGCCTCGCGCGCGCTCAGGGCACGAACGAGAGCGAGAGCGCGTTGGTGAAGTTCTGCTGCGAGCCGCAGGGTTGCGCGCTATCGCGGTACCAGACCTGAAAGTGCCATGTCGTTCCGGCCGCGATCAGGCCAGACGAGCTCGCGACGAGTCCGCCGCGCGTGAAGCTGCCGCTCGCGCCGCCCTGCGAAACGCTGAAGCGCCGGTTGAGGCCCGCAAGGCAGCGCAGGCCATCGCCGAGCGCGGCGCCCGCGCCGCCGTTCTTCATCGCCGTGCCCATGTAGAGGATGCCCGACTTGTGCGCGGGTAGCTGCGTCACGGAGAGCAGCGCGTTGTCGGCCGAGACGCTGGCACCGCCGATGCTCTCCAGGCGTGCACCGACGCCGGTCGAGTTGCGGCAGCCCTCGCCCGCGGCTCCGAAGTTGGCGCACGGGCACGGGGCCGCGCTGCCGTCGCCCGAGCAGAACACGCTGCCCGCCGCGACCTCGCAGCTGTCGGGAATGCCGTTGGCGTTGACGTCCCACTGGCTCCCGCTCGCGAGCTCGCACTCGTCACCCGCGCCGTCGCCGTCGCAGTCGGATTGGCTCGCGTTCGCGTGCGCGGAGCAATTGTCACACAGGTCTCCCACACCGTCCGCGTCCGCATCGCCCTGCGCCGCGTTGGCGAGCGTCGGACAGTTGTCGAGACAGTCCGGGACGGAATCGAGGTCCGAGTCGATGTCTGGGACGCCGCAGCCGCACGCGCCCGCGGTCACCTTGTTCGGGTCGCTCGGACAGCCATCGGCGATCACCGTGACCGTGTCGACGAGCGGGCCACCAGCGCTGGTCACCGTGAGCGCGAGCACGTACACGCCCGGCGCGCTGAACGTCGCGCTCGGCGCGAGCGCGCTCGCATCCGAGAACGTGACGCTGCCCGGTCCGGACGTCTTCGACCACGCCGCGGGCTCGGGCAGCGAGCGCACGAGGCAGGTGTGGGCCGAGCAATCCGGCACGATCGAGCTCACCGCCGTCACCGCGCCCGTCGCGAGGTCGATCCGCGCGAGCTGCGTGAAATCGAGGTTGCCGTTCACCGTACCCGCGTAAGAGCCGTACAACTCGCCACCGAAGAACTGGATGTCCTCGAACTGGCGATTGACAGCCATCTGCACCAGCACGGACTGCGTGAGGGCGCCCGTGGTCGGATTGAGGAGCAGCAGGCGCTTGGTGTAGTTGTCGAGCGCGTAGAGCGTGTCACTCGGCTGGTGGTACGCGAGCGATTTCACCTGCTGGTAGCCCGCGAGCGTGCCGCTGCCGACGGTGGAAATCGCGCCCGTCGTGCGCTGGATCCGCAACAGCTGCTTGCGGTACAGATCGACCGCGAACAGCCGATCGCCGACGGGATCGTGCGCCAGCGACATCACATTCGACCAGGTCGTCGACCAGCCGCTCGCATGGACGGGCGTGGCGAGCCCAGTCGTCGGGTTCACGGTGTAGAGCTGGCGCAGGGCGACATCGCTGCCATAGATCACGCCGCCGACATCGATCCAGTCCGACGGCCAGCCGAAGATCGTGCCGCTCGCGGTCGCCACCACCGCGGCACCGACGAGCCCCGATCCCTCGACCCAGCGCAGCAGCGCGTTCTCGGTCGCGTTGTTGCCATCGCCGGTCCACCACTCCAACGGCGCACGATTCCCGACCGAGCCCGAAAGCTGCGCCGCGCTGGGGTAGTTGAGCGCCTGATCGACTCCGGCATAGACCGACACCTGCGCGACCAGCGGTGCGGACAGGGTGCCCAGAGCGAAGAGTAGGCCAGCGGTGCGCATCAATAGGACTCGTACGGGCAAACGGCCTGGGCGGGGCGGCCTGAGCGGGGCGACGATGGGCGGGGCGACGATGGGCGGGGCGGCCTGGGCGGGGCCTCGATGAGAGGGCATGGCGGGGTCCACCGTCGCTGCGCG
>VGZD01000050.1 GCA_016872715.1 Planctomycetota bacterium
ACAAGCGCGATCTGCTCTCGGAGAAGCCTGCCTAGGTCGGACAGCTCCGCCCTCGCTCCTGCCGTGCTTTCCGCGGCCAGCGCGCGGTCCCGAGCGGGGCCGCGCGCTGGCCGCCGGTGTCGCTGCAGCCGCGGCTGCTGCCGCGGCTGCTGCCGCGGCTGCTTCCGCGGCTGCTTCCGCGGCTGCTGCCACTGAAGTCGGCCCTCGCGGCGCTCCGTGGGGTGGGGTGCCTAGCGGGAAGGCGCGGCCTGCCTTAGCCTCGAAGATCCTTGGAGTGACCCGCAACCCCGCTCCCGCAACCCACCCGAGAACCTCCGCTTGAAGCACGCCTTGATTCTGTGCGCCTCGCTCCTGCTGCCCGCGCTCGCGCGCGCCGAGGATCCCCTGCCGTCGATCCGCGTGGCGCTGCCGTTCGACAGCGGTGCGCAGGCCAACCCGCTCGGCGCGCCGGCCGTGGTGCTCTCGTTTCCGGTGATCGTCGAGGGCGCCGCGTGGATGCGCCTTGAGTTCGCGGCGGTCGAGCTCGCGGGCAGTGTGTTCGACGGTACTGGGGCGGTGCTGCGCATCACCTCGCTGTACGACGCGGCCGTGCAAGAGCTCAACGCCGTGCACCTCGAGCAATGGCGCAACACCTCGGCCTACTTCAACGGGGACGAGGTGCTCGTCGAGGTGCTGGCGCAGCCGGGGAGCGGGCACAGTCGCGTGGTGCTCGAGGCCGTCACCGTCGATCTCTCGGGCCTGCCGGAGTCGATCTGCGGCCCGACCGACGACCGCGTGCTCTCGAGCGACAACCGCGCCGGGCGGCTCGTTCCGGTCGGTTGCACGGGTTGGGTGATCAACGACTGCAGCTCGTGCATGCTCACGGCCGGACACTGCACGGGAGCGAACCTGCAGGTGCTGCAGTTCAACGTGCCGCTGTCGACGAGCAGCGGGACGATCCAGAATCCGCCGCCGCAGGACCAGTACGCGATCGACACGGCGAACGTGCAGACCAACGGCGGTCAGGGAGTGGGCAATGACTGGGGCTACTTCGGCGTGTTCCCCAATTCCAACACGGGGTTGACGCCGTTTCAGGCCTACGGCGTGCGCTACTCGCTCGTGATCCCGCCGCCGCTCGACACCGCGCACCCCATCCGCGTCACGGGCTACGGGACGCGCAGCAGTCCTGCGAATTGGAATCAGGTGCAGGAGACGCACGTCGGAGCTTGGGTGACGAACTCGGGCAACACGCTGCGGTACACGCCGGACACGACGGGCGGCAACAGTGGCTCGCCGGTGATCCACGAGCCCACGGGCAACGCCATCGGCATCCACACTCACGGAGGCTGCACCTCGACTGGCGGAGCGAATGCCGGCACCAACGCGAACCACGCGGGCCTGCAGGCTGCGCTCGCCGCACCGATCGGCGTGTGCGCGGCGGGCTTCACGGTGGTCGGCGGCATTCCGACCAGCATGAGCATCGGAACGGCGCTGCCGATTCAAATTCAGGTCGGCGCCGGAACGGTCGCCGGTTCTCCGACGCTCCACTACCGCTACCAAGGCGGGGCCTTCGTCGCGTTGGCGATGACGGCCGGATCCGGCGCGCTGTACTCCGCCAGTCTGCCCGCGCCGCAGTGCGGGGACACGCCGCAGTTCTACATCAGCGCGCAGAACGCGGGTTGCGGGCTGGTGACCAACCCCTCCGGCGCACCGGCCGTGTTCCACTCGCTGTCGGTCTCCGGCGGCGTGGCGGTCGACGTGTTCGCCGACAACTTCCAGACCGACAAGGGCTGGACCACGGCGATCGTCGGAGCCACCGCGGGGCAGTGGCAGCGCGGCGTGCCGGTCAACGATCCGAACTGGGCCTACGACCCCTCGAGCGACGGCGACGGTTCGGGAGCGTGCTACCTGACGCAGAACGCGAACGGCAACACCGATGTCGACGGCGGCTCGGTCGTGCTCACCTCGCCCGCGCTCGATCTCGCCGGAGGCAGCTGCGCGATCCGCTACCTGTACTACCTGAACTTGACGGTCGCGGACGGAGTGGACTCGCTGCGCGTCGAGGCGAGCTCGAGCGGCACGGCTGGACCGTGGCTGACGATCGCTGCGCACACGACAAGCAGCACGACATGGCGCGCGGTGGAGATCACGTCGGCGCAGCTCGCGACGGCGGGAGTGTTGGCGAACTCGGATGTGCGTGTGCGCTTCACCGCGACGGATGCGGGCTCGCCCTCGATCGTGGAGGCGGGTGTCGATGCCTTCCGGGTCGTGCGCACGGCCTGTGCGCTCGTGCAGCGCTACTGTCAGAGCGGCGCCGCGGGCTCGGTGATCAGCGCGACCGGTTCCACGAGCATCGCCGCCAACGACCTCGTGCTCCATGCGAGCAATATCCCGCCGCAGAAGTCGGGCCTGTTCTTCTGTTCGGTCGCGCGCCAGTCGACGCCGCTCGGCAGCGGCACGCGCTGCGTCGGCAATCCCGCACGGCGCCTTCCGCTCGTGAACTCTGGGGCAGGTACGACGCTCGATTACGCGCTGGACCTTCCGACCGAAGTGATCGCTCCGGTCACGGCCGGCGAGCTGTGGAACTTCCAGTGTTGGTTCCGCGACGGGGCGCAGTCCGACCTCTCCGACGCGTTGCAGGTGATCTTCGTTCCCTGACACGGCCCCCCCGAGGGCTCGACGGCCCGCAGCGCGCTCGCTGGCCCCGGTTGGCCGGCGAGCGCGCTTGTGCTTCAATGCGTCCCATGACTCCGGTTGAGTTCTTCCATCTGGTGATGGAGCGCATCGAGTCGCATCCGCGCTACGGAACGCTGATGCGCAACGCCGTGGCGGCACAAGAGGAGTTGGTGCTCAACTACCACACGCACGGCGCCGGACAGCCCTACTGCGTCGCCGTGGGCGTCTACGACGGTGCGATCGCGCAGCTCGGCATTCTGGGCGAGTTCCGCGAGCTCGCGCACATTCGCGGAGTCGGTCGCGAGGAGGCCGAATGCGAACCTCTGATGAGTCTCTTCGCGGCGCTGCTGCAGCAACGCTACGAGCTCGCGAGCACGCCGCGCATCTACCTCGCCGGAGCGCCGTTCGAATGAGGGAGCAAGTGAAGCGCTCGCTCGCGCACGGGCTGCTCGCCTGCGCCGTGCTGGCGGCCGCAAGTGCTTGCACGGCGCCGCATCCCGACGCGCCGCGCGAGTGGATCGAGTTCGGCGCGGGCGTCGCGGACCCGACGCGCGGCGCGGCGGTCGACTACGGCGATGCGCTCATGGCGTCGGTGGGCGGCGGCTACGACCTCAACGACGATCCGATCGTCGCCAGCTGGGAGCTCGGCGCGAATTGGTCGGGGCACGAGCTCGACTCGGGCGCTGGCGACGTGCAGTTGTGGCGCGTGCAGACCGGCGTGCGCGCGCGCGCGCGCCTCGAAGGCACTCCGCTCGGCGTGCACGCGCGCGCGGGCCTGGAGTGGCGCGACGAGTCGAGCGATGTCCTCGTCGGCGTCGACCAGTGGGGCACCTACGCCGCCGTCGGCCTCGACTGGTGGTACACACCGTTCGCTTCGCTGGGGCCCGAGCTCCTTTGGTTCCACGGTCAAGAAGACGGCCTCGACGAGATCCGCTTCGCGCTGCTTGCGCGCCTCTTCTAGCGCACGCGCCACAGCTCGGCGTCGGCCCAGGCGCGCGAGCGCTCGAGCTCGATGTGCTGCTCGGGCTGCGGAAGCACGGCGCGGCCGCCGAATGGAAACCACAGGATCCAGCGCTCGCTCGCGGGCGCCGCGCTCCAGCGTTCGTAGAGGCGCGGGTAGACCGAGGGGCGCGTGGGAAGGGCACGCGCGCGCAGGCCTGCGTGCAGGAACAGCGCGTGGGGCTCGTTGGTGAAGCCCGCGCCCGCCGGCGGCGCGGCGCGCAGTGCGGCCAGTGCCTCGGACGAGCGCCATGCGGCGTTGTCGTAGAGGCCGAGGCCGTCTGACTGTGCGCGCGCGAGCGTGGCGCGCGTGACGACGAACTGCCGCTGCAACGCGAACGCGATCCACGCACCGAGCGCCAGCGCAGCGAGTCCGCGCCAGCGTCCACCGAAGAGCTCGTGCGCTCCCACGGCGCCGAGCAGCGCGCCGACCGCATGGGCGGGCGACAACAGGCGCGCGTCGAGCGGGTCGAACTGTACCCAGTGGCGCAGCACGACGAGGCCGGCGGTGAACGCGAACGGCAACAGTGCGATCGCCAGCTCGGGACGAGCCGCGCCCCGGCGCAGCAGCGCGAGTGCTCCGAGCACCAGCAGCGCGCTCGCGCCCGCGGTGAGCAGGGCTTGCGGCGCGGGCTCGAGCACGACGAACTGCTCGAGCGCGCAGCGCAGGTCGTAGCTCTAGGAGCCGCTCGCGGGGCCGCGATTCGCCGCTGCGCGCGGCGCGAGCAGTGCATTGCGCAGGGCCCAAGCGAGGACCGGCAGCGCCGCGGCGAGGCCCACCGCTAGAGCGCGCTGCGCGCGATGCACGAGCTTGCCACCGTCTCGATCCGCGAGCAGCGCGAGTGCCACGCAGCCGAGCAGCAGCACTCCGACATAGCGCTGCGCGAGCGCCAGCGCGCAGCAGCAGGCCAGCACGGCCAGCGAGCCGCGCGAGCGTCGCTCGCCAAAGCGCAGCAGCGCCGCCAGGGCGGCGAGGACCAGCGCGGTGAAGGCCGGCTCGCTCCAGGCCATGGTGGCCGTCGGGAGCGCGATTGCGACCACGGCGAAGGACGCCACCGCGGCGGTCAGGCGCGAGGCCGTGAGACGCCAGACGATCGCCGCCGCGAGCAGCGCATCCGCCGCGAGGGCCAGCGCGTGCAGGGCGACCGCCCGCTCCCCTTGCGCGCAACCGAGGCCGCCTGGGAGCGCGAGCAGGAGCGGCTGCAGCGGTGGCCACAGGACATGGGGCTCCCCCTCGACGCCGATCCAGCCGCGGCCCTCGAGCAGGCTCTGCGCCGCCGCGAGGTACTCCGCTCCGTCGCTGTCGAGCCCCGGACCGTGGGAGGCCGTCAGCGCCAGCAGGAGGGCCACGCCGCACACGGCGGCGAGCGCCGGGGCGATCCAACCCCTAGGACCGAGGGGCGCCGAGGGCGTCTGCATGGGCGCGAAGCTAGCAGGGGCCGTCGCGGCGTGCAGGCGCGAGGTGCAGGCTCGGTAAGTTCGTGGGAGCGTGCCTGTGCGCGGCCTGCGGCGGATACCATCTTGCCCGCTGACACCATCACGGGGCTCGTGCCGCGGCGCGCCGGAGTGCGCGGCGCCCGACCCCGATCGCAGGTACTCAACCCCAAGGATCGTGCATGTTGTTCCCGTTCCGCGCCGCCGCGCTCTCGCTCGTCGGCTCGCTCTCCCTCGTCGCTCCCTCGCTCGCTTCGGAAGGCTGGATCGCTGACTTCGACGAGGCCGTCAAGCTCGCCAAGGCCGAGCACAAGGACCTGTTCGTCGACTTCACGGGCTCGGACTGGTGCGGCTGGTGCAAGAAGCTCGACGCCGAGGTCTTTTCGAAGGAGGAGTTCCTCACCGCCGCCAAGAAGAGTTTCGTGCTCGTGACGCTCGACTTCCCGCGCGCGGAAGCGATCAAGGCCAAGGTGCCCAACCCGCAGCGCAACAAGGAGCTCTCGGAGAAGTACGAGATCCAGGGCTTCCCGACGCTGCTCCTGATGACGGCCGAGGGCGAGGTCTTCGGCCAGATGGGCTACATGCCCGGTGGTCCCTCCGCCTTCGTGCCGGAGCTCGAGAAGCTCGCCTCGACCGGCAAGAAGGACCTCGCCGACGCGAAGGCCAAGGTCGCCGAGTACGAGGCGGCCACAGGCGACGCGCGCATGGCGGCTTGGGACAAGCTCGCCGAGGCGCTCGAGAGCCTCCCGCCGGAGAGCGTCGCCGCCAAGCTCTACGTCGCCATCGTGCGCGGCGCTCTGGAGTTCGACAAGGACAACAAGGGCGGGCGCAAGCTGCGCGCCATCAAGGCGTTGCTCAAGAGTGGCAACGGCGACGAGTCGATTTTCGCCGCGGGCCGCGAGCTCGACGCGACGAACGAGAACGGCCTGCTCGAGCTGTGCGTCGAGGCTCAGTTCCGAGGCGTGCGCGACGACGAAACCGCGCGCGCGGCCCTCGCCGCGCTCGATGCGCTCAACGCCACGGGCAAGATCGCGGACAAGGAGCGGCACTTCCAGATGAACTACATGGCCGCCATGTGGTGCGCGCAGCCGCTCGACGACAAGCCGCGCGCGAAGCTCTTCGCCGCCAAGGCCAAGGAGATTGGCAACGAGGACCCCGAGGCGATCGGCGCCCTCGACCAGATCCTCGAGCAGTGACCGCGGCGCTCCAGCGCGCCCGCAGAGGGAACCAAGCAGCCTCGGCCGCGGCGCGCGCGGTCGAGGCTGCTGCGCTTGCGGGCTAGACTGGCCATCCTCCATGGTGCCCGCACACCGCCGCGACTCGTTGGCCGCCATGGCATTCGTGCTCGCGGCCGCACTCGGCGCGGTGTTCGTCAGCGCGCGTGCGAGCTCGCTCTACGGGCTCGGAGTCGATGGCGACGCGGCGTGGCACCTCTCCGCGGGCGCGAGCCTCGCGCGCGGCGAGGGGCTCGTGACCTGCCTCGGCGAGGTCTTCTCGCTCTGGCCGCCGCTGTATCCGACGGTGATGGCGGTGCTCGAGTGGTGCGGGTTGGACGTGCTCGACGCGCTGCGCGTGCTGCACCTCGCGGCGCTCGCCGCGAGCATCGTCCTCTCAGCGTGGCTCGCGTGGCGCGTCGCGGGCTCGCACCTCGCGGCGGTCGCGACCGCGGGCTCGCTCGCGCTCTCGTCGCGCCTGCACGAGTACACGGTGCAAGTCGTCTCGGAGACCTTGTTCCTGCCGCTGGTGCTCGGAGCGCTCTCGGTCGCGCTTGCCGCGCAGCGCGAGTTCACCCGCGGCCGTTTCGCGTGGCTCGTCGTCTTGAGCGCGCTCGCGTGCCTGCAGCGCTACCTCGGAGTCGCGCTGGTGGCCTCCGTTGCGCTGCTCTCGCTCGCGTGGCCAACGTGGGGGAGCCTCGCCCAGCGCGCGCGCCGCGCCGCCGTCTACGCGGCGCTCTCGCTCGCGCCCCTCGCGCTGTGGCTCCTGCGCAACCGCTCGCTCGAGGCGAGTTGGACGGGCGGCCGCGACGAGACCCCGCAGGGCTGTTCGGTGGCGTTGTCCGCGGCCGCGGCGACCGTGCGCGGCTGGGCCGAGCCCGCGACGGCCACTTGGCTCGGCTGGGCCGTGGTGCTGGGGCTGTGCGCCTCGGTCGCGGCGCTCGCGTTCCAGCGCCGGGAGGCGCGCGCCGCGTTGGCGTTGCTCGGGACGTTCGCCGCGCTGTACGCGACCGCGCTCGTGGCGCTCGCCTCGAACGTGGTGCTCGATCCAATCGGCGATCGGTTGATGTTGCCCGCGCTGCCGGTGCTCGTGATCGTCGGCTGGAGCGCGCTGTTCGCCCTCGGCTGGTTGCCTTCGCTCGCTGGCTGCGTGCTCGTCGCGCTGACGTGGTTCGACGCAGCTCCGCGCACGGGCGAGCGCATCGAGCACTGGCGCGTCGAAGGCGCGGGCGGATTCCACACGCGGCTGTGGCAGGAGCACCCCGTGACGATCGCGCTGCGCGCGTCGAGCTTGGACGGGCCGTGTTGGTCCAATGGCGCCGAGCTCGTGTGGCTCGAGAAGCGGATCGAGGTGCGCTTCCTGCGCGGGAGCGCGAAGGCGTGGGGGCGCGCGGGCGAGGCAGCGGCGCGCTCCGGCGGCTCGCTGGCGTGGTTTCAGGACAACGAGCGTCCCGCGGCCTTCCCCGAGGTCCTCGCGCGGCACGTGCAGGTCGAACCGCTCGCCGACGTGCGCAGCGGATTGCTGCTGCGCCTCGCGCCTCGCTGAAGGGGCCGGTGGCGCGCTACAGTGCGCCGTCTCGCCCCCTGAAGGCGACACCCACGCGCCATGAGCCATCCCGCCGCATCCAATCCCGTTCCCAACGCCTCTCACTTCGTCGAGGAGCACATCCTCGCCGACCGCGCCTCCGGCCAGCACGGCGGCCGCCTGAACACGCGCTTTCCTCCCGAGCCCAACGGTTATCTGCACATCGGCCACGCCAAGGCGATCTGCGTCAACTTCGGCCTCGCGCTGCGCCACGGCGGCGTGTGCAACCTGCGCTTCGACGACACGAACCCGACCACGGAAGAGGTCGAGTACGTCGAGTCGATCCAAACCGACGTGCGCTGGCTCGGCTTCGACTGGGGCGACAATCTGTTCTACGCCTCGGGCTTCTTCGAGCAGATCTACGGCTTCGCCGAGGAACTCGTGCGCAAGGGGCTCGCCTACGTGTGCGATCTCTCGGGTGACGACGTCAGCCGCTACCGCGGCGCGCTCACCTCGCCTGGCAAGGACAGCCCGTTCCGCTCGCGCAGCGCCGAGGAGAACCTCGCGCTCCTGCGCCGCATGCGCGCGGGCGAGTTCGACGAGGGCTCGCGCACGCTGCGCGCGAAGATCGACATGGCGAGCCCGAACTTCAACCTGCGCGATCCGGTGCTGTACCGGATCCTGAAGAAGCCGCACCACCGCACGGGCGCCGCCTGGTGCATCTACCCGACCTACGACTACGCGCACCCGATCTGTGACGCGCTCGAGGGCATCACGCACTCGCTCTGCACGCTCGAGTTCGAGAACCACCGGCCGCTCTACAACTGGGTGCGCGACAACGTGAGCGTCGCGGCCAAGCCCGAGCAGATCGAGTTCGCGCGCTTGAACCTGACCTACACGGTGCTCTCCAAGCGCAAGCTGCTGCGACTCGTGCAGGAAAAGCGCGTGTCGGGCTGGGACGACCCGCGCATGCCGACCCTCTCCGGTTTGCGCCGCCGCGGCTACACGCCCGAGGCGATTCGCGCGCTGTGCGAGCGCGTCGGCGTGGCGAAGTTCAACTCGACGGTCGATGTCGTGCAGCTCGAGAACGCGTTGCGCGACGACCTCAACAAGCGCGCGCCGCGCGCGATGGCCGTGCTGCGACCGCTCGAGCTCGTGATCGAGAACTACCCCGCGGGAGCGGGCGAGGAACTCGACGCGGTCAACAACCCCGAGGATCCCGCCGCGGGCACGCGCAAGGTGCCGTTCAGCGCGCGGCTGTTCATCGAGCGCGACGACTTCCGCGCGGATCCCCCCAAGGACTTCTTCCGGCTCGGGCCGGGGCGCGAGGTGCGCCTGCGCTACGCGTACTTCGTGACCTGCACGGGGTTCGACACGGATCCCTCGACGGGCGAGGTGATCCGCGTGCGCTGCACCTACGACCCCGCGAGCAAGGGTGGCAACTCGCCGGATGGTCGCAAGGTGAAGGGCACGATCCATTGGGTCAGCGCCGCCCACGCCCTGCGCGCCGACGTGCGGCTGTACGACCATCTGTTCGCCGCGGAGCATCCCGAAGACGTGCCCGAGGGCACGGACTTCATGAGCAACCTCAATCCGCGCTCGCTCGAGGTGGTGAGCGGCGCCGCGCTCGAACCGCTGCTCGCCTCGGCCGCCGCCGGTTCGCGCTGGCAGTTCGAGCGCCAGGGCTACTTCTGCGCCGACCCGCAGGACTCGCGGCCCGGCCGTCCGGCCTTCCACCGCGCCGTGTCCCTGAAGGACACCTGGGCCAAGGTCGAGAAGCGTCAGGGCGGCCAGAAGTAGCTCGGCCACGCCGAATTCGGGAATCGCGCGGGCGCGGTGCCACGACGGGCCGCGCCCGCGTTCCTAGGATGGCCGATGCACGTCCCGGAGCACTGCGTGCGCAACGTCCTCATCCTCGGTTCGGGCCGCAGCGGCACGAGCATGGTCGCCGGCACGCTCGCCGGCGCGGGGTGGTTCGTGGGCGAGCGTCCCTACCCGCCGCGCTCGTCGAACCCCAAGGGCTTCTTCGAGTCGCCGGACGTCAACGGCGTGAACGAGCTGATCCTGTCCGAGGTCGTTCCGGCCTCGGAGCGCATGGGGCCGTGGCAACGTTGGCTGGCGTGGCTGCCCGATGAAGTCGAGTGCGCGAGCTCGCCGCGCGCAAGCCGTCGGATCGCGCAGCTCGTCGCGCAAGAGCCGTGGTGCTTCAAGGATCCGCGGCTGTGCTACACGCTGCCGGTGTGGCGCCCGCACATCGGAAATGCCGGGCTGGTGTGCGTGTTTCGCGATCCAGCCGTCACCGCCGCCAGCATCGCCAAGGAATGCGCGCAGGAGGAGTACCTCGCGAGCCTGCGCATGACCGAGGAGCGCGCGCTCGCGGCGTGGACCGCGATGTACCGCCGCATCCTCGATCGCCATCGTCACGCGGGCGAGTGGCTGTTCGTGAACTACGAGCAGTTGCTCGATGCCTCCGGCCAGCGCCGTCTCGAGGAGTTCGTCGGAGCGCCGATTTCGCGCGCTTTTCCGCAGGCCGAGCTGCGCCGCACGCACAGCGAAGAAGCACTGGGGGAGGATGTCGCCCGCGCCTACGAGGAGCTGTGCGAGCTCGCCGGATACACGGCGGAACGGCGCGCTCGGCGCGCAAGGGCGCCTGCGCGAGGGAGCGCGGCGCGCACGGCGCTGAGGCTCGCCGTGGAGCAGCTCGCGACGCGGCGACCGGCGTTGCGCGCGTGCCTGCTAGGCGAGTCGACGCCCGCTGCCATCGAACAGCGCGTGCGCGCCGGCGCGAGCGCGACGTCGAGCGTGGCCGAGGACCGCGCTGCGGTCGACGGACGGCTGCCGTGCGTGGCACTGTGGGAGCGCACGCTGCGCGAGCTCGGGACTCAGGACCTCGGTGCGCTCGAAGCCACGGGGCAATCCGCCGCGGCGCAAGCGTTGGTCGACGCCGTCTCGAGCGCGCTCTCGCAACTCATCGACACTTGGGAGCGCGAAGAGCGCCTCGCGCGCCACGCAGACGCTTTCGCCCACCTGGCGTGGCCGATCGCGAGCCGTGCCGCGCGGCGCGTGCTCGCTTGGCCCGTGTGGGAGAGCGCAGCGCTCGAGGCATTCCTGCGCGCGCAGGTCGCGCCGTTGCTCGGCCCCGACGCACCGGCCCTGTGTCTGCGCCACGATGCGGAGCACGATGGCGAGATCGACGCCGCGCTCGCTGCGCTCGAGCAGGCCTACGCGCGGGCCTTTCCGCAGTCGCCCGAGATCGAGGTGGTGCTCCTGCAGGAGCCGATCCCGCGCGACGAGCTCGCACGCGTGGGGCTCGCGGTCGAGGCGGCCCTCGAGCCACTCGCGGACACCGACAACCTGCGCCGCGCGTGGTTGCGGGGCACCCGCGCGCCGTGGCGGCGCGAGGACATCGGCGCGCCACAACAGCGCGAGGGCATCGGCGCGCCGCAGGCGCGCGACGCTCACTGAGCCCCTCGCCGAGACACGCTTCGCCCGCCGCATGGGGCGAGGCGCGCTGGCGGATGAACGGCCGCGGGGCCGCGCGTCCGGCACGACGCGCGGCCCGCGGTGGCTTTTTTTCGCCCGCGATCAGACGAGAGCGCGATCCGATGTGAGCGCGATCAGACGAGGGCGCGATCGACGCGACGAGCGACGATCGCGACGCGGCGACCCGCGTTGTAGTCGTCGGCACCGTCCACGCCAGGAGCGGTGTCGAACGTCGCGGGCAGAACCTCGGGCTCGAAGCCGAGCTCGCGCAGCGTGGAGAGCAGGGTCTCGAGATTCGGGACCACCTTGCCGGTGTCGGCGCTGCGTGCGTCGAGGAAGGGCTCGCTCGGATTGCGTTCGGGAGCCTCGGGGTTGTCGGTCACGCGCGTGTCGAGCACGATCGCTTCGCCACAGAGCTCCGCGCAGGCCGCGAGCACGTCGCGATAGCCGTGGAGGTGGTGGAGGATGCCGAGGCACAGCACGACGTCGAAGGGACCGTGCTGGCGCACGCTCCACAGCGTGGACGGATCGGAGAGCTCGCCCTTCACGAAGCGCCACGCACCCTCCGGCAGGAAGCGGTTGGTGCGCCAGTAGAGATCCGCCTGCCGCAGGCACAGCTCGCGCGTGTCGATCCCCGTGACGTTCGTGGCGCCGCGGCGCGCGTAGTGCGCCGACCAGAAGCCGCAGTTGCTGCCGACTTCGAGCACGGAACGACCTTGGATCTCGATGCGCCGCAACGCGGTTTCGACGAGCAGCTGCGCGCGACAGCGCATGGCGTTCTCGAGTGCCTCGGGCGCGATCGGGCTGCCGACGCCAGGCGTCACGCGCAGGTTCCCGAGCACCACGGGGTACATCCACGGATGCAGCGCTTGGATGCGCTCGACCATCTGCCAGTTCACCGTGTCGAGCACGGCGTTGGAGTACAGCTGCGGCCGTTGCGCGTTCGGAACGCATTGCAGGATGGCGGTCACGAACGTGTCGCTCGTGCGCACGACTTTCTCGCCGAGCGCGCCGTAGAGCTCCGAGCGCGCACCCGCTCCGGAAGACTCGAGGGCGATCGCGCAGGTGATCAGGCGCTTGAGCGACGCGTACTGGGCCGAGCCGAAGGCGTCGTCGATGATGAGCACGTCGAGCTCGGCGTCGATGCCGAGCACGCGTGCGTGGGCGGTGAGCAGCGCGTCGGTCGCCTCGCGGGCGTCGGGGTCGAGCGTGGGATCGCGGCGCAGGCACAGGCACGAGCCGGTGCGGCCGACCAGATGGCGCCCGAACGTGTCGAGCAACTGCTCGAGTTCCGTGTCGTTGCGCCAGTCGGGCCAAGCGAACACCAGCGTTTCGGCGGCGGTGGCAATCTCGAGGGTCGCGTCCGGTGTGGCCGCGGGTGCGGTCAGCTCCGCCGCGGCGCGCGCGAGCAGCGCGGCAGCGCTCTCCCGGTCGCTGGGCGTGGACGTCGGGTCGTTGGCGAAGGGCGCGGGGATCTGGGGTTGGGTCGTTTCCATGTCGGTAGTTGGGCCGGTGGGTTCACATCCGGCGACTCCCATGTTTCGACTTGGAAACGGAACAACTTGGTTCCGCCGCGTCCGCATCCCGTTTCAGGGACAGACCGCCGAGCGCGCAGGCGTCTGACGCCTTTCCCAGGCCACGCGGTCGCGAATGGCCGCGGCGTCCGCTCGTCCGCTCAACGCGTTCTTCCAGAGTGCTTCGAGTGCATCCGCGCGTTCTGGCTGCCCGTCGGCCCCGCAGGCCGCCGCCAGTGAAGTGGCGCAGGCGGCGAGCTCGCAGGCGAGCGCCGAATCGCCACGGTCGTTCCACGCCCGCCCGGCCTGAGCCAAGCCGCGCGCGATCCCGATGCGGAAGGCGAGGTCGCACAGCGCCAGAGCGGCGCGACGGCCGGTGGGCGTCGTGGGAGCGCTCGCCGCAAGGGCCTGTGCGTGCGTGAGCAGCGATTCGAACAGCGGCGCGGCAATCCCGAGCGTTTCCCTGCTCGCGCCGACCGCGAGCCAGCCCGCGACCTCGGGCGCGTCGGAATGCTTGTCGGCCAGGTGCAGCAGGTTCGGCACGCTGCGCTCGAAGTTGCGCAGCATGTCGGCGGCGGTCGCGGCCTTGAGGTGCAGTCCGCGCGCGCCTGCGAGCTGGATGTTGCGAGCGCCCAGCCGTGCGAGCTCGCGCGCGAGGTCGAGCTCTTCCCAGCCCCACGCGCGGTAGGCCGGATCGAAGCGCAGGCCGCGGCTGGTGAGCAGTTCGCGTCGGAAGGACCAGTTGTCCGTGAACCAGCGCGTCCAGTCGACTTCGCCCTCGAGCTCGGCCATGCGAGCATTCGAACGGGCGCCCATCCACGTGCCCCAGAAGCCGGGCTCGACGCCCCAGTCGAGCGCCCCGAGCGCGGTGGCGAGCTCGTCGCCGCTCGTGCGGTGGAACTCGAGGTGCGCGCGCACGAAGCCGGCGGTGGGGACGATGTCGCTGTCGCAGAAGATCACCACGTCGCCCGTGGCGTGATCGAGGCCGGTGTTGAGCGCGGCGCCGCGACCTCCGTTGCGCTCGCGCGTCACGACGCGGAACGCCGCGGGCAGGCCGAGGCTCTCGAAGCAGGCTTGCAGCGGCGGTTGCGAGCCATCGTCGACGGCGAGCAGCTCGAACTGCGTGTCCCGCGCCTCGCGCGCGAAGCCCTCGAGCACGGGCCGCAGCAAATCGAAGCGGTTGTAGCAGGGGATCACGACCGAGACGCTGCGCGGGGTGCGCACGCGCGCCGCCGCGACGAGACTCGGTCGCAGCGCGTGCTCGAGCTCGCGTCGGCGTCCTTCGCGGAACGGGCCGATCCACGCGTGCGCGCCGAGCGCCACGTCGCAGCGGTCGAGGAAGGTGCGCGCGTCGCCTTCGCTACCCAGAGCGAGCGCGATCGCCGAGCCGAGCAGCCACGCGTCGGGAAGCTCTGGACGCAGCGCCGGTTGCAGCTCGCGCAGGGCGACCTGCGCCTTGCCGGAGTCCAGCAGCGTTTCGACGAGGCCCAAACGCGCCTCGACCTGCTCCCTGTTGGCGGCGATGGCCGCACGGAACGCGCGCTCGGCCTGCGGCCAGTCGCCCTCGAGCAGGCACACGGTGCCCAGACGCGTCTGGCCCGCGAAGGTGCTCGCGCCGGGCATGCACTCCGCCGCGAAGCGGCGACCGGCGAGCGAGGTGCACTCGGTGAGCGCCGCGTGGGCGGACTGCAGGTGCGCCGAGAAACACTCGACGTCCGCGGCGGTGAGCGCGAGCTGTTCGTGCGCCCAACCCGCGAGCAGCCCGAGGTTGGGGTGCGCTTGGCTCCACTCGCGTGCCACGTCGAGCACTTCGAGCGCTCGCGCGGGGTTCTTCGCGCGCAGGTGCAGGAAGGCGAGCAACGTCGCCGGTAGAACGACGTCGAGCGCGGGTCGACCGTGCACGGCAAGGCGCGCGAGCGCGCTCCAGGCGGCCTCGGCCTCACGGATCGCATCGGATACCTGACCGCAGCGCTCGTGCTCGCGCGCCAGATAGGCGCGCACGGTCGGATTCTCCGGCTCGACCTGAGCACGGCGCTCCAAGAGCCGCAGGTTGCGTTCATTCTTCGCGCGTGCCTCGCGCAGGGACGGGACGGCTCCGTAGTGAACGATGGGCGCGTCGATCTGAGCGATGCGCCGGTGCTCGAGCGCCCACGTCGT
This sequence comes from Planctomycetota bacterium, assembly GCA_016872715.1. Taxonomy (GTDB): domain Bacteria; phylum Planctomycetota; class UBA1135; order UBA1135; genus F1-120-MAGs118. The sequence continues at coordinate 14,982 of VGZD01000050.1, forward strand.
CACCTGTTCGTGGACCAGACCTTCCCACGCGAGGTCGCTCGTGAAGCGCAACAGGCGCGGGAGCAGCATCGGCTCGCCGCGCCGTGCGCGCCCTGCGAGCACGTCTTCGTGGCTCGCATCGAGCGAACTCGCATCGTGCAGCGGCAGCAAGCCGCAGTCGAAGTCGTCGCGCTCGAGCGCGCGGCGCAGCGCCTTCTTGGCTCCCGGACCGAGGCGCTCGTCGGCATCGAGCACGAGCACGAAACCGCCCTGCACGTGGGGCAGTGCCGCGTTGCGCGCTGCCGCGAAGTCGTCGTTCCATGGCTGCACGACGATCTTGGCGCCGTGCGCGCGCGCGATCTCGAGCGTGCGATCGGTGCTGCCTGTGTCGACGAGCACGATCTCGTCCACGATGCCGCGCACGGAGTCGAGGCAGCCTCCGAGCAGCGCTTCCTCGTTGCGCGCGATGATGCACAGGGTCAGCCGTTTCATGGAGTCAGGCCTTCGCCGTGCGCTCGAGGAGCGTCGCGGGCAGCGCGGACCGAGGCTGCTCGCCGCCGCCGAGCGGGACGTACAGGCGCGCGCCATCGACGCCGCCGAGCAGCGCGGGCTCGATCGCCTTGTAGTCGCCGTAGGGGACATCCTCGCGCCCGGCCCACTTGTGCGCGAAACGCGCCCAGTTGCGCGCGAGCAACTCGTCGTGGCGCGCGCTCTTGGCCGCATTCTCGTAGTGCTCGTGCAGCACGAACACGTCGAGCGCCACGCGATTGCGGAAGCCTGCGAGCGCCGCTCGCAGCGTGAAGTCGTCGTCCTCGAAGCCCCACGGCGAGAAGGTGCCGTCGAAGCCGCCGATCGCGTCGAGCAACTCGCGGCGGAACAGCAGACAGAAAGACGTGAGGATGTTCTGCGAGCGCGCGCGACGGTGATTTGCCTCGCCCCATTGCCGCGCATGCACGTCGAGCGCGTGCGAGTCCGCCGCGCCGTCGAACGGCACTTGTTGACCGTGTGCGGCACGGTTGGAGACGGGTCCGATGCAGCCCGACTTGGCGTCTGATTGCGCGTGCGTCAGCAGGCGATGCAGCCAGCCCGGACCCACCATGGCGTCGTTGTCCATGACGACGATCCAGCGCCCGCGCGCGAGTGCGAGGCCCTGATTGCGGGCGAGCGGCGCGCCACGGTTGTCGGGGTTGCGCACGAGCCGGATGTCGCTCTGCGCTGCGAGCCACTCGGCGCTGCCGTCGCTCGAGCCGTTGTCGACGAAGACGAGTTCGGTCGGGTGGCGCGGGTCGGCGGCCGCGCGCAGGGCCTCGACGCAGCGCTGCGTGCGAGCGAGCGCGTTGTAGGAGACCGCGACGATCGACACCAGCTCGCCGGTGACCGGTCCGCGGTCGAGCACGCTGAACGGATCGTGCCCTTCGTGCTCGAGCAACACTCCGCGCCAATAGCACAGCGTTCCCATTTGCCTCACGAGCTGGCTCACCTGCCGCAGCAGTTCCTGTGGAAGTGCTCGGCCAAAGTGGTCCTTGTCGAGCGCGGCGAGTCTGGCCTGCACCTTGTGGAAGGTCGCGTGGTAGGCCTCGACGTTCTGCTGCGCCGAGGCGAGGAAACCCGAGATCTGGCGGTTCTCGCGCAGGTGCAGCAGCGCGGGGTCCTGATGCTTGGCGTGCATGCGCGCCATGTTCACGCCCAGTCGCACCATGCGCCGGAAGTAGCCCGCCGCCTCGAGCACGTGGTCGTGCTCGCACACGAGCGTGCCGTCGTGGAGCACGCGCCAGCCCTGCTTCTCGAGCCGGTAGCCGAGCTCGACGTCCTCGACGATGGCCTCGCGGAAGTTCGCGCTGTCGAACGGGTTGTCGCGCAGGACCTGCGTCGGAAGGCCGAGGTTGCAAGTCCAGAAGAAGCTCCAGCCGAGGTGCGCTCCGCTCTTGAGGCGCGGGAAGTCGAACAAGAGGTCGGAGTTCGCGAGCACTTGCACGAATGGACTCTTCGAGGCCTGCGCGGTGAAGCGGAACGTGCCGAGCACCGCGACCTGCGGGCCGACGGTGCGCGAACGAGCGAGATGGCGCTCGAGCAGATCGTCCGCCGGCACGGCATCGTCGTTGAGGATCACGGTCCAATTTGCGTTGGCGTGCGCCACGCCGGCGTTGCGCGCGGCTCCCGGACCGGCGTTGTCCTGCCGCAACAGCGTCAGCGCGAAGGGATAGTCGCCCGCGTTGAGCGCGATCGGTTCGAGCGATCCGTCGTCGACGACGATCACCTCAAAGCGCGATGGATCGAGCGTCTGGTCGCACAGGCGCGTGAGCAGTCGCGCGATGGTCGCTGTTCGGCCGTAGGTCGGAACCAGCACGGAAAGCTCGGGTTGCGCCATGGAAGCTGTGCTCCTCTTCGCACCCCTTCGACTTCGCCCGAGGCGTTCTGGACGGCCGCGACGGCGCGCGACGCGGGTTTCCCAGAACCGAAACGTGACAGTCGCTCGCGCCGCACGGTGGCGAGCGCTCGATCGCGCGCTCGCAGTCGCCGCAAGTCGTCGCGACTTTCGCGCGCGCAACGGCGCTGCGCGACGGACCCGCGCGACGGACCCGCGCGACGGACCTGCGCGAGGGCGCCGACGAGGGGCGTCGGCGGGGGCGGGCGCGAGTGGCTCCCCGGGTAGGGCTCGAACCTACAACAACCCGGTTAACAGCCGGGTGCTCTACCATTGAGCTACCGGGGAACGCGAAGGGCGGACAGAGTAGCAGCGGCGGGCCGAAGGTCAAGCGCTGCGCCGGGCCGGTGTCGGCCGGGGCCCGCGCGGGGCTTGAGCGGGACGCTAGGGAACCAACGCGGCGAGGTCCGCGCTCGAAAGGGCTGCGGGGGCGCGGGGCAGGGCGCGCAGGTCGAAGCCCGCGAGCAAGTCGGCCGCGGCGGGGCGCGGGCCGCGCTCGAGCCCGGCGGAGCGGGCGATCCACGCCACGACGGTGCGCGGGTCGACGCCGCGCTCGCGCAGTTGCGAGAGTCCGATGTCGCCGCGGCGCTTGGAGAGCCGCGCGCCGTGCTCGTCGGTGACCAGCGGCAGGTGCCAGTAGCGCGGCGTGGGGAGGCCGAGCGCGCGCTGCAGCAGGATCTGACGGGCGGCGCTCGGGAGCAGGTCGTCGCCGCGCACCACGTCGGTCACGCCATCGAGCGCGTCATCGACGACCACGGCGAGTTGGTAGGCGATGGCGCGGTCGCGCCGTCGGATCAGGAAGTCGCCGACCTCCGCCGCGACGTCGAAGGAGCACTCGCCGCAGAGCTCGTCGTGTACGACGAGCGGACCGGGATGGACCGCGAGCCTCAGCCCACTGTCGCGACCGGTGCTCGCACGCGCCGCGTCGGGACTCGCGAAGCGGCCGCGGCACGTGCCGAGATAGCGCTGCTCGCCGTCGTCGGCGTGCGGCGCGGAGAGGGCCGCGATTTCAGCGCGCGTGCAGGTGCAAGCGTAGGCGTGTCCGCGCGCGAGCAACTCGTTGCAGGCGCGCTCGTAGGGCTCGAGCGAGCGCGACTGCACGCGCGGCTCGCCGTCCCAGTCGAGCCCCAGCCACGCGATGTCGCGCAGGCAGGCGTCGACGAGCGCCGCCTTGCAGCGCTCGCGGTCGAGGTCCTCGATGCGCGCCACCACGCGGCCGCCGCGCGAGCGCGCGTGCAGCCACGCGAGCGCGAACGAACGCGCGTGGCCCAGATGCAGGAGCCCCGTCGGGCTCGGCGCGAGCCGAGTCACGACGGGGCACGTTCGATCGCTCGCCTGCGGCCCCATGGGAGCGCGCAGGCTAGCAGCCGCGCCTAGTAGCGGTAGTGGCCCGGCTTGTAGGGGCCGTGCTTGTCGACGCCGATGTACTGCGCCTGATCGGGCGAGAGCTCGGTCAGCTTCGCGCCGAGGTTGGCGAGGTGCAGGCGCGCGACCTTCTCGTCGAGGTGCTTGGGCAGCGTGTAGACCGCGCGGTCGTACTGCTTGCCGTTCTGGAAGAGCTCGATCTGCGCCAGCACCTGATTCGAGAAGCTGTTGGACATCACGAAGCTCGGGTGGCCCGTGGCGCAGCCCAAGTTCAGCAGGCGACCCTCGGCGAGGATCAGCACGCCGTGCCCGTCGCTGAACACCCAGCGGTCGACCTGCGGCTTGATGTTGACCCGCTTGACGCCCTTGGTGCGCGCGAGGCCCATCATGTCGATCTCGTTGTCGAAGTGGCCGATGTTCCCGACGATGGCGTTGTTCTTCATCTTCGCCATGTGCTCGACGGTGATGACGTTCTTGTTGCCCGTCGCGGTGATGAAGATGTCGGCTTGCGACACCACGTCTTCGACGCGCGCGACCTGGAAGCCGTCCATGCAGGCTTGCAGGGCGCAGATCGGGTCGATCTCGGTGACGACGACGCGCGCCGCCTGACTCGCGAGCGACTTCGCCGAGCCCTTGCCCACGTCGCCGTAGCCGCACACCACCGCCAGCTTGCCCGAGAGCATCACGTCGGTGGCGCGCATGATGCCGTCGACGAGGCTGTGGCGGCAGCCGTAGAGGTTGTCGAACTTCGACTTGGTGACCGAGTCGTTGACGTTGAAGGCCGGGAAGAGCAGTTGGCCCTTCTTCTGCATGTCGTACAGGCGGTGCACGCCGGTGGTCGTCTCCTCGCTGACGCCCTTGACCTGCGCGGCGATGTCGGTCCAGCGGCTGGGGAACGAGGCCACCGAGCGCTTGAGGCACTTGAGGAGCAGGGCCCAGTCCTCTTGGTCGTCCTTCTTCGGAGCGGGGACCTTGCCGTCCTTCTCGTACTGCGCGCCGAGGTGGACCATCATCGTCGCGTCGCCGCCGTCGTCGAGCAGCATGTTCGGGCCCTTGCCGTCCGGCCACATCAGCGCCTGCTCGGTGCACCACCAGTATTCCTCGAGCGTCTCGCCCTTCCAGGCGAACACGCTCACACCCTTGGGCTTGGCCACGCTGCCCTTGGGGCCGACCGCGACGGCGGCGGCGGCGTGATCCTGCGTGGAGAAGATGTTGCACGAACACCAGCGCACCGCTGCACCGAGCTCGACGAGCGTCTCGATCAGCACCGCGGTTTGGATGGTCATGTGCAGCGAGCCCGAGATGCGCGCTCCCGCGAGCGGCCGCTTGTCGGCGTACTCTTGGCGCAGCGCCATCAGTCCGGGCATCTCGACTTGCGCGAGTTCGATTTCCTTGCGCCCGAAGTCGGCGAGCGCGAGGTCCTTGACCTTGAAGTCCTGAGCAGTGGCGGTGGAGGAGGCCATGGTGGCAGCGAGGTTCTCGAGTGGGTTGGTGCGAACGTCCGTTCGAACGGGGATGGGGGGGTGCGCAGGCGCGCACGGGGTCGAGCGCAGGGGCGGCCGAGCGCGCGGGCTGCGCCGCCCTGCGGCGCGGTGTGTAGGGGGCGTCGACGGGCTCGACGGTGAGCGGCTCGCAACCCGCGCGGCGACGCGCGCGAAACGATCGCCACGGGGTCGAGGCCGAGGAGGCGGGCGTGGGCTGGGTTCAGGCCAGACTGGTGAGCGCGATGGCGAGGATCTCGACGTCCTGCGTGCCGCTGGGCAACTCGATCGTGGCGTTTTGGCCGACGGTCTTGCCGAGCATGCCGCACGCGAGCGGAGCCTTGTAGCTGATCGTCGCGTCGTCCTTGGCGTCCCAAGGACCGAGGATCGTGACCGTGTGCGACGTACCGAGGCGCACGTCGCGGTAGGTGACGGTCGTGCCGGGGCAAACGGTGTTGTCGGGGATGTTGGCGTTTTCGAGCAACGCCGCCATGCGCAGCTCCTTGTCCATCTCGGAGGCGGCGCTGGTCAACTGGCGCTGCTCTTCGATGGCTTGCTCCCACTCGGCGTTCTCCGACAGGTCGCCGTAGGAAGCCGCCTTGGCGATCGCCTCGGCATTGGCGGGGATCTTCTTTTCCTTGAGCTCGTTGAGTTCGGCCTCGCGCTTTTGCAGGCCGGCGCGCGTGGTCCAGATCTTCTCTTCCATCCAGAACGGCAGCTGCTCCGAGCGGAACACGTCGCCGCCCATGTCGAGCACGATGTCGGTGACGATGGTGTCGATGCGATCGTCGACGCCGCGCTGCAGCATCGCGCGCACCGAGCGCAGGGCCGTGATGTCGGCGCCGGCGAGCATCGTGCCGACGAGCGTGGGCTCGCCTCCGAGCAGCAGCTCCGTGAGCTTCTGCTGGGCGCGCGCCATGACGGAGTCGCCGACGCGCTCTTCCTGCAGGTACACCGAGAGCTCGATCAGCGCCATGGCGCGCTGCACCGAGGTGGGGAACTCACCCTTGAGCTTGCCCGTCTCGGCGAGGCGCGCGAGTTCGGTGAGCACGAACGGCGACAGGCGCGGGCGCGCGAGCAGGCGCACGTACCAAGCGGCGAGCGCGGCGTCGCGCTTGTGCCGACGCAGTTCGTCGATCAGCGGCTTCGCCATGCCGGGCGCGGCATGGGCGAGGTGCGCGAGCGCCTCGTCGACCCAGCGCTCGCCGTAGATCTCGGCGAGCAGGGTCACCGAGCGTTCTTGCTCGCGCGAGCCGGGCATCTTCTGCAGGAAGGCCCACAGGGCCGGCGGAACGCGCGGATCGGCCGGTGCGGCCTTCTCGGCGGCGGCCTTGAGGCGTTCGAGCAGGGGCGCGGGCGTCGCGGCCGGCGTTCCGTCCGCCCTTGGGTGCTCGCGCAGCAGCATCCAAGCCGCGAGGCGCTGGTCGAGCGGGGCGGGCACCTTTTCGTCGTCGGCGAGCTCTTCGATGGTCTGCAGCGCGGCCTTGCGAATCTCCGGCGCGAGCTTCTCGCCGCCGATCAGGTCGCGCACGCGCGAGAGCGCGTCCTTCAGAGTGCGCGCCTGCTTGAGCTGGCGGCGCATGGCCTCGATCGGATCCATCGCGCGGCGCAGGAGCTCGACCTCGCACTTCGCGACGTTGCCCGACACGCGGTACATCGTGTCGTTCTCGGCCGCCAGGCGCGTCTTCTTCCACCAGTTCGACCACTTCGTGCCATCGACGCCGATCTGGGCCAGCGCGTTGCGGATGGTCATGTTGCTGGCCTTGCCGCCGTAGCGCAGCAGCACCGCCTTGAGGATCTCCAGCGGCGCTTCCTTGAGGCGCTTTTCGAGGCCCTTGGGATCGAGCAGGCGCTGGGCGCGCAGGTCGGTCGCGGGCAGGCGCTCGAGGATCTCGACCGCCGTGCGCAACGGGAAGCGGTCCTTCTTGCCCGAAGCGAAGTGGACGGTGATCTCCATCGTGGCGTTGGAGACCTCCTTGACCTCGCCGACGCCCCAGCCCGAGGCGTGGAACACGACCACTCCCGGCTTGTACGAGCGCATGTCGTCGAAGTAGCCCCACGCCTTGCGCAGGTCGAGCGCCTCGCGCTTGAGGCCCGCCATGTCGCGGAAGGCGGTCCACCACGGTTCCGAGCCGAAGGCGGCTTCGGTGTACTTGAGCAACGGTTCGCCCAGCTCGCCCGGAGGGCCGCCCGCGCGCAGGGTCGCGCCGACGATGGCGGAGGCTTCCGCGGCGCGACCGCCTTCGGCGAGCGACTCGGCGTGGATGCGCAGCGTCGGGAGGCAGCGCGAGATGCGACGCTTGGAGCCGATCACCTCGATCGCGGCGCACAGCTCCTCGATCGGTCCCTTGGAGGCGATCAGAGCGGTCCAGGCGTCATCGAACGCTTGCCAGTTCTCTTCGGTCGCGAGGATCGCAAGGCTCATGGGCGGTCTCCTGCAGGCAGGGGCGGAGGTGGGCGGGATGTGCGTCGGCGCAGCCGCCAGAACGTTCTGGACGAGTTCGCCGTCGACGATGGCGCCCTCGCCGCGCCGGAGGCGGAGACGAGGGCGTCGCGTGGGGGTGGAGCATAGGCCAGCGCGGGGCGTTTTGCACGGGCCAACCGCCGTGAAAGGCCGAACGCCGCTCGCTCAGTCGAGGGCCAGCAGGGCGCCCTTGAGGTAGCGCGAGCGGGCGAAGTCGGGCCGCTGGGGGTGGTCGGGACCGGCGCCGAGCGCCCCGAGCAGCCGCAGGTCGCGTCCGGCGCGGCGGGCGGCTTGGAACAGCATCCCCACGAACTGGTTTTCCTGCAGCAGGCCCGAGCAGGAGAAGCTCGCGACCAGCGCGCCCGGCCGGGCGACGCCGAACGCGAGCGCGTTGAGGTCGAGGTACTTCTGGAGTCCGGAATCGAAGGCCGTGCGCGAGCCGATCAGCTTGTGCGGATCGACGATCACCAGCCCCGGACGACCGGTCTCGCCGGTCAGGCTGCGCAGGTAGGGGAAGGCATCGCTGTGGATGAAGTCGACCGCCAGTTGGTTGAGCCGCGCCGCGTCCTTGGCGCGCGCGAGCACCACTTCGTCGATGTCGACGCCGCGCACCGTGCGCGCGCCGTGGCGCGCGGCCTGCAGCGCGAAACCACCGGCGTTGCAGCAGATGTCGAGCACGTCGCGGCCCTGCGCGAGCTTCGCGAGCGCGAGGCGATTGTCGCGCTGGTCGCAGAACCAGCCGGTCTTGTGGCCCGCACCCGGCCGCACTTCGTAGCGCAGTCCGTGCTCCTCGATCACCGTCTCGTCGCTCGCCTCGAGCGCGGCGTCGAGCTCGCGCCGCGGGTAGCTCTCCGCGTCGATCGCGCCCGGCGGGATGCGGTGCACGACGCGGCAACCCGAGTAGAGCTGCTCGAGCGCCCACTGCACGTCCTCGCGCAACCGCCAGAAGCCGAGCGCATGGTGCTCGCAGACGAGGATGTCGTTCATGCGGTCGACGATCAGCCCCGGCAGGTCGTCGCCCTCGGCGTGGGCCACGCGGTAGACGTTGGTGACCTCCGGCAGCTTGAGCACGCGTCGGCGCAGCGTGTCGGCGTCCTTCAGGCGGCGCAGCAGGAACTCGCGCGGGCGGTCGAGGTCGGTCTTGCGGCCGCGCGAGAGCCAGCGCAGGCGGATGTCCGACGCGCCGTTGAAGAGCGCGTGGCCGAGGAAGCGGCCGCTCTCGTCCTCGACCTCGACCAGCGAGCCATCGTCGATCGGCTCCTGCGGCAGGGCCACGTGGCGCCCGTAGACCCATGGCCCGAGGGAGAGCTCGTCCGTCGCCAGCCGCACGACTCCGCGCCGACCCTTGTCCACACCCTTGGAAGTCATGGGCGAAGAGCCTACGGGGCGCTCGTGGCGCGGTCGAGCCGCAGCCCTTCCCCGCGGCCCGCTCAGTTGCGAACATCGCGCCGATGCTGATCGCCCCGCTACTCCTCGATCTGGTCGCCATCGTCGGCGGCAAGGTGCACACGCTCGTCCCGCTCGCCGCTCCGCTCGAGGCCACGATCCTCGTCGAGGGCGATCGCATCCGCACGGTCGACGCTCGCGTGGCGATTCCCGCGGAGGCGCGGCAGATCGACGCGCGCGGGCTGCACGTCATCCCCGGACTGATCGACGGCTTTGGCTACCACGATCCCGAGCACGATGCGCTGTATGTCGCCGCGGGCGTGACCACGTTGCGCGACCACGGCAACGAGCTCGGGCGCATCTTCGGCTCGCGCGATCGAGCCGAGCGCGATCGCGTGCAGGGGCCGCTGCTCTCGATCGCCGGCGGCGTGCTCGACGGCAAGCCTCCCTCGACGGCGGCCGCGGTGGTGGTGACGAGCGAAGTCGAGGCCAAGGAGGCCGTGCACCACCTGTGGGAGGAGAAGATCGACTTCGTCGCGGTGCACGGCGGCATCGGCGAGTCGGCCTGGCGCGGTGCGTGCGCGATGGCGGCCGAAAAGGGGCTTGCCGTGTGGGGGCCGCTGCGGCCCAAGCAGGCGCTCGCCGACGCGCTCTCAGGCGGACAGAAGGGCTTCGTGTTCCTCGATGCGCTGCTGCCCGCGGGCCGCAGTTGGCACGAGGTCGAGCTCGCGGAGCTCGAGCCCGGCCTGCGCGCGCTGCGGGGCGGTGGCGCCGCTCTCGTGCCGGCGCTGCGCGGCTACGCTCGCCTCGTCGAGGACGAGGGCGCAAGCGCGAGCGAGCTCGCGCGGCTGGGCCCGCAATATCAAACCGTCTGGCTGGCGGACTTGGAGGGACGACGCAGCGCGTGGACCACGGAGCTGCGCGCCGCGGCGAACGTCGCGATCGGCAAGCAGCGTTCCGCACTGTTGCTCGCGCAGCGCACGGGCGTGCCGCTCGTGCCGGGCAGCGGCGCGCCGCATCCGTGGCTCGCGCCGGGCTCGGGGCTCGTGCGCGAGCTGCTCGAATGGCAGGCCGCGGGCATTCCCGCCTCGGCGTGCCTCGACGCGGCCACGCGCGGCGCGGCGACCACGCTGGGCTTGGGTGATCGCGGCTCGATCGAGCCGGGCAAGCTCGCGGACCTCGTGCTCGTGCGCGGCGATCCCTCCGCGGACATCGGCGCGCTCGCTCAAGTGGAAGCCGTGGTGTTGCGCGGCACGCCGCTCACGCGCGCGGACCTCGACCTGCGGCTGGAGGCCCTCTCGGTCGCGAATGCCAAGCGCAAGGCCGAGGCCAGCGCGCCGATCGCGGTCGATCCGCCGAAGGTGCCCGAGGGCGAGCTCCTGCTCACCTGTCGCTACGAAACCGTCGCGGCCAGCGGGCGGGTGGCGGCCGAGCGCATCGCGGTCGTGCGCGAGCTCGACGGCGTGATCACGCTGTGCGGGCGGCGGCGCATCCTGCCCAGCGGTGGCAACACGGGCACGGAAGTGGAAGCGCGCCAGCGCCTCGCCAAGGGCGCGCTCGACAGCTTCGAAATCAAGGTGCGCAACACCGGTCACGAGCTCGTCGTGCGCGCCCAGAGGGTGGCCGGACAATGGCGCGTCGAACGGCGTCTCGACGGCGCGTTCATCGACATCCAAAACGCGCGCGAGTCCATCGGCGCGATCGACTGCGACAGCGCCACCACGTACCTCGCGATCGCCGCGACGCGCGGCGCCGGCGCCTTCCCGGTGGTGCGCTTCGACGAGGGATTGCAGCTCGAGGTCGTGCGCTGGGAACTCGCGCTCGACGAGGACGGCGACCACGCCATCAAGACTCCGACGGGAGTGAAGTTCGCGGGCTTCATGGAGCAGGGTGCCGCGAAGGCGATTTTCGAGCAGGTCGGGCAGGTGCAAGTGCAGACGACGCTCTTGGAGTTCGACCTGCACGGGACGGCCGGGTTGCCGCTGCCCGCGGACAAGCTCGAGCGCATGAAGCGCGCGGCGCAGACCGAACCGAAGGATGGAAAGAAGTAGCGCGCCGCAGGAAGGGCTGCGCTCGGAGGTCCAGCGCGCCGTGCAACTCGCGCGGCAAGGCGAGTTCGCGCCCTTGTCGGTGGGCCCGCTGCGCGTGTGGCCGCCGGTCGTGCTCGCTCCGATGGCGGGCGTGACCAACTATCCGTTCCGCACGCTGTGTCGGCGCTTTGGCGCGGGGCTGTACGTGAGTGAGATGATCACCGCGCGCGGCTACTTGAACGGCAATCGCAGAACGGTGTTGCTCGCGAGCTCGCGCGAGGACGAATCGCCGCGCTCGGTGCAGGTGTATTCGTCGGATCCCAAGGACGCGGGTCTGATGGTCGCGCGGCTCGTCGACGACGGCGTGCACCACGTCGACATCAACTTCGGCTGCCCGGTGCGCAAGGTGACGAGCCACGGCGGCGGCGCGGCGATCCCGCTCAAGCCACGGCTCGTGGCGGCGCTCGTGCGAGCGATGGTGACGAATGCGCGCGGCGTGCCGGTCACGATCAAGATGCGCAAGGGCATCGACGACTCGCTGCTCACCTACCGCGAGGCGGGGCGCGTCGCGCAGGAGGAGGGCGTGTCCGCCGTCGGACTGCATGCGCGCACGGCAGCGCAGTTGTATTCCGGCGAGGCGGACTGGAGCTCGATCGGCGACCTCAAGTCGCGGCTCTCGATTCCCGTGCTCGGCAACGGTGACATCTGGGAGGCCTTCGACGCGCTGCGCATGATGCGCGCGACGGGCTGCGACGGCGTGATCGTCGGTCGCGGCTGCCTCGGTCGACCGTGGCTGTTTCGCGAGCTCGCGCAGGCCTTCGACGGCCGCGAACCCGAGCGGGCACCGAATCTGGGCGAAGTGCGCGCGATCCTGCTCGAGCACGCCCGCGCGCTGGTCGAGTTCTTCGGCGAAGTGTCGGCGATGCAGCAGGTGCGCAAGTGGTGCGCGTGGTACACGAAGGGCTTTCGCAACTCGAGTCAGCTGCGCGAGCGCCTGCAGCGCGTGAGGGGCATGGCCGAGCTCGAGGCCGGGCTCGAGGGCATCGACGTAGCGGAGCCGTTTCCGCCCAGCGCGCTGCGCGCCCACCGCGGCAAGAGCGGCCGCAGCCAGAAGGTCGCGCTCCCGCTGCACTACCTCGACGACCTCGAGGACGCGACGCCTCCCTGCGAGCCGTTCGACGCGGCCCAGTCCGAGGCACTCGAGGGCGGCTAGAAGCCTGCGCCACTGTGGCGCTCAACGCCATTGTCTCCGAGTTGGCGTGGCCTTCAGGACCGCGGCCATCGCTCCCCACCCCCGCCCACGGGCGGGAGCAGGAGGTCCGGTGGATGCGAGCGAGAGGTCAAGGAAACACGACGATCCGGCAGGGTCGCCGGAGGCGGCGTCGCTGCATGTGTGGGGAGCGCCTGGGCAGGAGGGCCGACTCCGACCTCGGGACCTGGGACCTCTGGCTGAGCGCCTTGGAGTCGCGGAGCGAAGCCTGAGGAACTGGAAAAGGGCCGTCTGCGCCGAGGGGCGCTGACTCAGAAGCAGTCCCCCTCTCGGTGCGCAGGAGCGGACGCACCGTCGCCTGAAGGGCTACGTCAAAGCGGAAGTCATTTCGTTACACGGCACAGGCCCGGAATTCACGGCGACTGCGGTGCGGGAGTGGCTCGGCCGCGTCGGTGCGAAGACGCTGTACATCGAGCCGGGCTCGCCGTGGGAGAGCGGCTACAACGAGAGCTTCCATGGCTCGCTGCGCGACGAGCTGCTGGACGGGGAGATCTTCTACACGCTGGAGGAAGCGCGCACGGTGCTCGAGTGGTATCGCCTGGAGTACAACCGCGTGCGGCCGCGCAGCTCGCTGGGGTACCGACCTCCCGCGCCCGAAGCGACTCTGCCCTGGGGGGCAGGCTTCGCTCCGCTCCGCCAGCCCCCCAGGGCAGCACTCCCGCTGCAGGTCGCCGGCACCGCGTGACGCCCT
>VGZD01000051.1 GCA_016872715.1 Planctomycetota bacterium
GCCGCTTCTGTGGTTGGCGTGGATCGCGCGCGAGCCGCTCTCGACCTCGCCGCTGCCGCGGGAGCATCGACGCGAGGCGTGGCTCGGCGCGGGCGCGATCTCGCTCGCGGTGCTCGTCGTCGTGTTCGGCGGCTACGCGCTGGTCGGAGAGCGGCTGCTCGACGCGGACGCGCTGCGCCGCAGCGTCGAGAGTTCCGGCATCGGGACCCCGCTGCGCTTCGCGCTGGCCGCGCTCGCGATCTCGTTCGTGAACTCGCTGCTCGAGGAGTACTTCTGGCGCTGGTTCGTGTTCCGCCGCTGCGCCGAGCTCATGGGCGAGCTGCGCGCCGTCCCGCTCGCGGCGGCGCTCTTCACCTCGCACCACGTCGTCACCTTCTGCGTGCTGTTCGGCACGCAGGCAGGCCTCGCGGCCTCGCTCGCGGTGTTCGTCGCCGGCTGCGCGTGGTCGCTCTGCTACCTGCGCTGGCGCTCGATCTGGCCCGGCTGGTGGACGCACGTCGTCGCCGACCTCGCCGGCGTCGCCATCGGCGCGCACGTGCTGTTCTTCTAGTGGCCCCCGACGGCCAGCATCGGCAGGAATCCGAGCACGTACAGCGCGCCCGTGCCGAGCAGCAGACCGGCGAGCAACCAGCGACCGGGAACCCGCGGGCTCCCCTCCGCCTCGCGCGCGAAGCTCGCCGGACCGCTGCGGCGCGTGCCGCAAAACGTGCCCAAATACACGCGGTAGAACGCGATCGCGTTGAAGCCCGTCGTGGCGATGAACAGGATCGTGGCGAGCGGGGCGGCGTGAACGAGCTCGTGAAACAGCAAGTCCTCCGCGAAGAACGCGATTCCACCCGGCACTCCGACGAAGGCCCAGCCGCACGCGACGAAGACGGCGTGCAGGTTCGGCTCGACGTCCGCGAGCGCGTGTCGGTGCGAGAGCCGCGACGTGCGGTGCAGGCGTCGCAGTTCGATCAGGATCGTGAGCAAGACCGCCCCTGCGATGGACACGGAGACGAGCAGCGTGCGAGCAGCCACCCAGCCGTGTTCCTCACCCAGCGCTCCCGCGAGGATGAGCGCCGACTGAGACTGTACGATCGAGCCGATGACGCGCTCCTGCTGCTCGCGCACGAGCGCGAGGCCGGAGTGCGCCACGGCGCTCGTCACGAACAGGAACTGAAGCGCGTTCACACTACTCGCGTCCAGTTGATGCGGGTGGGCGTCGAGCCAGCGATGCAACAGCGCGACGCCCGGCTGCGCGACCAAGAGCAGCGCAAACTCCGTGCGTCGCAGCGAGCGTCGCGCATCCTCGAGCCAGAGGTGGAACGGAACCGCACCGGCTCCGAGCGCGAGGCACGTCGCTGCAAGCCAGCCCGGGCAGCCCTCCCAAGCGAGCGGCAAGGGGGCCATGCTCAGCGCGCCGACCGCGAAATAGGGCCTGCGCGGCAGCGCGGTTGCGTCGGCGCGCAGCCACAGCCAAGCCGTCAGCGCACTCCACGCGCAGAGGAACGGCGTTGGGCTCGGTGCGAGCCACATGAGCGCCAACACGATCGCGCCGGTTGGCATGCCCAGATGCGGAGCGCGACGCCGCGTGACGATGGCGGGCGCGCTCACCTCGACCTCCTGCGCTCCGGTGCGAGCACGCGGTCCTCGAGACTGGCCAGCCGTCGCCAGAGCGCGAGCCATGGCCGTGCCACGAATTGCCATTGCAACGCATCGAGCCAAAAGAGCCGCAAGGCGGCGAGGTGCAGGCGACGCTGCCACCGCACGGGAATCGAGAGCGTCTCCACGCCCAGCCGAAACCTCGCGCTCACCTGCGCTCCCACGAGCGGATTGGACTGAAAATCCTGAATCAAGGAGGACGAACGCAGGAACTGCCAAGTTCGCAAGCCCGCGTGAGCCCAGACGTGCAACAGGGCGAACTCGTGCCAGCCGAGCGCGAGCTCGACGTACATCACGCCGAGCTGCGTCATGGCCGCGTAGGCGAGCGACGTCTTTGCGTCGGGGCGCGCGCGACCGACGAGCGAGGCATAGACCGCGGTGCTGACACCGATGCCCGCGCAGGCGAGTCGAATGGCGGGAAACGCCATCCACAGAGGAGCGGTGCGGATGAGCAGCAGCGGCCCGAGGTGGATGCTGAGCGCGCCGTAGAAGATGGCGCTCGACGCCGCCGGTCCTTCCATGGCACGGTGCAGCCACGGGGACATCGGCAGTTGCGCCGACTTGGCGAGCGAAGCAAACAAGACCAGTGCGCCCACCGCGAGCGCCGACGACTGGCCGGAGTCCTCGTGAAACCGCAGGAACTCCGCCGTGGGGAACGAGCCATGGAGCCACACGAGCGCGCCGAGCAGCGCGGCGTCGCAGGTGCGGTAGTAGACGAGCGCGCGCAGGCTGTTCTCGCCGCCGCGGGGGTTGGAGCGGAAGAATGCGATCAGCTGGACGCTGCACAGGCCGACCAGCTCCCAACCGACGAAGAGCACGTCGAGATTTCCCGCCAGCGACGTCGCGAACAGCGCGAAGGCGAGCAGCGTGACGAGGAACCAGTAGCGCGCTGCGCCGGGCTCGCGATGAAACGAGGGGATCGAGAAGCGGACGATGGCCGGATAAACGACGCACACCAGACCGAGGTAGGCGATCGAGGTCCAATCGACCAGCAGCACGGGCACCCATTGATACCCGCCGAAGTCGAGTGGGGGAGGCAGTCGGACCTCTGCGGCTCCGCGTCCGCTCATGGCATGCGCCAGCGTGAGCGTCAGGCCCAGCGCGAGCATGAGGATCGACTGCAGCTCGGCGGCGAGAACCGAATTCCTCTCCACGAGCGGCCGCCCAAGGAGCAGCGCGACCCCGAGCACGAGCGGCGGCAGCGCCGCGACGATCAACGCCAGCGCCACGAGGATCGCGAGCAGGCTCACGCGCGACCTCCGATCAGCGCATCCCCGCTGGGTGCGAGCATGTCCACGCGCGACGGTCTCGCTTCACGCGCTTCGGGCCACGCCTCGCGCCACGGCAGGAAGCAGCCGTCCCGAAGGAGCTCCACGCGACCTTCGACCGGATCGATGCGCCCGAGCTGCATCCAGCCGTTCTGCACGAGTCGGGCAAGCCGAGCGTGGCCAGCGAGCAAGGCTAGAACATGCGGCGTTGCAGCCTCGAGCAGCACGAGCACTCGCATGGGCTCGTGCAGCTCGACCATCTGGCGCGAGAGGCCGATGCGCAGGTCGCTCTTCGATCCCGTGATCACTCCGAGCAGCGAGACGATGTTGAGCGGCAGCTTGGAGCCCGCGCCGAAGCCCTCGGGATCGACTCGCGAGAAGTAATAGTCCATCGCGATATTGACCGCGACGGGCACCGAGCCGAGTACGGCCGCGGAGAGCACACTGCCGTCGGGATCGGTCGCCGGGTCGTACGAAACGAGGAACGAGCGCCGATCGAGCGAAACTCCCTTGGTGAGTTCGCGACGCCCAACGATGCAAGCCGCGACGCGGTTGTGCCCGTACTCCGGTCGCGGCTGAGCAAGATCGTGGCCGCGGTCCTCGACGTGCTGCAGCAGCGCTTCGAGCTTGCCGTGGACGCCGGGCGCGGGCGCAAGCTCGAAGCGACGGCAACGCTCGGCGGCATTGCGACGCCCAGCGAGGAGGAGCCTCTGCTCGAGCTGCGCGAGTTCCTCGCGTCGGACCGCGGGCAGAGTCTCTCGGTCGAGCAGGTCCACGCTATCGAGGGCCGTGTCGTGCAGGCAGGGCACGAACAGCGTCGTTGCGGGGAGATCGAGCCCCAGCGCCGCCACGCGGAGTCGAACCTCTGGTGCGTTCGCCATCGCGGCGAACGCGCGCGCGTTGGGCGCACCGTTGTTTCCGCTGCACGCACCGCAGCCGTAGGCGTGTCGAAACGGATTGTTGGAGCTCGTCGAGCCGTGAGCGATGACCGCAACCAGCGGCGCGAAGTCCCGCAACAGTCCACAGGTCGTGAGCACGCCGTGCACGATCCGCGCTTGCTCGTCGAGCGAATAGCCACCGTCGCGCTGCAACTCGATGCGCGTTCGCGGCCGTGGGAACGCGCGCTTCGTCACCCAGCGTCGCCAGCGGCTCAAGCGCGCGGGCTGCGCGGTCTTCAGCACGAGCGGCAGGAACCCGAGCATCCCCAGCGCGAGCGAAACCGCAACGCCGCGCACGAGCGTGCGCGAGCTGTAGTAGGTCGCGAGGCTGGCCGCGGACGCCGTGCTCGTGGTGCGACGCATTCGCTCAAGCGCCGCACCTTCTCCGTCGAGTGCATGCTCGCGCAGCGTACGACTCGGTTCGATCACCGGCGGGCACTGGCGAGTCGCCTGGGAGCGTCCGAGGGCCTCGAAGCGCATGTCGATGCCAAAAAAGCCGACGGCACCGAACGTCTCGATATCGCAGTGCGCATGTTCGAGCGCGCGACGGAAGGACTCCTCGCGGTCGTCCATGCACACGAGGGCCTGCGCGCGACGTTCGGGTCTCGCCGCCGGCGCGCGCGCGGCGATGCCGCGCTCGACGCGCTCGAGAAACACGGCGCCGAACGAGCGCTCGTAGGCTTCCTGCCAGAGATGAGCGCGCGCGAGGCCGCGCGTCTGTGCGACTGGGCAAGGAACCTCCCGCAGCGCCGCACGACTCGCGCCGTAGCGCGCAAGTAGCCATTCCTCCAAGGCGTGCTGCGCAACGAGCAGCACCGCGAGCCAATCCGCGAGCGCAATGCGCGGCGGCGCTTCCAGCGGCGCGAGCGCGGGTTCGCTCTCGAGTCGGTGGATCATGCCCGACCAGCCCTTGAGCGTGAACAGCGTCTCGAGGCAGTACTCAGCTTCGGAGCCCGCGCCGGCGCACTCTCGGACTTCGTGCTCGATCACGGCGAGCACGTCGCGGCGTGCGTGAGAGGCCATGCGGGCCTTGAGCGCACTCGCCCAGCCGAAGCCCCAGTGCGGAGCGCTGTCGACCGTGGCGCAAAACACGCTCCACAGCGACTCGCTGCGCAGTGGGCTCGTCCACGCCGCTTGCCCTTGGTCGAGCCATGCTGCGACCATGGGCACCAGCAAGTCCTTGAGCGCACGGTCGGTCCGCAGTGGGCCGAGTTCCTCGAGGCGAGGGCACAACCGCAGGCTCTGGATCGCAGGCAGCGTTTCGCCGACCGTCGGGTTGGCGAGGAACCACTGGCTCCGCGGTTGCGGGAGCTCGGGCAGCCGCTCCGCGAGCACCTGCTCCAGCGCGCTCGCGTCGATGCGCCCACGCGCCAGCTCGCGTCGAAAGAACTCCTCGCTCTCGTAGGGTCGCGCGCGGTACAGCCCTGCTGCGCGCCGGACGGCATCGAGAAAGGGCCGGTCCTCCAACTGCAACAGGATGTTGTTGTGGATGAACGCCCACAGTGGGTTCTGCAGCGGCAAGAGCGGCCGGCAATACGCGAGCCACGACTCGACCGTCGATGCGGACGTCATCGCTGCCCGGCCGCTTTCAGGCCTTGGTGGCCGTGGCGTCCTGCGTGAGCTCTCGCCACTGTTCTTCGATCGTCCGGCCGATCACGCGACCGCCGGCGCGCTCGTAGCCGACGCGCCAGTCGTGGATGGCCTCGACCGCCGCGTGGTCGAGCGCATCCACCTCGAGCTCGAGGTGGACGGTTCGACGGGCGGCCAGCTTGCCGAGCGCGTGGGTGATCGCTGGGACCGCGAGGAACGTGAGATGGCCACGCAAGGTCGCGTGGAGCGCTCCGTCCCGCTCGAGGATGTCGACGTCCGCTCGAACGAGCCGCCGCAGCATCAACACCAGCGCGAGCGCGAAGCCCAATCCGATGCCCCACAGGAGATTGATGAACACGACGCCGGCGAGGGTCACCGCATACACCGCGGCCTCGCCGTAGGCGTGCACGCGCTTGAACTCCTTGAGCTTCACCAGATTCACACCGACGTGCACCAGGAGCGCCGCGAGCGCAGCCATGGGGATCCGACCGAGAAACCCCGCGCAGAGCGCGACGAAGAGCAGCATCCACACGCCGTGCAAGGTGGCCGACAGGCTCGACTTCGCTCCCGAGGCGATGTTGGCCGAACTGCGCACGATCACGCCCGTGATCGGAAGACCCCCGAGCGCTCCGGAGACGATGTTGCCGACGCCCTGCGCCGCGAGTTCCTTGTTCAGCTTCGCGCGCGGTCCGCTGTGCAGGCGGTCCGTCGCCACGGCGCACAAGAGCGATTCGGCGCTGGCGACGAAGGCGAGGCCGAGCGCAGCGACGAGCCGCGGCCCGAGCTCGGTGCCATCGATGCTCGGCCACTCGAAGGCGCTGAGCACGTCGTCGGGGACCGTGACCAACGGCTGCTCTCCCGGCAGGCACGCCGCGAGCGCGGTGCCCGCGGCAATCGCAACGAGCGAGCCGGGCACGAACTTCACGCGCGGCGCGACGAGCCGATTCCACGCCAGGAGTACGAGCAGCGTGGCGAGGCCGACGATGGTCGCGGACACATTCGCTTGGCTCAAGGTTTCCGGCAAAGCCACGAGGTTCGCGCTCGCCGAGCCGGACGGCCGATGCCCGAACAGCACGTGCACCTGCCCGAGCGCGATCAGGACGCCGATGCCAGCGAGCATGGCCTGCAGGACAGCTGGAGAAATGGCGAGGGCGGCGCGTGCGAAGCGCAGCGCGCCGGCAGCCAGTTGCAAGAGTCCCGCCAAGATCACGATGGCGCACGTCGCGCGGAATCCGAACGCTTGGATGTACCCGTAGACCATCACGGTGAGGCCGGCGGCTGGGCCACTCACCTGCATGGGTGCTCCGCCGAGGAGCCCGACGACAACGCCGCCCACGATGGCCGCCACGAGTCCCGCTCGCACGGTCGGAGCGCCCGACGCAACGGCGATGCCCAAAGACAGCGGGAGCGCGACCAGAAAGACGACGAGGGAGGCCGACAGGTCGCGGGCGAAGCGCGACGAGCCGGAGTCGGTGGGCGTGATCATTGAGAATTCGGATTGGCGCCGCGGACGCCGCGGAGCTTGCGCAACACGATGCTGAGGACGCCGACATCATCGATGAACCCGATGCCGACGAGGGCGTCCGCCACGAGGTCGAACGGATTGAGGAAGTACAACAAGGCCCCGACGATCAGGGCCTTGGCGGCCACGGGCGCGGTGGGGGCGAGGGCGAGCAGGCTCGCGAGCGTTGCAGTCAGGCGCTCCGGCACACCGCGGAGGCTCCGCTGCTTGCGCTCGGTGTCGCGCAGGATCGCGTCGGCGTCATCCGCGCCGCGACCGTCGCGCGCGACGCGCTTCAACAACGCCGCCTCGCTGCCGCCGAGGCCGGTCCGTGCGATGCGATCCGCATCGAGCTCCGGCGGCGCGGGCGCGAAGTGACGCTCGAGGATCGCGCGGTACTTCGCGGGCAGGCGCGTCGCGTCGCGCCTCTGGAGCAGGCGGCGCCAAGTCATGTTCGAGACGCCGGTGCGCTCGGCGAGCTGCTCGGGGCTCTCGCCCCGCTTCGCGAGCAGGCTGCGCAGGTCGCACACACGACCGAGCGCCGAGTGGTCGTGCTCGTGCCGTAGGACGAGCGGATTCACAAATGTGAAGTCTGCCGCCTTCCTAGCCGTCGTGGCAAGGAAGATCCGCCGAAATTGCTCCGCGTTGACACGGGTCTTGCGGGCGCGTGATCGGGACGCTGGACGCGCTAGGAGCCCGCGGAGACGCCGAACAACAGCCCGATGCCGTAGGTGGTCGCGCCCGCCGCGGAGCCGATCAACACCATGCGCAAGCCGCTCGCCGCGGCGCCGCGGCCGGTGAAGAGCGCGAGCGCCGCGCCCACCGAGAACAGCGCCACGAGCGCGATCGCCGCGGTGGACCAGATGGCCGAGGAGCCGACGAGCCACAGGTGCGGCGCGAGCGGGAGCAGGGCTCCGGCCGCGAAGGCCAGGAAGCTCGTCCACGCCGCGCCCCACGGCGAGCCAAGGTCGTCGGGGTTGAGGCCGAGTTCCTCGCGCGCGAGCGTGTCGAGGGCGTGCTCGGGGTCCGACATGAGCTTGCGCGCGAGGGCGCGGGCTTCGTCGAGGCCGAGCCCGCGCGCCTTGTAGATCAGCGCGATCTCCTCGGTCTCCTCCTCGGGATACTCGGCGAGCTCGTCGCGCTCTTGGCCGATCTGGTACTCGAACAGCTCGCGCTGCGAGCGCATCGACACGTACTCTCCCGCGGCCATCGAGAACGCGCCCGCGAGCAGGCCCGCGATGCCGGTGAGCAGCAGCGTGCGCGGCTCGGCGCCCGCGCCGGCGAGGCCGAGGATCAGGCTCGTGTTCGAGACGAGCCCGTCGTTGAGGCCGAACACAGCCGCGCGCAAGGCGCCGCCGGAGCCGACCGAGCGGTGGCGCTGGCCGAAGTCCTCGAGCGAGCGCGGCATCGCGTGGCCGGTCGGCCGACGCGACGAGTACACCGACAGCCCGCGCACCTTCATCGACGCGAGTACGCTCAGCATGCGGCGCGGGCCGAGCACGCGCACGAGGCGCGCGACGAGGCGCGCTCGGCGGGTCGGTGCGAACGCGGCCGGTGCGGGGTGCGAGAGTCCTGCCCAGTGCGCGGCCTGCGCCTCGGCCGCCGCTGCGAGGTCCACGAACAGCGCCCGCGCCGCGCTGTCGCGCTCGATGCTCGCGAGCTCCCGGTAGAGCCAAGCGGACTGCATCTCCTCGTGCCAATGCTCGTGGGCCGACATGGGGCGCGAAGCTAGCGTCGGGAGCCGGAAATTTCCTTTTGGCCGAGGGCGCGGACTCGACAAGCCCGCGGCGCGCGCGACAATCCGCGCATGAGCCGCAGCCATGTCGCTTTCGTCACCGGCGCAGGCCGCGGGATCGGCGCGGCGATCGCGGCCGAGCTCGCGGGAAGCGGCGCCGCGGTCGTGCTCGGCGCGCGCACGCTGTCGGAGTGCGAACGCACCGCTTTGGAGCTGCGGGCGCGCGGCGGCTCGGCCTTCGCCGTCGAGCTCGACGTCGGCGAGAGCGCCTCGATCGCGGCGGCGATCGCACGCGCGAGAGAGCTCGCCGGTCCGATCGACTGGCTGGTCAACAACGCCGGCATCGCCGTCAGCGCTCCGCTGCTCCCGAGGGAGGGCTCGACGGACGAACTCTACGAGCGTCACATGCGCGTCAACTTCCACGGCGCGCGGCGCATGGCGGAAGGCCTCCTGCCCGCCATGAAGTCCGCCGGCTACGGGCGCATCGTCAACGTCGCGTCGTCCGCCGCGCTGCGCGCCTACCGCTACGTCGCCGCGTACTGCGCGTCGAAGCACGCGCTGCTCGGCTGGGCGCGCGCGGCGGCGCTCGATCTGGAATCGAGCGGCGTGCAGGTCGCGACCGTGTGTCCGCACTACGTGGATTCACCGATGACCGATGCCTCGGTGCGCACGATCGCGGCCAAGACGGGCCGCAGCGAAGCCGAGGCGCGCGCGCTGCTCGCGGCCGAGAATCCGGCCGGAAGGCTGGTGCTTCCCTCGCAGATTGCGTTCGTCGTGCGCGGGCTGCTCGAGGGCGATGCGAACGGCGCGCTGGTCGAGCTCGACGGCAGCGTGCCGCGCTATCATCCTGCGGCGCGATGAAGCTCGAATCGATCCAGCCGCCGGGATGGGCCGCACCCAAGGGTTATTCCAATGGCGTGCTCGCACCGGCCGGCGCGCGGCTGTTGTGCGTCGCGGGACAAGTCGCGTGGGACGCCCAAGCGCGCCTGGTGGGCCCCGGCGACTTCGCGCAGCAGTTCCGCACGGCGCTCGCCAACGTGATCGCCGTCGTGCGCGCCGCCGGTGGCGGTCCCGAGCAGTTGATGCAGCTCACGATCTACGTGACCGACAAGCGCGCGTACCTCGGCTGCACACGCGAGCTCGGCGTCGTGTGGAAGGAGCTCGTCGGGCGCCACTATCCGGCCATGGCCTTGGTCGAGGTGGCCGGCCTGATCGAAGAGGGCGCGCTGGTGGAGATTCAGGCGCTCGCCGCGCTGCCCTGAGCCTCGATTCCAACCCGCCACCCCCGAGGAAGCCTGCCATGGACGCCAAGACTCCGCTCGAACACGCGCTCGGCCCGCAGCTCGCGGCGCTGCGCGAGCTCGAGCAGCGCACGCGCGAGCTCGCGCTCGTCAGCGCTCACCGCCGCACTCAGTCCGCTCGGCGACTGGAGGAAGTCGAGCGCGACCTCGCGCGCGTGGCGCTCGTCGTGCGCGCGATCGCCGACCTCGCGATTGCGCGGGGGCTGTTCACGAACGTGCAACTGCGCGCGCAGTTCGATGCGGCCGACTTTGCCGACGGCGTGTTCGACGCGGCGCTCGATCCCAAGCTCGTCGCCCCCCAGAGCGGCCGCGTTGCAGCCGCGCGGCGCGCGAGCAAGTCCAAGTCGAAGTCGATGTCGAAGTCGAAGTCGAAGTCGATGTCGAAGTCGAAGTCGAAGTCGATGTCGAAGCGCAAGGTGCGCTAGGTAGCCATGCAGCCCCAGCACTTTCGCTACAGCGAGCAGGACGGCGTCGCGACCATCCGGCTCGCTCGCCCCGAGCGCCTCAACGCGCTGACGTTCGAGTCCTACGCGGAACTGCGCGATGCCTTCGCGACGCTGCACACTCGCGCGAGCGTCCGCGCGATCGTGCTCACGGGCAGTGGCCGCGCGTTCTGCTCCGGTGGCGACGTGAAGGACATCATCGGGCGCCTGTTCGACGTGCCCGAGGCCGACCTGTACGCGTTCACGCGCATGACCTGCGACCTGATCGAGAACATGCGGCGCTGCGAGAAGCCGATCGTGGCGGCGCTGAACGGCACGACCTGCGGCGCGGGCGCGGTGATGGCGATCGCGTCCGACGTGCGCGTCGCGGCGGACACGGCCAAGATCGCCTTCCTGTTCACGAAGGTCGGCCTGTCGGGCGCGGACATGGGCGCGGCGTGGCTCCTGCCGCGCATCGTCGGCCTCGGACGCGCGAGCGAACTCTTGATGCTCGGCGACTTCATGGCGGCGTCGCGCGCCTATGAGATCGGGCTCTACAACGAGGTGTGCAAGCCCGAGGAGCTCGAGGCGCGCGCGCTCGAGTGGGCGCGCAAGCTCGCGGCGGGGCCGACGATGGGCATGGCGGTCACCAAGCGGCTGCTCAACGCCGAGGCCTCGATGACGCTCGGCGAGGCCATGGCGGCCGAGGGCTGGATTCAGGCCGAGTGCATGAAGCACCCCGACTACCTCGAGGGCTACCGCGCCTCGCTCGACAAGCGCGCGCCCGATTTCCCGAACGTGAAGGCTCGCTCGTGAGCGCGAACGTGCTCGATGCGCTGCGCGAAGCGGCGCGTGCGGTCGGTCGCGCGGGCGAGCCGCAACTCGCAGGGCTCGACGAGACTTCGGCCGCGAGGCTCGCGCTCGCTCTGGTGGCGCGAGCCGATCTGGCGGCGTGGACCGTGCCGGCGAAGTGGGGCGGTGCGAGCACTCAGGGACTCGCGGCGGACGACGACGTCTCGTGCCGCGCGTTGTGCGCGCTGCGCGAGCCGCTCGCCTACCACGGCGCGATGCTCGACGTGATGCTCGTCATGCAGGGTTTGGGCAGCTACAGCCTCGCGCGCTCCGGCAAGGAAGCGGCCTGTCGCGAGCTCCTGCCGCGCGTCGCGCGCGGCGAGCTCGTGGCGGCCTTCGGCCTCACCGAGCCGCTCGCCGGATCCGACCTCGGGCTGATCTCGACGCGCGCCGAGCGCGTCGCTGGCCGCTGGCGCATCAGCGGGCACAAGACGTTCATCTCCAACGCGGGCATCGCGGGCCTCTACACGCTGCTCGCGCGCACGTCGGGCGAGCTGGGTGACGGCGGCAAGGACAGCCTGACGATGTTCGCGCTGCGCGGCGACGCGGCCGGGCTCACGACGCGCCGCTTCGAGGTCACCAGCCCCCATCCGATCGGCGACGTGTTGCTCGAGCAGGTCGAGGTGGGGGACGAGTCGGTGCTCGGCGAGGTCGGCGGCGGACTCGAAGTCGCCCTCACGACGCTCGGCCGCTTTCGCACCAGCGTGGCGGCGGCCGCCAACGGCTTTGGGCGGCGCGCGCTCGACGAATCGCTGCGCCGCCTCTCGACGCGCGCGCAGTTCGGCAAGCCGCTCGCGCTCCATCAGGGACTGGCGTTCGACGTGGCGGAGATGGATACGCGCCTGCGCGCGGCCGAGCTGCTCGTGCGCGAGGCCGCAGAGGCCGTCGATCGCGGCGAGCGCGCGGTCGAGGAGGTCGCGCGCGCCAAGCTGTTCTCGACCGAGAATGCCTCGTACGTGTGCGACCGCGCCGTGCAGCACTTCGGCGGACAGGGCGTCGTGCGCGGCAACGTCGTCGAGCAGCTGTGGCGCGACGTGCGCGCGCTGCGCATCTACGAGGGCACGAGCGAGGTCCAGAAGCTGATCCTCTCGCGCGCCCTGTTCTCGCGACACCGCGGCAGCTGAGCCATGGCGAAATTCCAGCGACACGTTTTCATCTGCACCAACGAACGCGAGGCGCTCGACGAGCGTGGCTGTTGCAAGGCGCGCGGCGCGGCAGAGGTCGCGGAGGCGTTCAAGAAGAAGCTCCACGAGCAGGGCTTCCGGCGCATCGTGCGCCCCAACCGGGCGGGCTGCCTCGACCAGTGCGCCTTTGGGCCCGTGGTGGTCGTGTATCCCGACAACGTGTGGTACGGGCGCGTCACGCCCGCGGACGTGGACGAGATCATCGAGCGCCACATCCGCCGTGGCGAAGTCGTGGCGCGGCTCGTCATCCCCGACGACAAGCTGACAGGGATCGCTCCGCCGTCGTAGACTGTGCGGCCCGCGAAATCCCGCGGAAAACCCACCATGCGCATCTACGACGAAGAGAAGCGCGGCATCCTGCGCAAGATCCTCGAGGGTCAGGCCTATCGGCAGCTGATGCTCTCGAACATTCGCGGCCATGGCCTGCGCTTCCTGCCCGAAGTGCGCGACAAGCTGCGCGTGACGCGCTCGCTCGAGGCCTCGCTCGAGCAGTTCGCGGACGTCGAGCGGCTGTACGCGCTGCTCGGCATGGGCGACGTGGTCTCGGCGGTGCGCAACAAGATGGAGCGCGTGCCGTACCCGACCACGCGCATGGAGCTCGCGGTGTGCCTGTTGCTGTGCGAGCGCGTCTCGTGGCACGCGCTCTCGGCCTACACGGAGTGTTCCTGCGAGGAATTCGCCGCGATCGCGTCGACGCGCCTGTCCGAGCTGCGCCCGCTCGACGAGCCGGAAGACCCGGCCTTCCTGGAGTTCTGCTCGGACGCCACCAACCGGCCGCAGGCCCAGCAGCTCGTCAACCGCTGGCTCGTGATCACGCTGCTCTCGCTCGGCCGCCCCGACAGCCCGGGCGACGTGCGTGCGCTGCAACTGGAGCTGCGCAGCAAGTCGGTCGCGAGCATCGTGCGCGAGTATCTCGATGCGCTCGCGCCGTTCCTCGCGCGCTGCCAGCTCGCGCTGCCCGACGGCGCCGCGCTCGGCCTCGAGCTCCCCGCTCCCAAGAGGAAGTGAAACCCATGACGACGACCACGCCCGATCTCCGCACGCGCCTCGCCGAGTGCGACGCGTTCGCCGCGCGCTGGCGCCCGCGCTTTCCGATCCTCGCTCAGACGACCTACCTCGTGACGCACTCGCTCGGCGCGATGCCGCTCGCCGCGGAAGAGAAACTGCTCGCCTACACGCGGCAGTGGGCCACGCGCGGCGTGCGCTCGTGGGGCGAGGGCTGGTGGGACGCGCCGGTGAGCGTGGGCAACGTGCTCGGGCGGATCCTCAATGCCGAGAGCGATTCGGTCGCGATGCACACCAACGTGTCGCTGATCGAGGGCATCGTCGCCAGCGCGCTCGACTTCTCGGGGCCGCGCAACAAGGTCGTGTACACCGACCAGAACTTCCCGACGAACATGTACGCGTGGGAGGGCTGGAAGCGCTACGGCGCGCGCATCGAGATGGTGCGAAGCGATCCGGGCGGGATCGTCCCGACCGAGCGGCTGCTCGCGGCGATCGACGAGCGCACGGCGATCGTGCCGATCAGTCACGTGCTGTTCCGCACGAGCCGGGTGCAGGACGCGAAGGCCGTGTGCGCGAAGGCGCGTTCGGTCGGCGCGCTGGTGCTGCTCGACACGTACCAGTCGCTGGGCACGCTGCCCCTCGACGTGCGCGACCTCGGCGTCGACATGGTGACGGGTGGTTCGGTGAAGTGGCTCTGCGGCGGGCCGGGCGCGTGCTACCTGTACGTGCGGCCGGAACTGCAGGACAAGCTCGAGCCGCTGATCACGGGCTGGGCGGCTCACGCGGCGCCGTTTTCGTTCGAGCTCGGTGCGCAGCGCCATGCCAAGGGCATCCGTCGCTTCCTCAACGGCTCGCCCGCCGTGCCGAGCCTGCTGCAGGCGAGCGCGGGCTACGAGACCGTGCTCGAGGTCGGCGTCGAGGCGATTCGGCGCCATTCGGTGACGCTGACGGAGACGCTGCGCATGACGCTGCTCGACAAGGGCTTCGAGTCGGGCAGTCCCGTCGATCCCGCGCAGCGCGGCGGCTCGCTGACGGTGCGCCTGCGAGCCGACGAGCACGGGCCGTCGTTCGTCGCGGCGCTCGAGCAGCGCGGCATCTTGGTCGACCATCGGCCCGAAGCGGGTTTGCGCGTCAGCCCGCACTTCTACACGACGTGGAGCGAGCTCGACGCGTTCGTCGCGGCGCTCGTCGAGCTGCGCGAGAGCGGCAAGTGGAAGCAGGCCGCGGTGGCCAAGAGCTACTAGGCGCGTCGCGATGGCGGGCCCTGCGTGGCTGTGGATCCGCGAGAGCGGCGCGGAGGTCTGGGCCGAGGGCGCGCGCGCGCTGTCGGACGCGGGATTCGCGTGCGCGGACGTCGAGCTCGATGTCACGTCGGATCGCGCCTCGCTCGCGCGCATCGAGGCGGCCTTGCGCGAGCTCGGCGCGCGAGCGGACGTCGACGAGCGCAACCTCGGAGTGATCGGCATCGGCCTCGGTGGCACGCTGGCGCTGCTCGCGGGCTGCACCAGCCGACGCGTGCGCGCGGTGGCGTGCCTGCAGCCCGTGCTGGTGTTCGAAGAGCTCTCCGCCTCGCGCCCCTTCCAGCCGATCGAGCTGCTGCTCAACCTCGACGTGCCGCTGCTCGCGGTGTTCGGCGGACGCGATGGCAGGACCACGCCCGCGCACGTCGCGTCGTTTCGCCGCCAGTGCGAGCTCGGAGCGAAGCACGTCGAGCTCGTGGAATTCGCGGACGGCGGTCTGGAGCTGTTCGGTGCGCCGAACGAGGCACGACGCGCGAGCGACGCGCACGCGGCCCTCGCGCGCGTGCTCGCCTTCGCCGCGGACACGTTCCAGTAGCCCTTCCTCGGCGCTAGGATGGCGCGTCCACCTCCCTAGAGCGCTCGCCATGTCGCACGCGACCTTTTCGATCTTCGACTTTCAGCCCGGCCGCACCGTGCTCGAGCGCTTCCGCATCGTGAAGCCGCTGCGCCAGAGCGGACTCTCCGCCGCGTTCGAGGCCGAGGACGAACGCGACGCGCACTCGCGCTGCACGCTCGTCGTGTTCAGCGGCGCGCTGTTCGAGGGTGCGAAGGAAGTGGAGCAGTTCCGCAACACGTGGAAGCCGTGGACCAAGGTGCGCTCGCCCCACGTTCCGGCCGTGCGCGAGATCATCGCGCTGCCGCAGCGTGGCACGCTGCTCGTCGTCGAGTGCGCCGACGGAGTGCCGCTCAAGGAGTGGCTGCGCTCACGCGGCCCGCTCTCGCCCGCCGATGCGCGCGCGCTCGGCCTGCAGCTCGTGCTGGCGCTCGAAGCGATCCACGAGCACGAGCTCGTGCACGGCGACATCAAGCCGCAGAACATTCTCGTGGCCGAGCGCGAGGACACCTTCGCCGTCGCACTCGTCGACGGCGGCGTCACGACGGGGATGTGGAGCGCCAAGCACTTGGGCGAGCACACCGCGCTCATCGGCACGCCGTTCTACGCGCCGATCGAGCAGTTCAGCGGCGAGTCGCCCGACAAGCAGTCCGACATCTACAACGTGGCCACGGTGTTGTTCGAATGCGCCACCGGCGTGCTGCCCTGGCCGGGCAAGACCATGCTCGAGCTGTTTCAGGCCAAGCTCGAGCGCGGTGAGCCGTCGATGAAGCGACGCGCTCCCAAGAGCAACGTTCCCGCGGAGCTCGAGGCAGCGATCGTGAAGGGGCTGCTCGCGGACCGGCGCGAGCGGTACATGAACGCCGAGGAGTTCCGCGAGGCGTTGGCGCTCGCTCAGGCCTAGGCGCGATGGCTGTGGACGATCTCTACGCGGCCGTCGCTCCGCTCGCACCGCGGTTCAACCTCTGCGACTACTTCCTCGAGCGCAACTTGCGCGAGGGACGTGGCGACAAGGTGGCGCTCATCGTGGGGGACGAGCGCCGTACCTACGCGCAGCTCTCCGAGCGCGCGCGGCGCCTCGCCGCCGTGCTGCGTCGCCACGGGCTGCGACCGGAAGAGCGCGTGCTGCTCGTGCTCCCCGACGGCTTCGAATTCGCGGAGACCTGGTTCGCCACGCTGCGTTCCGGCGGCGTCTTCGCGATGGTGAACCCGCTGATGAAGCGCGAGCAGTTCGAGTACTACCTCGAGTACACCAAGGCGCGCGTGGTCGTGACGCACACCGACGTGCTGCCCGAGATCGGCGACGCGCTGCGCGAGGCGCGGCTGCGGCCGGTCGCGCTCGTCGTGGGGCCCGACGCGGGTGGCTTTCACTCCTACGAGCGCGCGCTCGACGCCGAGGATCCCGACGGCCCGCTCGCGGCGCTCGAACCGACCGGACCGGACGATCTCGCTGGCTGGCTCTTCACGTCTGGTTCGACGGGGCATCCCAAGGCCTGCGTGCACGTGCATTCGGACTTCGCCTACAGCACCGAGACCTATGCGCTGCAGGTCGCCGGTTACCGTGAGAGCGACATCTGCCTGAGCGTGCCCAAGCTGTTTTTCGGCTATGCCACCGGCACGAACCTGATGTTCCCCTTCCGCGTCGGAGCGAGCGTGGTGTTGTTTCCCGGCCGCGCGACCTCAGACGAGCTGCTCGACCAAATCGAGCAGCACCGGCCGACGTTCTTCACGGGCGTGCCGACGATGTTCAACAACCTGCTGCGCTCGGAGCGCATCGCGCAGGCCGACCTCTCGAGCTTGCGCGTGGCGCTCTCGGCCGGGGAGGCGTTGCCGCCGTCGCTCTACGAAGAGTGGAAGGCGCGCACGGGCGTCGAGATCCTCGACGGCATCGGCTCCGCGGAGATGTTCCACATCTACATCTCCAACTGGCCCGGCGACGTGAAGCCCGCTTCGCTCGGCCGCATCGTGCCCGGCTACGAGGCGCAGATCGTCGATGCGCAGGGGCGCGTGGTCCCCGATGGCGAGCCCGGTCGCCTGCGCGTGCGCGGCGGCTCGACCGCGCTGTGCTACTGGGGCGACAAGCACAAGTCGCGCGCGACGTTTCAAGGCGAGTGGTGCACCTCGGCGGACATCTTCCGACGCGACCGGGACGGCTACTACTTCTACGTGGGCCGCGACGACGACCTGCTCAAGGTGAGCGGCATTTTCGTGTCGCCGCTGGAGATCGAGAACGTGCTGCTCGCGCATGCCTGCGTCGCGGAGGTGTGCGTGCTCGGGCGCGAGGACGACGAGGGGCTGGTGAAGCCGATCGCGTTCGTCGTGCCGCGCGCGGGCCATGTCGGGAGCGAGGCGCTCGCGGCCGAGCTCAAGGCGCACTGCAAGGAACACCTCGCGCCCTACAAGTACCCGCGCTGGTTCGTGTGGCGCGCCGCGCTGCCGAAGAACGACCGTGGCAAGGTCGCGCGCAAGGAGCTCAAGGCCGAGATCTCGAAGGCTTGATGGTCGACCCCATGTTGCAGCGTGCTCTCTGGGCGGCGTGTCTGGTGTTCGTGGGCGCTTGTGCGTCGCTCGCTCCTTCGGGGGACGCGCCGAGAGCTCCGCTCGCGCCGCGCGAAGTGCAGCTCTTTCGAGGCGACGGCACGGCCGCGAGCTGGAGCGAGCTCGTCGACGCAGCCGCCGCGGCCGAGGTGGTGTTCCTCGGCGAGAACCACGGCCATCCGCTCGGACTTTCGAGCGCCGCGGCGCTGTTCGAGGACCTGCTCGCGCGCTGTGAGCGCGCGTCGCTGTCGCTGGAGTTCTTCGAGCGCGACGAGCAGTCGCGGCTCGACGACTACCTCGCGGGCGTGAGCGACGCGGCCACGCTCGAGCGCCGCACTCAACGCTCCGAGGGCAACTACCCGCCCGGCCATCGCGCGATGGTGGAGCTCGCGAAGTCCAAGGGCCGCCCCGTGCACGCCTCGAACGCGCCGCGCCAGTACGTGCGCATCGCCAGCCAGAAGGGCTACGAGCCGTTGGCGCTTCTCTCGTGGGAACAGCGGCGCCTGTTCCGCGTTCCCGACGAGCTTTTCACCGGCCGCTACCGCGACGACTTCGATCGCATCATGACGCCCAGTGGTCGCGACCCGCGGGCCGCCGACGAGCAAGCGCGGCTCGCGCGCGTGTTCCGCTCGCAGCAGATGTGGGACTGGACCATGGCCGAGTCGGTGTTCCTCGCGCTCGAGCGCGACGAGGCGCCGGTCGTGCAGGTGATCGGTCGCTTCCACTGTGATTTCCGCGGCGGGACGGTGCAGGCGCTCGAGCGCCTGCGTCCGGGGACGCGCGCGCTGGTCGTGAGCTACGTCGACGAGGTCGCTCCGAGTGCGCTGCGCCTCCACGACGTCGGCCGCGGCGACTTCGTGCTCTACGTCGGTCCCTCCGCCGACTGAAGTCTCAGCCGCGCAGCTCGGGGATCTCCCACCCCGCGCGCTGCGGAGAGCCGAGCAGCAGGTCGGCGTCCGGGCGGCCGACGAAGCGGCCCTTGCCGCCGTTCCACTCCAGCGTCTCGTGGGGGAACTGCAGCGCCACGTTGCCGAGCAGCGCGATCTCGGTGAGGTGCGCGGCGTACTCGAACGGCGCGCTCGGCTCGCCGCGACCGAGGCACGCATCGACCCACTGGTGCCAGTGGTTCGTGGCCGTGCCCTGCGGAATCGTGACCGACGCGAAGCGCTCCTTGGGAAGCAGCACCTGCGCGCCGTAGGGGTCCGCGAGCAGCGCACCTTGCTCGCCGACGAACAGGCAGCCGTTGGCGGTGATGTCCGTGAGCCCGAGTCCCGCGAGCACTTCCGCGGGCACCTTCTTGCCGCCGTCCCGCCACGTGACGAGCAGCGGGCCGCGCGTGGTCCACTCGTTGCCGGGAAACTCGTAGCGCACTTCCGACCACAGCGGGAAGCTCTCCGCGCTCGGCCGTGGGCCGGTCGAGCGAATGCGCAGCGGATCGCCGAGTCCGAGGAACCACACGGCGGGATCCATCAGGTGGCAGGCCATGTCGCCCTGCGCGCCCGTGCCGAAGTCGCGGATGCCGCGCCAGCGGAACGGGTGGTAGGCATTCTGCTTGAAGGGCCGCGCCGGCGCCGTGCCGGTCCACTTGTCCCAGTCGAGCGTCGCGGGCGAGGGATCCTCGCCGCTCGCGCGTTCGACGCCCTGCGGCCACCAGCCCGCCGGTCGATCGCTCCACACGTGCACCTCGTGGATCGCGCCGATGTGCCGCGCCCCGAACAGCTGCCGCGCCGCGTCGTAGGGCGAATTCGAGTGGTTTTGGATGCCCATCTGCGTCACGGTGCCGGCCTCGCGCGCCGCGCGAACGACCGCGCGCGCCTCGCGCACGGTGCGCGTGAGCGGCTTTTGGCAGTACACGTGCAGCCCCATGCGCAATGCCGCGAGCGTGATCGGCGCGTGCATGTGGTCGGGCGTCGAGACGTGCACCGCGTCGATGTTGCGCCGCTCCTGCTCGAGCAACTCGCGCCAGTCGGTGTAGGTGCGAGCGCCGTTGCAGCGACCGGCCGCCGCCGCGAGGTTGTTCGAGTCGACATCGCACAGCGCGATCACGTCGACATCGGGGTGCGAGCGAATCTGGTCGAGGTCCGCGCCGCCCATGCCGCCGACCGCGATGCCCGCGTGGCGCAGGCGACCTTGCGCGCGAACGCGCTTGGCCTGCGGCGCCGCGCAGCTCGCGAGCGCGAGGCCGCCGGAGAGAGCCGAGAACTCGAGGAACGAACGGCGGGAGAGCGACGGATTCAAGGGCGATCCTCCGTGGACGTGGTCCAAGCCTGAGGGCGCCACGCTAGCAGCCGACGCCCGCTCGCGCGCCGCAAAGTCCGACTTCGCTGCGGCGACACGCGGAAGCACAGACCGCCGGTGAGGTGCGTCTGCGCGCTGGAGCCAGGGTCGCGGCTCCAGCCCTGGCCCCCAACGCTCGTGCCTGAGACGTGCGGCTCGGGCGCCGGAGCGCCGCCGAGCGCGCGGCGTGTGAACGCGTTCGAGTCCATCGACAGCGCGCCGCACCGGCGGCTGCGCGCAGTAGCAGCCGCCTTGGAACGGCGTCAGGGACGCGGCGACGAGGCCGTAGACGTACAGCCCCGACTTCCGATGGCGCAGTTTGCGCGCGTGTGTCACGAAACCCGAGCTCGCCGCGGCGCTCGACTGGCCCACGAACGAGCGCACGGCCGAGCCGCCGAGCGTGTTGACCTCGGCGGTGCGGTACGCCTGTGGCGAGCCATCGAGGCTCACGGGGATCCCGAGCACGTCGTAGGTGCCCGTGGCGCCGTCCGTGGTGAAGCCGCCGCCGACGATCGCGCCCTGCGCCGACCGCGCGGCTTCGAGAATGCGCGCGTCGCTCACGCCCGACGTCGCGTAGGTTCCGACCCAGTTGCGCGCGCCGCTCTCGTCGAGTTGCAGCACGCTGAGATCGCAGCGCGTCGGCGATCCGAAGCTCGCTTTGTAGGACTTCGCCGCGACGAGGGGCGTGAGGGGGAAGTGCACGGGCGGACGTCCGAGCGCGCGAGGGACGCCGCGAACCCACTCGCTCTCGCGCGGTCGGTCGGGGATGATGCGCCCATGTTGCACATCCTCGCCGCCCTCTCGGCCCTGTCCGCCGCCGCCACCGCTCCGCAGGACGCCCTCGACGCCTTCGTGCGCGCCTCCGAGGCCCGCCACGGCGAGGCCGGCAAGCGCGCGGCGGCGTTCCTCGTGGCGCACATGCCACAGGCCGACCGCGCGGCGCTTTCGCCCGCGTTTCTCTCGGAAAATCTCGACCTCGCCTTCGCGGCGCGCGCCGAGTTTGGGTGGGCCAAGGCCGTGCCCGAGGAGCTGTTTTGGAACGACGTGCTGCCCTACGCGGTGTTCGACGAGCCGCGCGATCCCTGGCGCGCGGAGCTGCTCGGCCTCGCGCGTCCGATCGTCGCCGAGGCGAAGAGCGCGAGCGAGGCGGCGCAGGCGCTCAACGCCAAGCTCTTCCACGTGCTCGGACTGCACTACAACACCGGCCGCAAGCGCCCCAACCAGTCGTTCCGCGAGTCGCGCGAGCAGGGCAAGGCGACCTGCACCGGCCTCTCGATCACGCTGGTCGAGGCCTGCCGCGCGGTCGGCATTCCCGCGCGCGCCGTCGGCACGCCGCTGTGGGCGAACGGGCGCGGCAACCACACGTGGATCGAGCTGTGGGACGGCGACTGGCACTTCGCTGGCGCCGACGAGCACGACTCCAACGGCCTCGATCGCGGCTGGTTCGTCGGCGACGCAGCGCAGGCGCGCGCGGACATGCCGGAGCACCGCATTTACGCCACGAGCTGGAAGCGCGCGGGCCTCGCGTTCCCGATGGTGTGGAGTCCGGGCGTCGAGAGCGTGGCCGCCGTCGATGTCACCGCGCGCTACGCGCAGCCGCTCGCGGCGTCGGCGCAGCCGAGGGTCGGCGTGCGCGTGCTGCACAACGGCGAGCGCGTCGTCGCGCGCCTGCGGCTCACGGACGCGCAGGGCCGCGAGGTCGGCAGCGGCGAAACGCGCGCGGGCACCGCGGACTTGAACGACGTGCCGAGCTTCGCGCTCGCGCCGCAGGGCTCGTACACGCTCGCGATCACCTTCGCGGGCGAGACGCGCACGCGCTCGCTCGTCGCGGGGGCAAGCGGCGTCGCGACGCTCGATCTCGAGTGGAGCGAGCTCGAGTGGAGCGAGTTCGAGGCGCTCGCGCCGGCGCTCGCGGAGCTCGAGGCTTGGCTCGCCAAGCCCGCGGCCGAGCGCGGCGACGCTCCGACGACGCCGCTCTCGCGCGACGAGGCCGCGAAGGCGCGCGCGCGGCTCGCGGTGGCGCGACTCGACGAGCTGCGCGCGGAGCGCGCGGAGGAACTCGAGAAGCGCGAGCTCGCCACGGCCGGCGTCACGCTGCGCTGGCTCGAAAAGCGCTTCGGCGACGCGCCCGAGGGCTCGCGCAGCTTGTGGATCTCGATGCACGGCGGCGGCGGCGCACCGAAGGAAGTGAACGACCAGCAGTGGCAGAACCAGATCAAGCTGTACGAGCCCGCCGAGGGCTTCTACGTCGCGCCGCGCGCGCCCACGGACACGTGGAATCTCTGGCATCAGGGCCACATCGACCCGTGCTTCGACCGCCTGATCGAGGACTATGTCGCGCTGCGCGGCGTGAGCCCCGATCGCGTGTACCTGATGGGTTACTCGGCGGGCGGCGACGGCGTGTGGCAGCTCGCGCCGCGCATGGCCGATCGCTTCGCGGCCGCGGCGATGATGGCGGGCCATCCCAACGAGGCGCAGCTCGACGGCTTGCGCAACCTGCCCTTCGCGATCTTCATGGGCGAGGACGACGCGGCCTACGATCGCAATAAGATCGCGGCCGCGCGCGGCGCGCGCATGGGGGAGCTGCGCGCCGCCGACCCGCGGGGCTACGAGCACCTCGTGCGCATCTACGAGGGCCTCGGCCACTGGATGCAGCGCAAGGACGCCGAGGGCGTGCCGTGGATGGCGGGCTTCACGCGCCGCGCCTGGCCGGAGCGCGTCGTCTGGCTGCAGGACGACGTCACGCACGAGCGTTTCTACTGGCTCGCGCTCCCCGCCGGCACCGCCCAGCCCGGAGCGCGCATCGAGGCGCGCATCGCGGGCAACCACGTGCACCTCGCGAGCGACACCGCCAAGGCGCTCTCGCTACGCCTCTCCGACGAGTTGCTCGACCTCGACCAGCCCGTCACCGTGCACGTGGGGGACCAGCAACTCCACGCCGCCATCCTCCCCCGCACCGCCCGCGCCCTCTGGCTCTCCCTGCGAGAGCGCGCCGACCCCACCTCCGCCGCCAGCGCCCACCTCGAGCTGCGCTGGTGACCCCCGTCCCGCGCGCGCGTCAGCGACCCCGCGAGCGTCGCACCCACCGCAAGCTCCACGGCGCCTTGCTCCGCGGGCGGCTTCGCTCGCCCCGCTCCGGCGGCGCCTAGCAACGGCCCACGCGGCGTCGCGGAGCGGGGCGAAGTGGTGAAGTTCTAAGGCGTGATGCGCCTGGAGGGGCGGAGACCGAAGAACCAGAAGCGGTCCCCCGGGGAGTCGAAGCCGCGGTCCGCCGACCCCGCGAACCCGGGGGAGAAGCTCCAGCCCCCGCCGCGGTTCGAGCGGTCGGCGGAGCTGTCCACTCCGTCGTCCCTCAGGCCATCGCCGACTCGCGGCTTCGCACTCGCGCCGTAGGTGTCACCACACCATTCCCACACGTTGCCGTGCACCTCGTGCAAGCCGTACGCGTTCGCACGCAAGGTGCCCACTGAAGTGATGTCCGTCTCTTGATCGCGCTCGTGCTCGATGTTCGCCACGCCGCGCAAGCCCTTGGCGTCGTTGCCCGTCCACCAAGTGCTCGTCGTGCCCGCACGACAGCCGTACTCCCACTGCATCTCGCTCGGGAAGTCGCACCACCCAAGCTCACGGCGCCACATCAATGAGACGTCGTTCCACGAGATCAGGTTCGCAGGAGTCATCGTCTTGCCATCGGTGTACGAGTAGCCGCGACGCAACGACAGCCGATCCCACTGCTCCGCCGTCAACTCGTACTTCGACATGAAGAACGGCGCGAGCTCGAGCGAGGTGATCCAGTCCTGTTGCCCCTGACCCTCTGAGTCCGCCTTCGGCACGCGACCGCCCGGCAACAGCACCAGCACCATCCCCGTCTCCGGAGACAGCGTCAGGTGCCCCTCGGGGCTGCGCCGCACGCGACCATCGGCACGCAAGGCCGGCTCCACGCCCGACTGCAGGTGCACGAACTCCCACAGCTCCGTCGCCGGATTCTCGCCCAAGGGCAGCAGGCCCGCCTGCGGCGTCAAACGCTCCCCGCTCGGCCAGCGCTGCCCCGCGTACTTCGGCGCACGCGAGATCCCCTCGATCGCCTCCGACCACAGCCGCTGCGCGCGCTCGCTGCGATTCGCGGCATCCGCCGCCACCCGCATCGACTCGAGCCAAGCAAGCTCCGCGTCCAGCGCCGACAACTGCGCATGCCACCACTCGTCCTCGCTGCGCTCGAAGCGCCATGTGACGCGCGCGGAGGACTCCGCCTCTTGCCGCGCTGCAGCGATGCGTACTTCGAAGTCGGCGCGCGTCCTGGCGAGCTCCGCCTCGAGTTTCGACGCAGTTTCCTCCTCCGCGTCGTAACGAAACTCCCCGAGTCGTTCGTCGCGCTCCACTTCGAGTGCACGAATCCGTCGCTGCGCTGGGTGCGCCGCGATGTCCTTCGCCCTATCGGCGTCGGACCACGGCAGCGCGCTCTCGCGCAGCTCCGCAAGTTTCGCCTGCACATCCTTGCGGCCGGGGGACCATGCGATCCCCGCCGCCTCGTCCTCGGCGCGGCCGTCGAGCAGCCGGTCGGCTTCCTCCAGCCACCACTGCCACGCGGGCTTGTTCAAGCGCTCGAGGCCGTCCGTCGTGCGGCACTGCGCGCGGAAACGCGCCAAGTCCTGCGCGAGGCCGCGCAGCTGCTGCTCGCGCGATTGCTGCATCAGTTCCGCGACTTTCTCGTTCAGCGCTGTGTTGGCTTGCGCGCTCTTGCCGCGCTCGGCGTCCGCAGCGAGCGCGAAGTTCCATGAGAAGGCGATGCCCCCGACGAGCGCGAGCAGCGCCGCGGCGGCGGCCACGGTCAGCGGCTTGTTGCGCTGGACCCACTTCTTGGCCTCGGCCCACGAGCCGGACTCGTAGGCCGACACCACGCGGCCTTCGAGGAAGGCGCGCAGGTCGCACGCGAGCGCGTCCATGTTCGGGTAGCGAACGGAAATCTCGCGCGACATGGCCTTCTCGATGATCGCGACCAGCTCGGCGGGTGCTTTCGGGGCGAGCTCGACCAGAGGCTTGGGAGCGCCCTGCACTACAGCGAGGTGCACCGACCGAGCCGACATGCGCGCCCCCTTCGGCACATACGGCATCTCCAGCGCCTCCACCGCCAGCAGGTGGTAGAGCATCGCGCCCACTGCGTACACATCGCTCGCCGGGCCCAGCTCCCTGACCTTGCCCATCGCCTGTTCCGGCGACATGTAGGCCGGCGTGCCGACCACGTCGCCGTCCATCGTCACCAGCGGGCTGTCGGGCGTGTCCGCGCGCTCTTCGCGTCGCTCGGTCTGGATCGACAGGCTCGTCACCGGAGCGTCCTTGAGCCGCACATCGTGCAGGTCCTTCGAGCCGCTCACGCGCGCGAGCCCCCAGTCCATCACGTACACCTCGCCGTAGCGACCGACCATGATGTTCGCGGGCTTCAAGTCGCGGTGGATCACGCCCTTGGCGTGCGCGTAGGCCATCGCCTCGCACACGCGCAGCAAGACGCCGAGAGCGCGCGTCGTGTTCCAGCCCTCGTGGCCGGTCGAGACATGCGCGAAGACCGCCTTCAGGTCCTCGCCGCGCACGAGCCGCATCGTGAAGTACACCTGACCGTCGGAGCCCAGCCCCAGCTCGTGCACCGGCACGATGCCCGGGTGATCGAGCTGGCCCGTCACCTGCGCCTCTTCGAGGAAGCGCCCGAGCATGCGCGAGTCCACCGGCGGCTTCGGCCCCTTGCCCGCCGCGTCCTCGCGCCCGAGCACCACCTTCATCGCCAGCGTGCGCCGCAGGTCCTCGTCCCACACGCGCACCACGGCGCCCATCCCGCCGCGCCCGACTTCGCCGAGCAGTCGGTAGCGCGAGTTCTTGGGCGCATGCGCCCGCAGTCGCGTCAGGAGCTCACTCGAAGGCCCCGAGTCCTCGCTCGGCCGCTCGCCCCCGAGAGACACGCCCGGATCGACATCGCCAAAGCGCTCGCGCAGCTCCTGCGCCAGCCGTTTGGACTCCGGCTGGCCCCGCGAGCTCGCGAGCACATCGAACACCCCCTTCCACTGCTCCCACTGGGCATCGAGCCTCTTCAGATCTTCCGCATGCGCCGCATGCACGGCACAGAACTGCTCGAGCTCCAGCCGCTCCCCGCGCATGCGCCGCTGCAGGAACTCCCCAAACAGCCGTGCGACCGTCTGCTGTCGCTCGCTCTCGTCGTGGGGGGACACTGCTCGCGCTCCTTCGGAAATGGGAGGACCAACGCGAGAATAGCGCGTCCGCTCCGCGCGCGCGTCAGCGCTGCACGACGAGGTCGGCGGGGGTGTCGCAGTGAACTTCGGCGCGCTCGGGTTCGGCGGTGGTGGAGTCGGGCCAGAAGAGGAGCGTGGCGCGGGGCGCATCGCAGAAGGCGCGGGCGCGGCCGGTGCTGTCGGTGCGGGCGGCGCCGAGGAGGTCGGCGACGGCGGGGGGCCACTCACCGTAGGCGTGGAGCCAGAGATGGGCGAGCGGCTCGCCGTCGGGGTGGAGCACGCGCGCGTCGACCCAGTGGGCGGGGGAGAGCGGCACGAGCAGCGCGGGGCGCGCGCTGCCTGAATCGGACAGGGGCCCGAGATCCGCGGTCGCGGTGCCGGCGCCGCCCAGTCCCGCCGCGACGATGTAGATGTCCCACAGGCCCGGCGCGAGGCCCGAGATTTCGAACGGCGCGCTGTCGGCGACGCCGTGGACGACGCGCTCGCTCTCGCGCTGGTGCGCGACCCAGTCGATGGCGCCGGGGCGAAGCTCGGGCGCGAGCGCGTCGGCGCCGAGCTCGACGCGCAGAGTCCGCGTGGGCGCGAGCGTGAGCACGAGCGGCGAGTCGGCGGGCGAGACCGACCACGGCCCGCTCGAAGCTCCATCGCCCGTGGCGACGAGCTCGACGGGAGTTTCGTCGTGCACGGGCAGGCGGAACGAGCCATCGGCGTCCGTGCCGAGCTCGTCGGTGCTCGCGAACCACCAGCGGCGGCGCGAGTGCGCGAAGCCGAGGCTCACGGCGACGCGCGCGCCCGCGGCGGGGCGTCCGTCGGAGAGCAGCAGCGTGCCGAAGAGCTCGTGCTCGGGACGCAGCTCTCGCAGGCGCAGCTCCACCGAGCGGGTGTTCGGGCCGACTTGAAAGAGCTCGCGTCGCGCGGCGTGGCCCGCGGCGCGCGCGGCGAGTTCCACGAGCCCGGTCGCGACCGTGATCTCGACGCTGCCCTGCTCGTCGGTTCGCGTGCCGCGTTCCGGGTTGCGATCGGGGAGTTCGCCTTGCTCGCCGGGCTCCGTCCACGTGAGCCACGCCTTGAGAGGCAGGCCGCGCTCATCGGTCACGAAGACCTGCACGCGCGCGACATCGAGCGTCAGCGTCGCGCCAGCGGGGGAGAGCAGCTCGGCGAGCGCGACCGCGAGTCCGCGCAGGGCGATGCGCTGGGGCGGATTCGCGCCGCGCAGGAGCGAGACGTCCGCGAACAGGAACTCGCAGGGCTCGTGCAACGTGAGCGTGCAGGCGAAGTTCCCGAGCGCGTCGGTCTCGAGCTGCGCGAGGCGGCGCGGGCTCGCTCGCGCGCGCCGCGCGGGCTCGAACAGCTCGACCACGAGCCGCTCGTCCGTGCGCGGGAAGCTGCACAGCACCTGCCCGCGCAGCTCGAGCGACTCGCGCACTTCGACTTGCACGTCCTGCTCGAGCCGCACCGCACCGTCGAAGCACGGACGGCCGAGCGCATCGGCGATCGTGCAGTGCGCGATGCCGCCGGGCGCCGCGAGCGAGCGCGGGAGCTCGAGCTCGAACACTCCGATGGGGCTCGTGCGCGCCTCGACGCGGCGCGCGCCGAGCTGCAGCGCGAGCGTCGCGTCCGGCTCCGCGAGCCCCGCGCGCACGACGCTGCCGC
>VGZD01000052.1 GCA_016872715.1 Planctomycetota bacterium
CGAGGAAGCTCACCGGCAGCTCGCGCGCGCGCACGCGCAGGCCCGCGGGCGGAGCGCGCTCGAGCGCGGCGGCTACGACGCGGCTGGGATTGTGGCGGCGATCCTCGAACGGACCGAAGCCGGTGACGAGCACGAGCGGGAGCGGCACGGGTGCAATCTACGCCGGATACCGGCTCGCGCGGAACGGGACGCGGCCCGCATGGCTAGAATCCCCGCGCTCGAAAGGACCATCCGATGCCGCGCAAGGACAAGGTGCTCGTCGCCAACGGTCAGGGCTTCTGGGGCGACTCGCTGCTCGGGCCGATCCGGCTGTGCCGCGAGGGGCCGCTGGACTACCTGACCCTCGACTATCTGGCCGAGGTGACGATGAGCATCCTTCAAAAGCAGCGGCTGCGCGATCCCAAGAAGGGCTTCGCGACCGACTTCGTGAAGATGATCGAGCGCACGGCGCCGGATCTGGTCGCCAAGGGCATCAAGGTCGTCGCCAACGCGGGCGGCGTGAACCCGATGGCCTGCAAGGACGCCACCCTCGCGGTGCTGCGCGGCCATGGCTTCAAGGGCGTCAAGGTGGCCGTGGTCGAAGGCGACGACATCTATGGCGAGCTCGACGCGCTGCTCGCGAGCGGCGAGACCCTCGCCAACATGGAGAGCGGCGCCCCGCTCGCGAGCGTGCGCGAGCGTGTGTCGAGCGCCAACGTGTACCTCGGCGCGTTTCCGACCGCCGAGGCGCTCGACGCCGGCGCGCAGATCGTGATCACCGGCCGCGGCACCGACCCCGGCCTCGTGCTCGGCCCCCTGATCCACGAGTTCGGCTGGCGGCGCGATCAGTACGACCTGCTCGCGGCGGGCACGATCGCGGGCCACATCGTCGAGTGCGGCGCCCAGTGCACCGGCGGCAACTACACCGATTGGCGCGCGGTCCCCGACCTGGCCATGGTCGGCTATCCGATCGTCGAGGCCTCCTCCGACGGCTCGTTCGTCGTCACCAAGCACGAGGGCACCGGCGGCATGGTCACCCAGCGCTCGATCCTGCACCAGCTCGTGTACGAGATGGGCGACCCGCGCAACTACATCGGCCCCGACTGCGGCGCGGACTTCACCTCGATTCGCATGGACGACGTCGGCCCCGACCGCGTGCGCATCAGCGGCGCGAAGGGCACCTCGCCCACGCCGACCTACAAGGTCTCGATCAGCTACGAGAACGGCTGGAAGGCGCTCGGCCAACTCACGATCGCCGGTCCCGACGCGCTCGCCAAGGCCAAGCTGTGCTCCGAGATCGTGTGGCGCCGACTGGCCTACGACGGCTGCACCTTCAGCGACGAGGAGAAGACGATCGAGTTCGTCGGCGCCAACACGTGCCACGAAGGCATCGACGTCCCCCACGCCAGCGAGCCCTCCGAGGTGGTGCTGCGCCTGGGCGTGAAGGGCCACGACAAGGCCAAGCTCGATCGCTTCGGCTACGAGCTCGTCCCGCTCGTGACCAGCGGCCCGCCGGGCGTCACGGGCTTCGCCGGCGGCCGTCCCCACGCCACCGAGATCATCGGCTTTTGGCCCGCGCTGCTCGCCAAGTCCAAGGTGAGCACCAAGGTCAGCGTGTTCGAGTCCTAGCAGGAGACACTCTCGATGCCCATCGTTCCGCTCTCGCGCATCGCGGATGCGCGCTCTGGTGACAAGGGAGAAGGCTCCAACGTCGGCGTGATGGCGCGCTCGGAGGCGGCCTACGTGTTCCTGAAGGGAGCACTCTCGACCGCGCTCGTGCAGCGCCACATGGCGGCGATCAACCGCGGCGGCGTGAAGCGCTACGAGGCGGACACGCTGCGCGTGCTGAACTTCCTGCTCGCCGACAGCCTCGGCGGAGGCGGCTCGGCCAGCCAGCGCACGGATGCGCAGGGCAAGACCCACGGGCTCGCGCTCCTGCGCCTCGAGCTCGACGTGCCCCACAGCGTGCTCGACGCGACGAGGGAGTGACCATGGACCTGTTGCTCGAACTGTCGGAGAAGGCGCGCCGCAATCCGCGGCGCATCGTGTTGCCGGAAGCGCAGGACGCGCGCGTGCGGCAGGCCGCGGCGACCCTGAAGCAGCGGGGCATCTGCGAACCGGTGCTGCTCGACGACGGCCGCATGGGCGCCGCGCCCGCGGGCGTCGAGACGCTCCGCGTGCAGCGCGACAGCCGCGTCGAGTCGTTCGCGCACACGCTGTTCGAGCTGCGCAAGTCCAAGGGCATGACGCTCGACGAGGCGCGCAAGAAAGCCGTCGATCCGCTGTACTTCGGCGCGCTGCTCGTGCGCAGCGGCGACTGCTCGGGCGCGGTGTCGGGCAGCGAGGCCGCGACGGCCGACGTGCTGCGCGCGGGCTTGCAGGTCGTCGGACTCGCGCCGGGCTGCAAGACGCTCTCGTCGTCGTTCCTGATGCTGCTCAAGGATCGCGCGTTGACCTACGCCGACTGCGGCGTGGTGCCGCAGCCGACCTCCGAGCAGCTCGTCGACATCGCCATCGCCGCGGCCGAGAGCCACCGGCGCCTCGTGGGCGAGACGCCCAAGGTCGCGCTGCTGTCGTTCTCCACCAAGGGCTCGGCCTCGCACCCCGACGTCGACAAGGTCACCAAGGCGCTCGAATTGCTCCGGCGCCGCGCGCCGCAGCTGACGTGTGACGGCGAGTTGCAGCTCGACGCCGCCATCGTGCCCGCGGTGGCCGAGAAAAAGTGCCCCGCCTCGCCGCTCTCCGGCCGCGCCAACGTGCTGATCTTCCCCGACCTCGACGCCGGCAACATCGGCTACAAGCTCACCCAGCGCCTCGCCGGTGCGACGGCCCTCGGACCCCTCGTGCAGGGCCTCGAGCAGCCCTTCATGGACCTCTCGCGCGGCTGCAGTGCCGAGGACATCGTGCACGTCGCGACGATCGCGGCGGTGCTCGCGAACTAGACCGATCCCAAACGCAGCGCGGGCCGCCCCGGATCACTCCGGAGCGGCCCGCGCGCGCTGTTCGAGCAGCAGGGTCGAGATCGCCGTGGACGCGCGGCTACTTCTTCGCCGCGCGCGCGGCCTCGACCTTGGCCCACATGCCTTCGGGATCCTTGACGACGGCCTTCTTGCAGCCCGCGCAGCACAGGCGGAAGTAGCGCGTGCCGTACAGGAAGTCGACCGGCTTCATCTCGGGATCCTTGCCGATCTCCTCGCCCGTCGCGACACAGGTCGTCAGCGGGTAGTTCGGCTTCTGGGCGGCGACGTAGGCGTCGCTGAGCTGCTTGAGCGCCTTCTCCGGCTCGGCCTGAACCACGGCCACGCACTTGCTGCAGCAGACCTTGATGAGCCGTGTGCCGAGCACGACTTCGACCGCATCGCCGTCGATCGCCTCACCGCTGGTGGGGCAGGTCTTGAGCGGATAGGCGAGGCGCTGGGCTGCGATCACGGCCGTGTCGATCTTGGTGAAGATCGCGGCCTTGTCCTTCTCGGCGTCAGCGACGCAGTCCTTGCAGCACACGCGCACGAGTCGACCGTCGATCACGCTGTCGACTGCATCCTTGGGAAGCGGCTCGCTGCTGACCGGGCAGGTCGTCAGCGGGTAGCAGGGCTTCTGGAATTGAATGATCGCGGCGTTGGCGTCGGTCGCGGGCTTGGTGGCCTGCGCCTTGTCCCCGTTCTTCTTCTCCTGCTCGGACTTGGGACGGTCGTTCGACCCCGCGAACAGGACGACGAGGAACACGAGCGGGAGAGACACAGAGGCTAGCGTGGTGGTTTTCATGAGGAATTCCTGCGGGCGCGGAGCGCCGGTCGG
Source organism: Planctomycetota bacterium (assembly GCA_016872715.1). Taxonomy (GTDB): domain Bacteria; phylum Planctomycetota; class UBA1135; order UBA1135; genus F1-120-MAGs118. The sequence continues at coordinate 3,775 of VGZD01000052.1, forward strand.
TCACGAGTGCCGGAACGGCCCGAATCGTAGTCGGGGACGCGCCGCGATTCACGCCCCCCGCCTCGAGCAAGTGCAAGGGGGCGGTGAAACTTGGGGGGCTCAGCCCGCGGGGCGCCGCAGGGCAAAGCCGGGCAGGTGCAGCAGGGCCGCGGCCGCCGTGATCGACGCGCCCATGGGCAAGTCGAATTCGAACGACGCCAGCACGCCGAGCACCACCGAGGCAAGGCCGAAGCCGACCGCGCGGCGCAGGTAGCCGCCCATCGATGGCGCCCAAGCGCGGGCGGCGATCGCGGGCAGGACCAGCAGTCCAAACAGCGGAATGGGGCCGAGGATCATCGAGCCCACGGAGACGAGCAGCCCGGTCACGAAGGTGAACAGGGCCTCGAGCAGGAGCACGCGCTTGCCGAGCACCAGCGCGGTCTCGCGGTCGTAGCTCACCACGAGGAAGTCGCGCTGGAACAGCAGGAACATGAGTGCGCCGAGCCCGAGCACGGCGGCCAGCGTCTCGAACTTGTGCACGCCGACGCCGAGCAGCTCGCCGCCGAGCAGCTCGTCGACGAAGCCCTTGCCCACGGGCGAGATGCGCCCGAAGAGGACCACCGCCGCGCTGGCGATCGCAAAGGCCGCGGCCACGCGCCCGACCTCGCTCCCGCCGCGCCGTCCGAGCCAGAGGAGGAGCAGCAGTCCGCCGAAGGTCGAGAGGCTCGCCCACGCGAGGTGGTAGTTCATCGCGGCATGGGAGTCGCTCGTCGCGCCGGCGAGGTCGAGGCCGCCGAGGCCGATGTGCTCGATCCACCACGGCAAGGCGGCGAAGCCCGCCACCATGCCCGCCGTGGCGAACTGCGGCAGCGCGATGCCGTAGAAGCTCGTGCGCCGCACATGCAGGAATGTGCCGAGCAGCGGATACACCGTGCCCGCGAGCAGCGCCGCGAGCAGCGCCCAGCGGAACAGGCTCAGGCGCACACCCCAGGGGACCTCGGAGAGCCCCTCCATCAGATGTCCTCCACGCCGGCCAGTGCCGAGCCGGTGGCGCCGTAGAAGCGATCGAGGTTCTCGGGCGCGAGCATCTGTGCCGCGCTGCCCAGCCGCACGCGTCCCTCCGCGACCCACAGCACGCGCTGCACGGTCTCGCGCACCATCGAGAGCTGATGGCTGACGAGCAGCACGGCCATGCCGCGCGAGCGATTGAGCTCGACGAGCAGCTCCAGAATGCGTGCTTGCGCAGCGCGGTCGACTCCGCTGGTGGGCTCGTCGAGCAGCAGCACCTCGGGCTCGACCATCAGGGCGCGCGCGATCAGTACGCGCTGGCGCTGGCCGCCGGAGAGCGAGGAGAACGCGCTCGTGCGGCGCTCGTACAGGCCGACCTTCTCGAGGCACGAGCGCGCACGCGCGCGCGCCTCGCGCGTGAGCCCGCGCCAGCCGCGCAGCTCACCGAAGGCCCCCATCTGCACGACCTCCTCCGCCGTGACCGGGTAGATCGGGTCCAGCGTTTCGCGCTGGGGCACGTAGCCGACCGCGCGCGTCGAGCGCACCACGCGCCCCGCGAGCGGCGGCACGAGCCCCAAGAGCCCGCGAAAGAGCGTCGTCTTGCCCGCGCCGTTGGGACCGACGATGCCGAGGAAGTCGCCGCGCTCGACCGCGAGGTCCACGCCGATCACGACGGGCAGCTTGTGGTACCCGAACGCGGCGCGCTCGGCGGTGATCAGGGCCGTCATGGCGGCCGGGATCCTACTGCACGGGCGGCACGGGGGTGCCGAAGGCCGCGGCGAGTCGCGCGTGCACGAGGTCCAGCATGGCGATCCACGAGTCCGTGCCCGCAATCCCGCCGCACATGTTGGGCAGCTCGACCACCTTCGCCCCCGTGGCCTCGGCGACGCGCGCCACGAAGTCGTTCTTCGACCACAGCGCCGTGGCGATCACCGTGCACTGCTCGCGCTTCATGGTCTCGATCACCTGCGCGAGATGATTGGGCGTCGGCTGGATGCCGGGCTTGACCTCGAGGTTGGCGACGATCTGCAAGCCATAGACCTCGGCCAGATAGTTGAACTCTTGGTGGTAGACGACGAACTTGCGGCCCCGCCACTCGCGCGCGAACTCGAGCCAGCGCTTTTCGGCCCGCTCGAGCCGCGCGAGATACGCGTCGCGGCGTGTCTCGAACTCCGCCTTCCACTCGGGCGCGACGACGCTCAGTCCCTCCGCGATGCGCAGCGCGAAGTGCCGCCCCGCGCGCGGGTCGATGTTCATGTGCGGGTTGCCCTGCGGATGCAGGTCGCCGCCTTGGCGCGTGAGCACCGCGGGCACTTGGATCGGCTGCCAGCCATCCGAGGCGTTGATGAAGCCCTTGCCGCCCGGTCGCACCTGCGGGTTGCCGCAGCCCTCCAGCAAAGCCGGGATGAACCCCATCTCCATCGAGAGGCCCACCTGCACCAAGATGTCAGCCTTGGAGAGAGCGACCAGGTGGCTCGGCCTTGAAATGACATTGTGCAGGTTCTCCTTGCCACGCGCGATCGAGGTCACTTCCACGCGCTCGCCACCGACCTCGCGCACGATATCGGCGAGGTCGGGGATGGTGGTCACGACCTTGAGCTTCGCTCCCGGCTCGCGCTCGCCCGCTACGGTAGGAAGCGCAGCGAGGGCGAGCGCGAAGGCGAGCGCGGCGAATTGCAGGAGCCGACCCATGCGAACATGGCGCAGCTTACCAGTTCACGCCGTGGCCGTGGGCGCCGAGGATCGTGGTGTACTGCACGAGGAACTTGGAGCCCGAGCCGTCGACATCCGAGTCGCTGGCGCCGAGCACGAAGCGCAGGCGGTGAAACTCGGAGAACAGGCGCGTGTAGTAGACCTCGAGCTCCGAGCGCTCGTCGCCGACCACCTCCGCCGAGCTGAACTGCGCACCGACGGCGTTGAAGCGGTCCCAGGCGTAGTCGCCGTAGGCGTAGAAGCCCGTGAGCGAGTCGTCGACCACCGTGTAGATGTCGTCGGCGCCGGTCAGCTCTGCGCCGACATCGCCCGTGTTGAACAGCATCTCGCCGCCGAAGGTCCACGAGTCGATGCCCGTCTCCCCCACCCAGCCGTAGGTGGCGTCGAGGCCCCACACCGTGTTCGACAAGTCCGCGCCGATCGCTCCGGCGTCGAGACCGAGACCGAGCTCGTAGCTCGGCAGCAGGCGCGCCGAGGCGCCGAGCTGCAGCGTGCCGCGCTCGCCCACCTCCGTGAAGCCCGTTAGGCGCGCGGTGTAGCTGAAGTCGTCCTCGCGCTTGGTGCCCTCGACGACGGAGGCGAACGGGGTGTTCGCCGGGTCGGCATCTTCATCGCCCTCCCCGAGCAGGCTCGCGAAGGCACCGAGCGACCAGCGCACGACCGTGGCGTCGCCGAGTGTCGTCCACGAGTCCCACTGCAGGCCGTCGCCGCCGAGCTCCGCACCCAGGTACTCACGCAGCACGAGCGGTCGCTCGTAGGTGCGCAGGTCGTGCACGTGGGTCTGCATCTGCTTGCCGAAGTCGACGAAGAAGCGGCCGGCGCGCACCACATTCTTGTTGCCGAAGCCCGTGTAGTGCACGGCCGCTTCCTCGACGCCGATGCCCTCGTCCTCGGCCACAGCCGTAAAGTAAGCCCACGCGTTGGGGTCGACCCAGGCGTTGCCGCCGATCTCGAAGGTGCGCAAAAACACATCCGCGCCATCCGCCCCGTTCTCCGCCTCGGACACCTGTCCCGTGGCATCGATGATGAAGGAAAAGGCTGGGTTGAAGTCGTTGGTGAAGCGCGTGACCTGTCCGCTCGACACGCGGCGTCCGAGGGTAGGCATGCCGGGCGTGACGAAGGTGGTACCCTGCGAGTTGGGCTGGCCAGCGGCCTGCGAAGCAGGCATCGTCAGCGGCCCGGGGCCGACGAGGTTCGACGGCGGCGGCAGGTTGTCCTTGCCGGCGGCGGGGTTGTCGTTCTGGGCGAGAGCGAGGGGCGCGAGAAAGAGCGCCGCAGCGAAACGGATCGCGCTGGTGGGGTTCATTAGGGTTCGGGAGAGGATGGCGGTCAAATAGAGGACAGGGTGCCCGGATTGGAAGGCACCGCTATGGCAGGAATGCTTCCCGCTCCCCCGAGGGATGTTCCCAGAAAAACAGATCAAGGCCCCGGACGGACATCTCGAGGCGCGTCCCCCAACTTCGGCGCCGCAGGTGACGAGGCCATGAAAGGTTGCGGGCGGGCGACCCTCAGGTCGCCCGCCCGCAATTGGGGAGTGTCAGCTGCCGATCGGACGAGCCCGCAGGGGCCCGGCGAGATCAGTTCAGCTTCTTGCCCGTCGACGGGCAGACCTTCTGCTCACCCGAGCACTCGGTCTTGGCCTCGCACGCGGCGGCCTTTTCGGACGTGCAAGACGCGGCCTTCTTCGACGCGCAGCAATCGGCCTTCGGCGCGTTGGCATCGCCCGTCGAGGTGTTGGTCGTGTTCTTGCAGGCGGCGAGGGCGGCGACGAGCGCCACGCCCAGGATGATGTTCTTCATGCGATTGGGTTCTCCTTGGATGACATGGGGATGGATCGGGCTCCGCGCGGAGCCCGCTGGTCCGGGGCTGTTGGCCCCTGCCAGTGGGTCGAGCCAGCGTCTTTCGGCTAGCAGGTACGCGTTAGCTTAGGCGGAGCTCCGACCCGCACCATGTTCGGGCTCAGAAAATGAGCCTGCGCCACTCGGCGTACGCAGACATAAGTTCAATCCTGACAATGAGTTAGACGCGTCAGACGATCCCGGCTCGCGGCCTTGGGCGCCCGGGCGTGCCGCCACCTCCAAAGTCGAGCGGCAAGAAATCCGAGCCCCCCGCCGCACCGGCCTCCAGAGCGCTCCCGCGGAGCGTCGATGTCGGAGGACGCTCCCTCATGCACCGGCCGTTCCATCGCTGCGCCCGTTCGGGCATGACCTTGATCGAGGTCACCATCGCCATGGGCGTGCTCACGGTCGCCGTGTTCCTGTTCACGGGCGTGGTCGCCTCGTCGTCGCGCATCGGTTCCGAGAAGCGCCAACAGAGCGTCGCCGCCCACGCCGCGCGCAGCATCCTCGAGCGCCTGCGCGGGGCCGCGTTCGCGAGCGTCTGGACGAGCTACAACGCCCAGCCGCTCGACGATCCGCTCGGAGCGGGCTCGGCGGCGGGGGCGAACTTCGCCGTTCCCGGCCTCGACCCGCGCCCCGACGACCCCGACGGCTTCGTCGGCCGCATCTCGCTGCCCGAGCAGCTCGGAGCACTGCGCGAGGACGCCGACGACCCCGAGCTCGGCCTGCCGCGCGACCTCGACGGCGACACGCTCGTCGACGATGAGGACCACCGCGGCGACTACCGCATCCTGCCGGTCAAGGTCGAGATCGCGTGGCAGAGCCCGCTCGGTCCCCGGCGCATCGAGATGTTCACGATGCTCGCGCCCACGGAGGACTAGTCCATGGCAGCGCACGCGCGCCGCCGCGGCGGCTTCACCCTGCTCGAGACGCTGATCGCGCTCACCGTGGTCGGGCTCGTGCTCGGCAACATCGTGATGGTCACGCGCTCGACCAGCGACGCCTACGACGAGGAGATGTCGAAGGCGAGCCTCGAGCTGCAACTCGACCAGACCCTCGACCGCATCGCGCTGGCGCTGATGGCCGCGAGCGCTTCGTCCCTGCAGCCGCTGGTGGCGACGCCCGCGTTCCACTCGACGCTCTCCTACTCCCAGAGCCTCGGCGTGCAAGACGGCGTCGTCGTGCACGGGGCCCCCGAGCGCATCTCCCTGCGCATCGAGAACGGCGAAGTCGTATGGATCGAGCGCCCCGACGAACCCGGCGAGCGCATGGCCACGTGGACGCGCTCCGTGCGCGATTTTCTCGAAGGCGAGCTGCCCAACGGCATCGACGACAACCACAACGGACTCGTCGACGAGAGCGGACTCTCGTTCGTGATCGACGCTGGACTCGTGCGCGTGCTGCTGACGCTCGAACGCGAGGGCGCCGGCGACCGACGCCTGACCTACACGCGCGAATCGCTGGTTCGCTGCCGCAACTCCTGAACGAGGAACTCACCTTGACCAAGCGCCTCCACCCTCTCGCACCTTGCTCCCGCCGCGGCGGCGTGCTCGTCGCCACGCTGGTGGCCGTCCTCGCGGTCGGCGGACTGAGCGTGTGCCTGCTCGAGCTCGACTCGACGCGCCTGCGCCGTCAGGTCGCGAGCATCGACAACAAGCGCGCCTTCAACCTCGCCGAGGCTGGACTCGCGGAAGGCCGCTTCGCGGTCGAGACGGGCCACACCGGCACGATCGGCAGCGCGGCCGCGCCCGCACGCTTCGGCGACGGACTGTTCTGGGTCACCGCCACCGAGATCGCTCCCAACGTGATCGGCCTCGAGAGCACCGGCATGGCGGGCACGGGCCGCGCGACGCTCTCGCTCGTCGTGCGCCGCACGAGCCGCGACGTGGCGGCGCTCGGCGTGTTCGGCTCGCAGCAGGTGCTGCTCGGCCGCCGCGCGCGCGTGGACGCCTACGACTCGCTCGGCGCACGCGGCGCTCCGAAGCTGCCCGAGCGCTTCGATCCGACGTCCGGCACCGCCGTCGAGCTGCGCAGCAACGGCGACATCGAGCTCTCGGACGACGCGCGCGTGTTCGGCGATGCGATCCCGGGGCCGGATGGCAGCGTCGAGCTTCGAGACGACGCGCTCGTGACGGGCTCGACCTCTCCGGCGCCGCTCGAAGCCGAGCTCGCGGTGATCGAGCCGCTCGAACTCCCGGCCGGTGGCGACCTCGTGCACGCAAGCGGCGCGCGCCGCGTGATCGCGGGCGACGGCAAGGCGTACGGCGAAATCCGCGTCGGCAAGAACTCGACGCTCGTGCTGCGCGGACCGCTCCAGCTCTCCACGGCGCGCCTGCGCGTCTTGGACAAGGGCAAGCTCGAAATCGACTGCGCATCCGGTCCGGTCGAGCTGCACGTCACCGACTGGCTCGACCTGCACGACGGCTCCAAGCTCGCCTTCCCCGACGAGGACACGCGCGGCCTGCGCCTGCTCGTGTCCGCCACGGGCTCGCGCGATCGCGATGGCGACGGCGCGGTCGATCCGCCGGTGCGCTTCCTCGCCGACGGGACCTTCTTCGGCTCGCTGTACGCGCCCGCTGCGCGCCTTGCGCTGCCGCGCGGATTCCAGCTCTACGGCGCCGCCGCCGCGGGCATCCTGCAACTCGACGACGACGCGCAGATCCACTTCGACGTCGCGCTGCACGGCGCCGATCCGTCGGCGAGCATCACGATCGAACCGCTGGCCTGGAAGGTGGTCGAAATCCCGCGCGAGATCGCACGCGACCTCGGCGAGGACCCGTTTGCGGCGCTCGACGTCCCCAAGGACGAGCTCAAGCCGCCCGCGCAGGCCTACGAGGCAGCGGAGTACGAGCTCGACGTGAAGTACGTGGACGAGACGGGCGTCGAACGCAAGTTCAAGGGCCGCGAGCGCGACTTCGACTGGAGGCTCGCCAAGGAAGTGCGCAAGCTGCGGCGGCGCGAGGAGAAGGACGACTAGCGTGCTCGCTTCGCTGACTCTCGCCGCGCTCTCGCTGGTCTGCCAAGTCGGACGTGCGAGCGCGTCCGAGCTGCGCTCCGAGCTCGGTGCGCTCGCGTTGCGCGAGGTGCCGCGCGCGGAACTCGAAGCGGGCTTGCAGCGCATCGGCCGTGCTGGCGCGCTCGCGGACGTGGAGCTCGCGGTCCTGCTCGCCGCACGGATCGACGAGCCGCTGCTCGATGACCCGACGCCGCGCGGGGCGCAGTTGCTGCGCGCGGCGACAGCGCGCCTGTTCGAGCGTCACGCCCTCAAGCTGCCCCGCCTCGGCGCACTGCTCGGTGAGCGCGCGAATCCGTGGCGCGCGACACTGCTCGCGGCGGTGGGCGACAGTCGCACGCCCGAGGCGGTCGCGCGGCTGGGCGAGTGGCTCGCGCAGGGCGGCGAAGATACCCGCGAGACGGTGGCGGCCATCGCCCATGCGGCCCGCGGGATGCACGGTCCGTTCGACGAGCGCGCCACTTTCGCGGTGCGCTCGCTGCTCGATCGCCCCGGACGCGCGGGACATCGCGAGGCCGTGCTGTGCGTGGGCTGGCTCGAGGATGAGCAGGCCATCGACGCGTTGCTCGACCTCTTGCGCGGCTCCCATGCGGGCCTCGCCAGGGACGCGCAGTGGTCGCTCGAGCGGATCACCGGCGCGCGACTGGGCAGCGAAGCGAGCGCGTGGCGTCGTTGGCTGAGCGAGGAGCGCGAGTGGCGACTCGAGGTGCTGCCCGTTGCTCTCGACGAATTGCTCGAGAGCGATGCGGCCGTGCAGGCGCGCGCGCTCAACGAGATCGCCCGCCACCGCTTTCCGCGCCATGAGATCGCGGAACGTCTCTCGAACCGCCTCGCCGCACTCGACGGGGACGTCTTCGTGTGTGCCTGCGCCGCGCTCGGCGACATGGGCTCGGCCGCCGCGCTCGATTCGCTGCGAGCGGTGAGCGCGCAGGAGCGGAGCGAGGAGGAGCGGCGCTCCGCGATGGCCGCGCTCGCCCGCGTCGGCGAAGCGCCGTCCCGCCGCTGAGAAACGGCCCCGCGCGACCTCAAGCGCGCGCTCGGGCGCGTCGACATCCCTCGACGTGCAGACCTCCCCGCATCCCCGCCGCCGCATTCGGCTCGTCAGGCCGCGCCTCCAGCTGCGGTTGATGGGTGCGTTCCTCGGCCTGAGCCTGCTCGCTCTCACGCTGCAGTACCTCGTGTTCCAGCGGCTGCTCGCCGACGCCGCCACCGCGCTGCCCAACGACGGCGCCCTGCTGCTCACCCAGACCAACGCGCGCCTCGCGACGGTGTTCCTCGTCAGCGTGGCGCTGCTCTTGCCGGCCACCTTCGCGGTCGGCTTGCTCGTGACTCATCGCCTGATCGGGCCGATCTATCGCTTCGAGACGTACCTGCGACAGGTGATCGCGAAGCAGACGCGCGAGCCCTGCCGCATCCGCAAGGGTGACGAGCTGCAGGAGCTGTGCGACCTGATCAACGCCGCGACGGAGCCCGTGCGCGCCGCCAGTGCAGATCCGCAGGCGCGCCGCGAGGCGGCTTAGGAGTCGCGCGGCCATGCAGCTGCGCACGCGACTTGCGCTGATCGTCGCGCTGGTGGTCGCGGTCTATGCGTTCGGCGATCTCGCACTGCAGCGCCTGCTGCTCTTGCCGCGCTTCGAAGAGCTCGAACGCGCCGAGGCGGCGACGGACGTGCTGCGTGTAGAGCGCGCGCTGAGTGCGGAGATCGCGGCGCTCGACGCGCGCTGCTCGGAGTGGGCCGCCTGGGACGACGCCCAGCGGTTCGTGGCCGGCGCACCGGCGCAGGGCGACTTCCGCGCCCATCACCTCTCGCCCGAGCGCCTGCGGGCCTCGCGCATCGAGCTCTTGTATCTCGTGGCCGCCGATGGCCGCGTCGTCTTCGGGGACGTCCGCGATCCGTCCAGCGGCGAGAGCGTGCGACTGCCGGAGCTCGACTTCGAGCAACTGAGCGTCGGCCACCCGTTCCTCGCGCAGGACCGCGCCACTCCGACGCACGGCCTCACGCTCACCGCGCGCGGAGCGCTGCTCGTGGCGTCGCGCGCCTTCGAGGGCCCGCAGGGCGGGACCGTGATCCTCGGTCGCATGGTCGCGGACGAGTTGCTCGCCCTGCTGCGCGAGCGCACCGAGGTCGACTTCGACCTGCTGCCCATCGAGCGCGCGTCGCAGCATGTCGCGAGCGAGCTCGTGGCGAGCATCACGGCCTCCGCGGATCCCGTCGTGCGCTCCCGCGACGAGCAGACCCTCGATGGCTGGGCCGCGATCGACGACCTGCGCGGCCGCCCCGCCCTGCTCGTGCAGGCGCGCCTCCCGCGCTCGATTTCCGCCGGCGGACGCGATGCGCTGCGCTACGCGCTCATCTCCACCGTCGCCGCGGGCCTGTTGTTGCTCGTCGTCCTGCTCACCGTGCTCCGCCGCACCGTGGTCGATCCGCTAGCCACTCTCACGCGTCACGCGGTCGAGATCGGGCGCACCGACGACTACGCGCGCGCCGTGGCGCTCGAGCGCGGCGACGAGATCGGGACCTTGTCGCGCGAGTTCGAGCGCATGATGCACAAGCTCGCCTCGTCGCGCTCCGAACTCGTGACCACCGCGCGCGCCGCCGGAATGTCGGAGATCGCCACCGGGATCCTGCACAACGTCGGCAACGTCCTGAACAGCGTCCACGTCTCGGCCGAGCTCGTCGAGGCCCGCTTGCGCGACTCGCGCCTGCACAAGCTCGAGCGCCTCTCGGAGCTCGTCCGCGCGCAGGGCGAACGCTTCGGAGAGTTCGTGGCGAGCGATCCGCGCGGGCGCCACGTCGCTCCGTTCCTGCTCGAAGTGGCCGACGCGCTCAAGGAAGAGCACGCCGAGCTCGCGCGCGAAGTTCGCTCGCTCGCTCAAGGCGTCGAGCACATCGGGCAATTGGTCGCGGCGCAGCAGGACTTCGCCCGCCGCAGCGAGCTGCGCGAGCAGGTCGAGCTCGGCACGCTGGTCGACATGGCGTGGGACATCGTCGCGCGCTCGTCGAACGGACCGCTGCCGCAGTTGCGACGTGAGATCGCCGACCTCGGCCGGGTCTCCGTCGACCGCCACAAGCTCGTGCAGGTGCTCGTCAACCTGCTGAAGAACGCGCGCGAGTCGATCGCGGAAGCAGGACGCGTGCCCGGAGAGGTGCGCGTTCACGTCGCCGCTCGCGGCGAACTCGTGCGCATCGAAGTGCACGACGACGGCCTCGGCATCCCGCCGGAGAACGTCGCGCGGCTCTTCCGCCACGGCTTCACGACCAAGACCGACGGCAACGGCTTCGGCCTGCACTCCTGCGCCAACGCGGCGACCGAGATGGGCGGCACGCTCGGAGCCCAGAGCGCGGGCGTCGGGCACGGTGCCTGCTTCGTTCTCGAGCTGCCGCTCTCGGCGCGCGCGGCCGCCTGAACCAGAACTTCCCATGACACACACGCCCCAGCCCCGCATCCTGCTCGTCGACGACAACGCCGCGATCCACGACGACTTCCGCAAGGTGCTCGCGCGGGCGAGCGAAGCGCAGAGCGAGAGGCACAGCTCCAGCGAAGCCGCGCTGTTTGGCGAGAGCGCGTCGATGCCCGCGCCGCAGGAGTCGGTCGCGGAGTGCGAGTACGAGCTCGACGACGCGCTGCAGGGCGAAGAGGCCGTCGAAAAGGCGCGCGAGGCGTTCGAGAGCCGCCGACCGTTCGCGATGGCCTTCCTCGACGTGCGCATGCCGCCGGGCATCGACGGCATCGAGACGGCGCGCCGCCTGTGGGAAGTCGACCCCGACCTCCAGATCGTGCTGTGCACGGCCTATTCCGACTACACGTGGCACGAGACGGTCGCGGCGCTCGGTCGCACGGATCGGCTGCTGATCCTCAAGAAGCCCTTCGACACGGTCGAGGCCTGCCAGCTCGCGGCCGCGCTCACGGAGAAGCGCGCCTCGCTGCAGCGCGAACGCGAGAACCTCGCCGCGGCGCGTCGCGCCGAGCTCGAAGCGCGCGCCTACGCCGCGTCGCTCGAGACGATGAACCGCGCGCTGCAGTCCTCATGGGCGCAGTCCGAGCGCGAGCTGACGCGACGCAACGCGTACTTGCAGCGCCTCGCCTCCGAGGTCCTCGCCCCGGCGCAGGGTCTGTTGCTCGAGCGACTCGACGTGGAGGTCGCAGGCGACGTCGAGCGCGGCGCGAATCTGGGCCTCGAGCGCCTGCTCGACCCCGCGATCGCGGTCGTGAGCGCGATCGACTGCGTGCTCGAACTCTCCGCGATCGACGCCGGACAAGCTCGCGTCGAGCGCGCGCCGTGTGCGGTCGGCGAGCTTTCCGAGCGAGTGGCGAGCACGGCGTCGCGGTGCTCGAACACGCGCGTGCAGGCCCACATCGGTGCCGACGTGCCCGCGACGATCCTCTCCGATGCGGCGCGCATCGAACGCATTCTCGACGAGCTGGTCGCCAACGCGGTGCGCCACTGCGAAGACGGGCGCGTGGAGATCGCCGTCGCCCTCGACGCGCAGCCGGGGATGCTCTCGGTGACCGTGCAAGACGACGGCGTCGGCCTCTCGCGAGAGGCACAGGCCCACGTCTTCGAGCCTTTCCACGCACGCAGTGGCGAACGTGCGGGGCTCGGGCTCACGCTCGCGCGCCGCACGGCGACGTTGCTCGGTGGCGAGCTCGTCTACGAACCGCGAGACGAGCGCGGCGCTCGTTTCCGGCTGCGTCTGCCGACGCGCACGGGAGTCTGAGCGCGCTCAGGCCGCGCGCGCGGCCTCGAAGCCGCGTTCGAGCAGGGCGAGCGCGCGCTCGGGCGGCACGGGCGGGCTGAACAGGTAGCCCTGCACCTCGTCGCACTGCAGCACGCGCAGGAACGCGAGCTGCGACGCGGTCTCGACGCCCTCGGCCACGACGCCGAGCTTCAGGCTCTTCGCCATCAGCAGGATCGAGGTCACGATCGCCGCATCGTCGGGATTGGTGGTCGACTCTCGAATGAAGCTCTGGTCGATCTTCAGCGCGTCGATCGGGAAGCGCTTGAGATACGCGAGCGACGAGTAGCCGGTTCCGAAGTCATCGATCGACAGATGCACGCCCGCCGCCTTGAGCCGCGCGAGCGTATCGACCGCGGCGAGGGCATCGCGCATGACGGTGCTCTCGGTGAGCTCGAGCTCGAGCCAGTCCGCGTCGAGCCCGCTCGCCGCGAGGGCCTCGCGCACGACCTGCGGCAGGTTGGGTTGCGTGAACTGGACCGTCGAGAGATTGACGGCCATGCGCACCGGCGCGGCGCCCGCAGCCTGCCACGCCTTGGCCTGACGGCACGCCTCTCTCAGCACCCACTCGCCGATCGGCACGATCAGTCCGGTCTCCTCGGCCAGCGGGATGAACTGCGCCGGCGACACGAAGCCGAGATCGGGGTGCTTCCAGCGCAGCAGCGCCTCGAAGCCGACGATGCGCTCGCCATCCACGGCGACGCGCGGTTGGTAGTACAGGCACAGCTCGTTGCGCTCGAGCGCGCGCCGCAGGCTCGTCTCGAGCGTCAGGCGCTCGAACGCACGCGCGTCGAGCTCGGCCGAGTAGAACTTCAGCGCGCCGTGTCCCGACTGGCGCGCGCACAAGGACGCGGTTTCCGCGCGGCGCACGAGCTCGTCGACGGCGTTGTGATCGGTGGGATAACCGGCGATGCCGATCGCGGCCGGAACGCACAGCTCGTGGCCCGAGACCGTGAAGGGCTTGGCGAACGTGTCGAGAATGCGCGTGGCGACCTTCGCGGCGTCGTGGATGCGCGCGAGGTCGGGCAGCAGCACGTTGAAGTGCTCGCCGGATCGCGCGACGACGCAGGCCTCGCGCAGCGCGTCGATGCGGCCCACGGTGTCGCCATCGCGCGTCGCCTCGCGGATGCGCTGCGCGATGCCATCGAGCAGCGCGTCGGCCGCGTCCGTGGAGAGTGCGTTGGCCGTCAGAGCGCTCACGCGCTGTACGTCGATGTGCAGGAGCGCCACGTGCTGGCCCGTGCGCGCCGCGATTCGCACGGCGTGCTCGGCCTGCGCGAGGAAGCTCGCGCTCTCGTCGGCCTGCTGAGCGACGCTCGGCATCGATCCGCCGACCCGCGGACGGTCGATGTGGACTTCCTCGACCATGCCCGTGACGCGCGACGTCGCTCCGTCGGCGCCGACGAAGGCCTGCGCCACGTGTCGGACGCGGACCCCGCTGGAGGTCGCGTGCTCGAACGCGGCGATTTCGCCGTCGCGCGCGCAGTCTTGAAACCACTTCGAGGCGCGCTCGCGCTCGCACTCCGGCAGGCTCTCGATGGCGGCGCGCAGATCGGTGGGCAGGCGACGGTCGTCGATGCCGAGCAGCGTGCCGAACTCGGGCGAACACCAGAACGTCCCGGCCTCGAGGTCGAGCTCCCAGAAACCGACTTCGCTGTCGCCGCGCAGCAGCGCCAGTTGGCGTTGGGCGCGATGGTGCTCGCCGAGCTCGAGCCACTTGCGCATGGCAGCGTCGAGCGCGAGCGCTGCGAAGGTGGCCGGCGAGGTCCGATCGAGGACCGCGAGCGCACCGCTGTCGGCGCTGGTCGCGGTCAGCAGGGTGTCCGCCGAATCCACCAGCAGGATGAGCTGCTCGCACGTCGGCCATGCGCCTTGGAGCGTCGCGAGCAGCTCGAGGTCGATGGCGAGCAGGTCGGGTGCGGTGGCGCGAGCCTCTTCGAGCGAGGCGAAACGCTCGACGCGCGTCGCGGTCCCCTCCGGTGGTTGGAACGTCTCGGAGACGACCGCGATCAGGGCATGGGCGATGGAATCGGTGGGGTGACGCATGGGGGAGCGCCGCGGGGGGTTGACCGCGGTACGTTCGCCTTGGATCGGGCCTAGGAAGTCGGATTCTGGAGCCGGGCCTGCAATTTCTGCGCGCGGGCGAGCGCTCGGGCCGCGCTGGCGGCGGCGGCTCGACCCGGGTGTGGCCTCTCGGGGTGGAGTCTGGGAAATGGACCCTGAGGGGAATGGACCCTGAGAGCAATGGACCCTGAGAGCAATGGACCCTGCGGGAAACCGACCTTCGGGGAAACGGACTCTGGAGCGGCCGATTCCCGGAGGGCGACTCGTGTCTGCCGCCTCGGCAGGCCGACTCCATGCACCGCCCCCCACGGGCGCCCAGAGGCACTCCCCACCACCCCTTCCGGCCACTCCCGCCCTTGCGCGGGCCATTCCATCAACTAATCTGCATTCCATGATAGGTCTGACCGGCACCTCGCGGCTCCTCAAGGCCCTCGCGGACGACACGCGCCTGCGCATCCTGCACCTGCTCGCACAGGAGGAGCTCTCGGGCTCCGACCTGATGGAGGTGCTCAACATGGGCCAGAGCCGGGTCTCGACGCATCTCAACCTGCTCAAGGAGGTCGGACTGGTGAACGACCGCCGCGAGGGACGGCGCACGCTCTACACGGTCGCCCCCGGCCCCGCCGCCGCGTTGCTCCAGCAGGTGCTCGTCGACAACGCCGAGAGCCCCGAGTTCGCCTCCGACCTCGCCGGGCTGCAGGTGCTGCGCGAGGCGCGCGCCGCCCAGAAGCGCAGCTACTTCGATCGCGTCGCGGCGAGCTTCGGCGAGCAGTTGCTGCCGGGCCGCACGTGGGAAGGCCTCGCGCGCGGACTCGCGCGCCTGTGCCCGCGCGGACGCTACGCGGACCTCGGCATCGGCGACGGCATGCTGACGCTGATCCTCGCACAGACGGCGGAGAGTGTGACCGCGGTCGACATCTCCTCCGAGATGCTCGCCGCGCTGCGCACGCGCGCCAAGGCGCAGGGCATCGCCAACATCGAGACCGTCGAAGGCGAGCTCGAGGATCTGCCGCTCGGCGACGCGTCGCACGACGTGGTCGTGATGAGCCAGGCGTTGCACCACGCGGTGGATCCGAACAAGGCGCTCGCCGAAGCCGCGCGCGTGCTGGTGCCCGGCGGCGCGCTGCTGATCCTCGACCTGCTCGCCCACAACGAGGACTGGGTGCGCGAGAAGCTCCAACACGTCCAGCTCGGCTT
This sequence comes from Planctomycetota bacterium, assembly GCA_016872715.1. Classification (GTDB taxonomy): domain Bacteria; phylum Planctomycetota; class UBA1135; order UBA1135; genus F1-120-MAGs118. The sequence continues at coordinate 19,325 of VGZD01000052.1, forward strand.
CACCGAGGCCGACCTCGGCGCGCGCCTGCGCGGCGCGGGCTTCACGCACGTCTCGGTGACGCGCGCCGCGCGCGACCCGCAGCCGCCCCACTTCATGACGCTCGTCGCCAGCGCACGCCGCGGACGCTGAGAGAGAGCGCGATGACACTCTCCTTCCGCGAGGCCCTGCGCCAGCGCGTCCTGTTCCTCGACGGCGCGATGGGCACCCAGATCCACGCCGCGAACCTCGAGCTCGAGCGCGACTTCCTCGGCCTCGAGAACTGCAGCGAGGTCATCAACCTCACGCGCCCCGACGTGATCGGCTCGATCCACGAGCGCTACTACGCGGCCGGTTGCGACGCGGTCGAGACCAACACGTTCGGGGGCATGGCGCACGTGCTGGCGGAATTCGGGCTCGAGGCCCGCGCCCGCGAGATCAACGCCACGGCGGTGCGCATCGCGCGCGCTGCCGCGGCGAAGTTCTCGACGCCCGAGCGCCCGCGCTACGTGCTCGGCTCCATGGGGCCCGGCACCAAGCTCGCCACGCTCGGCCACGCGGACTTCGACGCGTTGCGCGCGTCCTACCGCGTGCAGGCGGAAGGCCTGATCGAGGGCGGCGTCGACGCGTTCTTGCTCGAGACGTGCCAAGACCCGCTGCAGATCAAGGCGGCGCTCTCGGCCGTGCGCGCGGCGCAAGCCGCGGCGCGCACCGACCTGCCGGTGATCGTGAGCGTCACGATGGAAGTGACCGGCACGATGCTGGTGGGCACGGAAATGGCCGCCGCGATCGCGCTGCTCGATCCGTTCGACATCGACATGCTCGGCCTGAACTGCGCGACCGGTCCGCGCGAGATGAGCGAGCACATCCGCTTGCTCGGACAGACCTGCCGCAAGCCGATCTGCGTCTATCCGAACGCGGGCCTCCCCCACTTGGTCGACGGCCATCCGCACTACCCGCTCACCGCGGCGGAACTCGCCGACTGGCTCGTGCGCTTCATCGAGGAGGATGGCGTGAGCATGGTCGGCGGCTGCTGCGGCACGACGCCCGAGCACTTGGCGCAGGTGATTCGCGCGGTCGGAGTGCGCAAGCCGCTCGCGCGCAAGCCGAGCTTCCAACCGGCGGTGACGAGCACCTACTCGGCCGTCTCGCTCCTGCAGGAGCGCTCGGTGCTGTACGTCGGCGAGCGCTCGAACGCCAACGGGTCCAAGGCTTTCCGCGAGCACCTGCTGCAGGGAAATCTCGATGCGCAGGTGGAGATGGGGCGCGAGCAGGCGCGGGAGGGCAGCCACGTGCTCGACCTCTGCACGGCCTACGTCGGCCGCGACGAGGTCGCGGACATGACCAAGGCCGTGGCGCGCTACCGCACGGAAGTGCCCGCGCCGCTCATGATCGACTCCACCGAAGCGCCCGTGATCGAGGCCGCGCTCAAGCTGTGCGGCGGACGCTGCATCATCAACTCGATCAACCTCGAAGAGGGCGTCGAGCGCGCGGAGAAGGTGCTCGCGATCGCCAAGGAGCACGGCGCGGCGCTGATCGCGCTCACCATCGACGAGCAGGGCATGGCGAAGACCGCCGCGGACAAGCTGCGCATCGCGCGCCGCTTGTATCGGCTGTGCGTCGAGGACTGGAAGCTGCGCCCCGAGGACCTGCTCTTCGACGTGCTGACGTTCACGATCGCGACCGGCAACGAGGAGGACCGGCGGCTGGGCCTCGAGACGCTCGAGGGCATTCGCAAGGTGCGCGAGGAGCTCCCCGGCGTCGGCACGCTGCTCGGCGTCTCGAACATCTCCTTTGGCCTCAACGCGGCGGCGCGCCACGTGCTGAACAGCGTGTTCCTGCACCACGCCCAAGAGGCGGGCCTCACGTCGGCCATCCTGCACTCCGCGCGCATCGTGCCGCTGCACCGCATCGACCCGCGCGCGAGAGCGGTGGCCGAGGACCTGATCTTCGACCGGCGCCGCGAGGGGTACGACCCGCTGCAGGCGTTGCTCGAGCTCTTCGAGGGCGCGCAGGTCGCCGCGAAGAAGGAACGCACGGTGCCCGCGGACGTGTGGGAGCGCCTGCGCTGGCGCATCGTGGAAGGCGAGCGCAAGGGGCTCGAGGACGACCTCGCGCTCGCACTGCAGTCGAAGCCGCCGCTGGAGATCATCAACGTCGATCTGCTCGCGGGCATGGCGACGGTCGGCGAGCTGTTCGGCAAGGGCGAGATGCAACTGCCGTTCGTGCTGCAGTCGGCCGAGACGATGAAGGCCGCCGTCAAGGTGCTCGAGCCGCACATGGAGCGCCTCGAGGGCCAGACACGCGGCAAGCTCGTGCTCGCGACCGTGCGCGGCGACGTGCACGACATCGGCAAGAACCTCGTCGACATCATCCTCACGAACAACGGCTACACGGTTTACAACCTCGGCATCAAGCAGCCGATCCAGCACATCCTCGACGTCACGCGCGAGCACAAGCCCGACGCGATCGGCATGAGCGGGCTGCTCGTGAAGAGCACCGTGGTGATGAAGGAGAACCTCGAGGAAATGAACCGGCGCGGCGTGCGCGTGCCGGTGGTGCTCGGCGGCGCGGCGCTCACGCGGCGCTACGTCGAGCACGACCTGCGCAAGGTCTACGACGGTGCGCTGTACTACGCCAAGGACGCCTTCGAGGGGCTCGCGGTCATGGAGCGCGTCGTCGCCCTCGAAGCGAAGCCCGCGGTGCGCGCGTTCGAGAACGACGGCGACCAGCCGCTCGAGCAAGCGATCCCGGTCAAGTCCGCCGCCTGCGCGGCGGCGTCCGTCGGTCGCGCCGTGGCCGCGGCCGCGCCCGCGCTCGCCGAGCGTCCCGCGCCACGAGTCGCAAAGCCGCAGCTCGCGGCCGATGCGCTGCCGCGCGGCATCACCTACCCCACCGCGCCATTCCTCGGCGCGCGCCTCGTTGAGTCGATCCCGCTGCAGTCGATCTTCGCCTACATCAACGAGATCACGCTGTTCCAGTTCCAGTGGGGCTATCGCCGCAAGGGCAAGCCGCAGAAGGACTACGCGAAGCTGATCGACGAGACGGTGCGACCGATCCTCGTCGACCTCGCGCGGCAATGCGCCAAGCAGCAGATCCTCCAGCCACGCGCGGCCTACGGCTACTGGAAGTGCGTGCCCGAGGGCGACACGCTCGTGCTGCTCGATCCGGTGGACGAGGGCCGCACGGCGGCGCGCTTCGCGTTCCCGCGCCAACGCGGCAAGCGCAACCTTTGCATCACCGATTTCTTCCGGCGCGATGGCGTGCCGGATGTCGTCGCGTTGCAGGTCGTCACGATCGGCCAGCGCGCGAGCGACGTGGCGCGCGAGTGGTTCGCCGCGGATCGCTATCAGGACTATTTGCACCTGCACGGACTCTCGGTCGAGGCCGCCGAAGGCCTCGCCGAGTACATCCACAAGCAGGTCCGCGCCGAGCTCGGACTTTCCAGCGACGACGCGCGCGACATGAGGGAACTCCTCAAGCAGGGCTATCGCGGCTCGCGCTTCTCGTTCGGCTACCCCGCGTGCCCCAACCTCGCGGATCAGGCGCAATTGCTCGACCTGCTCGGTGCCCACAAGCTCGGGATCACGCTCTCCGACGAGTTCCAGCTCGACCCCGAGCAGTCGACCTCCGCGCTCATCTGCCACCACCCGAGCGCGAAGTACTTCACGATCTGAGTGCTCGGCCACGGTCGGCGACGGAGCGCCGCGCAACCGCGCGGAGCCAAAAAAAGCGCCCGAACAGGTCACCGCGGCGCGCGTCACGACGCTAGCGTGTCGGCATGCTGACCCTCGCGAGCCTGCTCCTCACCGCCCCCGCGCCCCGCCCGTGCGTCCTGCCGCAGTCAGAGCCCGCGGCCATCCTCGCCCAGTGGAGCGCCGACCGCGATGCGCGCATGGCGTGGTGGCGCGAGGCGCGCTTTGGGATGTTCGTGCACTTCGGGCTGTACTCGCCCGCGGGCGGGGAGTGGGACGGCAAGGTCTATCCGCAGCACTACGCCGAGTGGATCCAGCACTGGGCCGGCGTGCCCTGCGCCGAGTACGCGCGGCAGATGAAGCCGCGCTTCCAACCCGCGCCCGGGTTCGCCGAGCAGTGGGCCGTGCTCGCGGCCGACGCGGGCATGCGCTACGCGGTGATGACGTCCAAGCACCACGACGGCTTCACGCTCTTCAACTCGAAGCAGCCCTACTCGCTCGCGAACGACGTCGCCGGTGGCACCAACATCTCGCCACAGGGGCGCGACGTGGCGCGCGAGTTCGCCGACGCGATGCGCGCGCACGGCCTGCGGCCGGGCTTCTACTACTCGCTGCTGGACTGGCAGCACCCCGACGCCTACGAGATGGCGCTCCCCGCCTACCCGAAGTCGCCGCGCACGCGCGACCACGCGCAGTACAAGGCGTACATGCGTGGTCATGTCGAGGAGCTGCTCTCGAACTACGGCGAGCTGGCGACGATCTGGTTCGACTACTCGGATCCGACGCGGCAGGGCGAGGCGTGGGGCGCGAGCGACCTGCTCGCGCTCCTGCGCGCCAAGCAGCCCGGGATCCTCGTCAACAACCGGCTGTACTTCGGCCTCGAAAACAAGCTCGGCGACTACGGCACGCCCGAGAAGTACGTGCCGCCCACGGGCCTTCCCGGCATGGACTGGGAAGTCAATCACACGCTGAACGAGAGCTACGGCTACAGCGCGCACGACGCGCACTGGAAGGACACGGGGACGGTCGTGCGGCTGCTGTGCGACGTCGTGTCGAAGGGTGGCAACCTGCTGCTCAACATCGGGCCGGACGCGCAGGGGCGCGTGCCTGCACAGGCGCGGGCCGCGCTGCGCGGCGTCGGCGCGTGGATGAAGGTGAACGGCGAGGCGATCTGGGGCACGCAGGCGAGCCCCTTCGCGCGGCTGCCGTGGGGTCGAGCGACGCGCAAGGGCAAGACGCTGTACTTGATGGTGTTCGACTGGCCGTCGGACGACCGCCTGCGCGTGCCGGTGCAGGGTGACGTGAAGTCGATCGCGCTGCTCGGCTCGGACGAAGCGCTGTTCGCGGTCGAGGAGAGCTCCGCGACGAGCGGTCTCACGTTGGCGCTGCTCGGCGAGCCGGTCGACAAGGCCTGTTCGGTGCTGCGGCTCGAGTTCTCGGACGACCCGCGCGCGCTTCCCTTCGCGGTCGTGCCGGCGATCGACGGCGCGCTGACGCTGCTCCCGCACGATGCGACCCTTCAGGGTCCTTCGCTGCGCGTCGAGCAGGTCGGGGCGGTGGAGGACGTGCGCTACAACCTCGGCTACTGGCTCGACGCGAGCGCCTTCGCGGCTTGGCCGGTCGCGGTCGAGGAAGCCGGCGGCTACCGCGTGGTCGCGGAGCTCGCTTGCAAGGACGACTCCGCGGGCTCGAAGCTCTCGCTCGATTGCGGCGCGTCCCGCTTCGAATTCGAAGCGCCCGCCACGGGCGCTTGGCAGCAATACCGCGAGTTGGAGCTCGGCACGCTCACCCTTCCGGCCGGTCGCAGCGAGGTCGCCCTGCGCGCGTTGACGAAAACCGGCGAGGCCGTCGTCAACGTGCGCTCGCTGCGGCTCGTGCCGCGCTAGCGCCGCGCGCGCATCCCCCGTTTCCCGATCGCCTCGAGCGCGGACTCGCCGCGGGAGCGATCGGTGGAACCCTGTTCGGACCCACGTCCCCTGTCCTGATCCCGAGCGCGCCGTGGGGACGGTGAGGCCGTGCGCGCGCTCGGCACCACCCGTCGCAAGTTCGTGGCAGCCGTGTGGGAGCTCACGGCCGGTTCTTGCGCGCGCGACGACGCCCTGTGCGCACGACCTGGAAGCGAGTTCCACTGTCGTGGAGCGGGCGGCGCTCGGCGTCTGGAAAGGGCTTCCGCGCGTGTTCGGAAAGTCGAATTGCTCCCGACCTCAGCGCGCAGGGCGGGGCATGGTTCGACAGTCCGTGGCCTCCGTGCCATCGACCTTACTCAGCCTCCGAACCGGATTCCCCCTATGTCGACGCCCATGCCCCCCTTCCATACCGCACGCCGACTGGCCCTCCCCTTCGCCCGCAGCCTGACCGCCTCGATTCCGGCGGCGGGGCTGATCCTGAGCGTGGCGCTCACGGCCCAGACCGCATCCGCTCAGACCTATCCCACCGGTGGTCGGCCCAGCCCGCGCTTCGGCGCTCAGCCGTTCACGCAGCAGCTCCTGCTCGCCGAGGAGTTCGGCACCAAGCCGCTGCCGCCCAACGGCCAAGTCCCGCCGGGCACGGTCGGCCAGATCGGGGCGGCCTCGGGCAGCGGCGTCTGCCCTTCGAGCGCCTCGATCGACATAGTGCTGTGCTCGCCTCCGAATCCAGCGCCGACCGAGAGCTGCAACACGGTGCCGCAGAACCTGAACATCCCGCTGCTCGAGCAGATGTTCGGCCGCGCCGTTCCCTACGCGCCGGCCGACGGCCGACCGCCGGGTGCCGGCTGGGCCCACCAGCGCTTCAACGAATTCGCGCCGGAGGTCTACTTCCAGAGCGCCCAGACCGGCGCACGCACGAACACGGGCGTCCGCGACACGTTCCAGCGTCACGGCTACGCCTCGGGCGAGTTCGCGCCGGGCGGCCTGTACCACAACTCCGTCGGCGCGCCCGGATTCGAAGGCACGACGGCCGGGATTCCCCCCCAGATGCACCCGAACTTCCCCCCGCAGGACCCGCTCGCGCTGTGGACGTTCGACGGTACGTTCCCCGTGAAGCTGCTGCAGGCGCGCTACGGCGAACCCGTGCTCTTCCGGCACCACAACGCGCTGCCCGTCGATCCGGCCGCCAACTTCGGCTTCGGCGCACACACGATCACGACCCACCTCCACAACGGTCACAACCCGGCGGAGAGCGACGGCTACATGCACGCGTTCTTCTTCCCGGGCCAGTACTACGACTTCCGCTGGCCGATGATCCTCGCGGGCTACGACTCGATCAACGTGGATGCCATGGACCCGCGCGCCGGAAGTCCCGACGGCGCGGGTGGAATCACGCGCGTGCGCGGCGACTGGCACGAGACGATGAGCTCGCTGTGGTTCCACGACCACATGCTCGACTTCACGTCGCAGAACGTCTACAAGGGCAACGCCGCCGTAGTGAACATCTACAGTTCGCTCGACCGCGGCAACGAGTCGATCAACGACGGCGTGAACCTGCGGCTGCCGAGCGGCTCGGCCCTCGACTGGGGCAATCGCGACTTCGACGTCAACCTCGTCGTCGCGGACAAGGCCTGGGACACGAACGGGCAATTGTGGTTCAACCCGTTCCAGACGGACGGCTTCCTCGCCGACACGCTCACGGTCAACTTCCAGTACGCGCCGTACTTGGACGTCCGCGCTCGGCGCTACCGCCTGCGCCTCCTCAACGGCTGCGTCGCGCGCTTCTTCAAGTTTGGTTTCGTGCGCGAGAGCGGCGAGCCGGTCGTGTTCCACCTCGTCGCCGCCGACGGCAACATCATGGAGCACTCGGTGGCCTTCGATGGAACCCAAGGCACGCAACTCGGCGTGCTTCCGACGCAGGCCATCGCCGAGCGCTGGGACGTGGTGATCGACTTCGCGCAGTTCCAGCCAGGTGAGCGCATCTACATGGTGAACCTGCTCGAGCACCTCGATGGCCGCGGCCCGCAGCGCTCGATTCCGCTCTCGGACGTCGTGAACGGCGTCTACGCGCCCACGATGGCCGACGACAACAACGACGGCGTCGCCGACCGCTGGTCGGGCGGCGACCCGTGCGTGGCGAAGGTCATGGAGTTCCGCGTGCACGCCTACGGCGGCACGGACCTCTCGATGAACCCCGCGCTCTACACGCCCGGCGGCCTCAAGATGATCCCGCTTCCCCGTGCGACGGACGCGGAGCTCGCGATGGCCAAGCACCACACGTTCGAGTTCAAGCGCGGCGGCACGGACAACATGCCGTGGACGATCAGGACCGACGGTGGTACGAGCCTCACGGCCGATCACACTCTGGTCTCCGTCGCACCTCAGATCGGCGAGCTGCAGGTCTGGAAGCTCAAGAGCGGCGGCAGTTGGGCGCACCCCGTGCACGTGCACTTCGAGGAGGGCGTCACGCTCTCGCGCGGCGGCAGCCTGCCTCCGGTGTGGGAACGCTGGGCGCGCAAGGACGTGTGGACAATCGGTGCCGGCCCGGAAACCACGCACGACGTGGAGATCTCCGTGCGCTTCCGCGAATTCGCCGGTACCTACGTCGAGCACTGCCACAACACGACTCACGAAGACACGGCCATGCTGCTGCGGTGGGACATCGAGAACCCCGGCAGCATCGTGCCGGTGCCCTCGCCGGTTCCCGACTGGGAAGGCTGCGTCGCGGCTCCCTCGAGCTCGCTCCCGCTCGCCCGCATCGGTGACGGCATCGGTGCCGAGGACACGATCGCGAACTCGATCGCCTGGGCCAACGGCCAAACCGGCGGCGGCGGCAACGGCGGCGGCGGCAACGGCGGCGGCGGCAACGGCGGCGGCGGCGGCGGCGGCGGCGGCGGCGGCGGCGGCGGCG
>VGZD01000053.1 GCA_016872715.1 Planctomycetota bacterium
AGGGAGGCCGCTCGCCGCTCGGGCAGGGCGGCCGCTCGCCGCTCGGGCAGGGCGGCCGCTCGCCGCTGCGCACGGAGCGCGCGACCTCGCGGGAGCTGCGAGGGAGAGTTGGTGCCCGGGACGGGAGTCGAACCCGTATGCCCGTTTAAAGGCGCTAGGACCTGAACCTAGTGCGTCTGCCAATTCCGCCACCCGGGCAGGGTGAAGGGCCGCAGAAGGTACGGATGGCGCAGGGCGGAGTCAACCCTCGCGACGCGCGGATCCGACCGCGGCGAGGCTTGGAAGCGCGCCTTGGGGGGTATGCTCGCACGCTCGGCGATGGCGGAGGACAAGGACAAGCTCGAGCGGCGGTTGCTGGCCGAGAATCGGCGCGCGCGGCACGACTTCGAGCTCCTCGAGATGCTCGAGTGCGGCATCGAGCTGCGCGGGACGGAGGTCAAGAGCCTGCGGCAGGGCCATGCGTCGATCGCGGAGAGCTTCGCGCTCCTGCGCTCGGGCGAGCTGTGGCTCGTGAACGCGCACATCCCCGAGTACTCCCACGGCAACATCCAAAACCACCTGCCCTCGCGCGACCGGCGCCTGCTCGCGCACAAGCGCGAGCTGCGGCGCTGGGACGAGGCGGTGCGCGACAAGGGCATCACGATCGTGCCGCTCGCGCTGTATTTTCTGGGCTCGCGCGTGAAGCTGCAGGTGGCGCTCGCGCGCGGTCGCAAGCTGCACGACAAGCGCGAGCGCGAGCGCGAGAAGAGCGACCGGCGCGAGATGGACCGCGCGCTCTCCCGCAAGCGCGACGCGCACTGAGAGCCCGCTGGAAGCGCCGTCGGCATCGGCGGGGCTTGGGGTCGCGCGCGATCCGTGCTACACTTCGTTCACGATTGGGGGCGCACTGGTCTCGACCGGTTTGCGTGCGCTTCAGGTCGCGTGTCGGGGATCTCGAGTCATCCCGTAAAATCCTCTCGGGAACGGCATAACCTGCCAACGATTACGCTCTCGCTGCCTAAGAACTAGGCCAGCCGTCCCCCGCGGAACGCCTGCGACCGCGGACGGACGACACCAGCAGGCTGGTCGGGTCGGCTCACCGTCGAGCACGCCCCGGCGAGACACACCGACGGCGGTCCGCCGGAAGCCTGCCCATGGGCGTCCGGAGGACGGCACAAACCACGGGCTACACACGTAGACGCCGGTCGCGGATGGATTCCGGGACGCGGGTTCGACTCCCGCCGCCTCCACCACCTCTCTCGCCGCCCGTGCGGCCGAGCGCTCCCGCGAGCGGCTCGGCGCGCGCGGGCGAGCCCGTCGCTCGCCGCGCCGTTCGTGTCGCCGCGCCGTTCGTGTCGCCGCGCCGTTCGTGTCGCCGAGCCGTTCGTGTCGCCGAGCCTGCGTTTTTTGCCCCCGCGCGCGGCCCTTGGTGCTTGCCGGCTCGCGCGCCGCTTTCCAATCTGTGGCCCGCGCGACGTGCGGAACGCCGCGCCAAGGAGCAAGACCAGCGCGTGTCCGTCGACCTCGACCAACTGTGCGTCAACACCCTGCGGACCCTGTCGATTGACGCCATCCAGCGCGCCAACTCGGGGCACCCCGGACTCCCGCTCGGCGCCGCTCCCATGGCCTATGCGCTGTGGCAGCGCCAACTCGTCCATGACCCTGCCGCGCCGCGCTGGGCCGATCGCGATCGCTTCGTGCTGAGCGCGGGGCACGGCAGCGCGCTGCTGTACTCGCTGCTGCACGTCTACGGCTACGACGTCTCGCTCGAGGACCTCAAGAGCTTTCGGCAGTGGCACAGCCGCACGCCGGGACATCCAGAGAACTTCGCCACGGCGGGCGTCGAGGCCACCACGGGTCCGCTCGGGCAGGGCGCGGCGAACTCGGTCGGCATGGCGCTGGCGGAGCGCGCGTTGGCGGCGCGCTTCAACCAGCCGGGGCACACGATCGTCGACCACCACACCTACGCCCTGCTCGGCGACGGCTGCATGATGGAAGGCGTCGTCTACGAAGCGGCGTCGCTCGCTGGACAGCTGCGTCTCTCGAAGTTGACGTGGCTCTACGACGCCAACGACATCTCGCTCGACGGGCCGACTTCGCTCAGCTTCGACGTCGAGAACGTCGCCGCGCGCTTCGAGGCGCAGGGCTGGCACGTGCAGCGAGTCGCCGACGGGGATCGCGATCTCGCGGCGCTCGAGGCCGCGCTCGCGACGGCGCGCGCGGAGACGGGGCGACCCTCGCTCGTGATCGTCAAGACCACCATCGGCTACGGCAGTCCGGCCAAGCAAGGCACGAGCGAAGCGCACGGCTCGCCGCTCGGTGAGAACGAAGTCGCGCAGGTCAAGCGCGCCTTGGGCTTCGATCCCGCGCAGTCGTTCGTCGTGCCGGAGGCCGCGCGCGCGCGCGCACGCGAGGCTGCCTCGCGCGGTGCGGCCGCGCACGCGCAGTGGCGTGCGCGCTTCGAAGCCTATCGCGCGGCGCACCCCGCGCTCGCGCAGGAATTCGAGCGCCGCATGCAGGGCGAATTGCCGGCGGATTTCGCGGCGCGCTGCGAGCGCGAGTTGCCGCAGTGGGAGCCGGGGGCGGGACTGGCGACGCGCGATGCGGGCGGCAAGGTGCTCGCGGCGCTCGCGCTCATCGTGCCCGAGCTGCTCGGCGGCGACGCGGACCTCTCGTGCTCGACGAAGACCTCGATCGTCGGTGGGAAGTCGCTCTCCGCGAGCGAACCGAGCGGGCGCAACGTGCACTATGGCGTGCGCGAGCACGCCATGGGCTCGATCGCCAACGGTGTGTGCTACCACGGCGGACTGCGGCCGTTCGTGTCGACGTTCTTCGTGTTCAGCGACTACATGCGGCCCGCGGTGCGGCTAGCGGCGTTGTGCGGCCTGCCGGCGATCTACGTGTGGACGCACGACTCGGTGGCGGTGGGCGAGGACGGTCCGACGCACCAGCCGATCGAGCATCTCGCGGCGCTGCGCGCCATGCCGCGGTTGCGCGTGGTGCGGCCGTGCGACGCGAACGAGACGGCGCAGGCTTGGCGGCTCGCGCTCGAGAGCGACGATGCGCCGGTGGCGCTCGTGCTCTCGCGTCAGAAGCTGCCGGTCCTGCCGGGCACGCGCGAGAGGGCGCGCGAGGGCGTGGCGCGCGGCGCGTACGTGCTCGCTGGCGACGGCGGTACGCCGCAGGTGATCTTGATCGCGACGGGTAGCGAGGTCGCGCTCGCGTTCGAGGCGCATCGGCGGCTCGAAGGCGAGGGCTTGCGCTCGCGCGTCGTGTCGATGCCCTGCCTGTCGACCTTCGTGGCGCAGGACGCGAGCTATCGCGATGCCGTGCTGCCGCCCGGTTGTCGCGCGCGCGTCGCGATCGAGGCCGGCGTGGCCATGGGCTGGGATCGCATCGTCGGGGAGCGCGGTCGCGTGCTCTCGATCGAGCGCTACGGCGCCTCGGCGAGCGGCGAACGAGTCCTGTCGGAGTACGGCTTCACGGTTGAAAACGTGCTCTCGCTCTCGCGCGCGGTGCTCGCGTGAGGAGCTCGCGATGAACGTTCGACACAGCCTCGCGCGCGTCGCGAGCGCGCTCGCGCTGGCGGCGCTCGCGAGCTGTGCGTCGCTGGGCGCGAGCGTCGACAACTTGGAGGCGCTGCATCCCTCCGACGGGCGGCACGCCTACCTCGGCACGATCCATGGGCACTTCTCGTGGACCATGCGGAACGCGAGCGCGCTGTTGCTCGGCCGCTTCGGCAAGGCCGTCCGGTCGGTGTCCGCCGCTCCGATCGAAGATCCGGTCCAACTGTGCGTCGACGAGCTCAACGCGCTCGCCAGTCTCGATGGGGACGACCTGCCGACGGGCTCGACGCAGGTCGAGTGGTTCGCGCGCACCGCGGCCTACGATCCGTGGTGTCTCTCGCGCGAGATCGCGCTCGTCGAGCTCGCGCGCGCCGGCGCTCGACTCGCCGTGAGGGAACACGCGCCCGACCTCAAGCTCGCGAGCGTGTCGGAGGCGGAGGCGAGCGCGGCGCTCGCGGCGCTGGTCGCGGCCGCCAAGTCTGCTTTCGAGCGTCAAGGCGACGAACCGCGCGCGGCGTTCGTGCACGAGTGCGAGCGCATGGAAGCACTCCCGCTCGACTTTGCCTCGGGCCTGCGCGTCCTGCGCGGCGTCAACGCGCTGCTGCGCGCGGCGTCGCGCCGCGACTCGCGCGTTGCTCCGCTGCGGCCGCTCGCCTTGGCGCTGCAGCGGCGCGTGCTGCTGCAGGCGATCGAACTGGCGCTGATGGACGGTGTTCCCGAGTTCGTCGTCGTCGGTTCGGATCCGGGCTGGCCGAACGAGCGCGTGCAGGCGGCTGCGGTGCGCGCCGCGGTCGCGCTCGGTGGCCGCGCGAAGCTGGGCGAGATCCTCGCTCGCAATCCGTTCGCGGGTCTGGGGGGCGAGCGGCTCGTCGCCGCGCTCGAGTGCGTCGCGGCGCTGGGCTTGCCCGAGGCTCCCGCGGGCGAGCACGGACCGCGCCAGCGCGCGCTGTGGGCCGAGACGATCTACATGACGGCGGTCGAGCATCCGCAGGGACGCGTGCGCCTGGCGGCCATGGCGGCGCTCGGCACGATGTCGGGCCGCGGGCTCGTGTCGCTGCAGGAGGTCGAGTGGCAGCGTTGGTGGCAGACCGAAGGTGCCGCCGCGTTCCGCGCGAGCGACCAACGAGCAGGTGATTCGTGAGCGAGTCAAGCGCATCCTCGCCGCGGCGACGGCGGCTCGGCGTGCTCAAGGTCGTGCTGGCGTTGGCGATCGTGGCGCTGATCGCCCGCAACGTGCCGTGGGTCGACGAGCTGCGCTACAAGGCCGCGGATGGCGAGCGCAGCTTCGCGGGGCGCATCGAGGGCGACTGGAAGGCCGAGCGCGTGCAGTTCGTGTTCGACGAGCCGCAGGAACGCGCGAGCTTGCCGGGGGCGTGGAACGCGAGCGCGGACGCGGCGCGGGTCGCGCGGGTCGAGATCGCGCGCAGCGCGGAGACGTCGTGGCAGCCGGGGCTGCCGCGCGTGTTCCTCGAAGTCGACCCGCGCGGGCTGTGGCTCGCGCTCGCTCTGGCGGCGCTCGGCATCCTCGCGACGAGCCTGCGCTGGTGGCGGCTGCTGTGCGCCGCGGGTTGTCCCACGAGTTTCTTCGAGGCGTTTCGCCTCACGTACATCGGCTTTTTCTTCAACATCGTCGTGCCCGGGCTGACCGGCGGAGACGTGGTGAAGGCGGTGATGGTCGCGCGGCGGCACCCGGAGCGCAAAGCGGCGGCCGCGATCAGCGTGCTCGTCGATCGCCTGATCGGCGTGCTCGTGCTCGCGCTGCTCGGAGCGCTCACGATTCTGGCGCAGGGCGAGCGCTTCGCCGCCGTGCGCACGCCGGTGCTCGTCGGGCTCGGTTTCGCGGTGCTCGGCGTGCTCGGCTACACCAACGCGACGCTGCGGCGCGTGATCGGCATCGAGCGCTGGATCGACAAGCTGCCGATGGCCGGCATGTTCCGGCAGATCGACGAGGCCGCGACCATCTACTCGCGCCGACCGTTCGAGTTCGCGCTCGCGCTGCTGTTCTCGCTGTTCAATCAGGCCTGCGTGATCGGCGCCCTGTCGCTGCTCGGCGCCTCGTTCGGCGAGCGCGCTCTCGGGCTCATGAACTACGTGGTCGTCGCCTCGATCGGCAACATCGCGGCGGCCGTGCCGCTGACGCCCGGTGGGGTGGGAGTGACGGAAGTCGTGTACGGGCAGTTGTTCGAGATGCAGGGCGGCACGCTGCTGTTTGGCATCGCCACCAGCCTCGCCTGGCGCGTGTGCATGATCTCGGTCGGGTTGCTCGGCGGGTTGTTCCTGCTCATTCCCACCGGTCGGGGCGCGGGGGAATCCGAATTGCCACGCTCGAACCCAACGCCGGACGTCGGGTAGGCTCGCCCTCTCGCTCGCTGCCCACCAAGGAACGTCGCATGTCCCTGCTCGTCATCGGAACGCTCGCCTACGACACGATCGAGACGCCCTACGCGCGGCGTGAAAACGTGCTCGGCGGCTCGGCGGTCTACTTCTCCCTCTCCGCGTCGAGCTTCGGTGCCGTGCGGCTCGTCGGCGTCGTCGGCGGCGACTTCGAGAAGGTGGACCTCGAGCGCCTGTCGCAGCGCGGGGTCGACATCCGCGGCGTGGAGCGGGTCAGCGACGGCAAGAGTTTTCGCTGGGCGGGGCGCTACGAGGCGGATTGGAACACGCGCACGACGCTCGAGACGCAGCTCAACGTGTTCGAGCACTTCGATCCGAAGGTGCCCAAGGCGTACCGCGACTCGCGCTATGTGTTCCTCGCCAACGCGGAGCCGAAGGTGCAGTTGCGCGCGCTCGAGCAGTGCACGCAGCCGGGTTTCGTGGTGGCTGACACGATGAACCTGTGGATCGAGATTCGGCGCGACGAGCTGCTCGAGGTGCTGCGGCGCGTCGACGGCATCGTGCTCAACGACGAGGAGGCCCGCATGCTCACCGGCGAACGCAGCCTCATCAAGGCGGCCGCGAAGGTGCGCGACCTCGGCCCGCGCTACGTGATCCTGAAGAAGGGTGAGCACGGCGCCTTCCTCGTGGGCGAAAACGTGCGCTACGCGCTGCCGGCCTATCCGGTCGATCAGGTGCTCGATCCGACGGGGGCCGGCGACTGCTTCGCGGGCGGCTTCATGGGCTATCTCGCCGCGGCCGACTGCGTCGAGCCCGCGACGATGCGCCGAGCGATGCTCTACGGCACCGTGACGGCGTCCTTCTGCGTGCAGGGGTTCGGCGTCGAGGCGCTCGAGAGCCGCCGCCGCGCGCAGCTCGAGTCGCGCTTCAACGAGCTGCTCGAGTTCGTCACCCTCTAGGCCGCGTTTTTTCGCGCTCGACCGCGACCAGCGAGCGCTCCGAAGCGACGGGTGTTGCAGCCGCTCCCTCGTGGGGGCGGCGGTCGAATCCCTGACGCTGCAAGAAATCCCGAAAGAGGCTTGGACCGTGGCCGCGGGGAGGCTAACCTCAGCCCCTAACAAAGGCCCAATGATCGGCTTTGGCGGCCCCTAGAACGGTGGTCGGCTCCCGCGCCGGCCCTTCAGCCTGCTCTGGCCATCCAACCTCCCCGAGCCATCCAACTTCCCCGAGCCATCCAACCTGCTCGATCCTTCCAACCTGCTCGAGTCGTCCAACCTGCTCTAGCGATCCAACCCGGCACAGCACGTCACACTCGGTCGCAGCAGGCTGCGACCCCAAGCCCACGAACGCACAAGGAACCACAGCGATGAACACGCAACCCAACGCCAAGGAACAAGCCAACCAAGACAAGCTCACGCCCGCCGAGCGCGAGAAGCACAAGAACCTCGCCGCGGCACTCGCGGACATCGAGAAGAGCTACGGCAAGGGCGCGATCATGCGCCTTGGCGACAAGGGCGCCCTGAATGAAGTGCGCGGCCTGATGACCGGCGCGCTCTCGCTCGACCTCGCGCTCGGCGGCAAGGGGTTGCCCAAGGGACGCATCGTCGAGGTGTTCGGACCGGAGAGCTCGGGCAAGACGACGCTCACGCTGCAAGTGATCGCGAGCTGCCAGAAGGAAGGCGGCGTGTGTGCCTTCGTCGACGCGGAACATGCCCTCGATCCGGCCTATGCGCGCAAGCTCGGGGTCAAGCTCGACGACCTGCTCGTCAGCCAGCCCGACACCGGTGAGCAGGCGCTGGAGATCGTCGAGGCGCTGGTGCGCTCGAACGCCGTGGATGTGGTCGTGATCGACTCGGTCGCGGCGCTGGTGCCGCGCGCCGAGATCGAGGGCGAGATGGGCGACAGCTTCGTCGGCCTTCAGGCGCGCCTGATGAGTCAGGCCCTGCGCAAGCTGACGGCCGCGATCGCGCGCTCCGAGTGCCTCGTGATCTTCATCAACCAGATCCGCGAGAAGATCGGCGTGATGTTCGGCAGCCCGGAGACCACCACCGGTGGTCGCGCCCTCAAGTTCTACTCCTCCGTGCGTCTGGACATCCGGCGCATCGGTCAGCTCAAGGAAGGCGAGGAGGTCGTGGGCAGCCGCGTGAAGGTGACGGTGGTGAAGAACAAGATCGCGCCGCCCTTCCGCAAGGTCGAGTTCGACATCATGTTCGATCGCGGCATCAGCTACGAAGGCGACCTGCTCGACCTCGGCCTGCTGCACGGTCTGATCCTGAAGTCGGGCACCTGGATGTCCTTCAAGCACCCCAAGGACGGCGAGGTGCGCCTCGGTCAGGGTCGCGAGAAGGCCCGCGCCCTGCTGATCGACAACCCCGACCTCGCCAAGGAGATCGACCGCGAGCTGCGCTCGAAGCTCGCGGGCAAGGACAATCTGAACTTGACCTCGGGTGGCGGGTCGGGAGTGAGCGACGACGACGAGCTCAAGCCGACGCCCGCGGCCGCTGCGCCCAAGTCGGCGCCGCTGGCCGCGAAGACCGCCAAGGTCTGAGCGCGAGTCCGCCCGCGCGGGACCCACCGCTGGGCGCGAGCCGGGTGAAACGCCGGGCGCGAGCCGGGTGAACCGCTGGGCGCGAGCCGGGTGAAGCGCTGGGCGCGAGCCCGAGAAAGCGCTCGGCGCGAGCCGGGTGAAACGCTGGGCGCGAGCCGGGTGAAACGCTGGGCGCGAGCCGGGTGAAACGCTGGGCGCGAGCCCGAGAAAGCGCTCGGCGCGAGCCTAGGGAAACGCCGGGCCTAGGCCGGGGACTGAGCTGGGTCAGGGCACCGAGCGCGGTGTGCGTTCGGCTCGGGCTTGGAGGCGCGGCTGCGAGTGGCGGAAGCTGCTCGGAGCCGCGCATGGCGTTACACTCCGCGCTTCCAACCGACCGAGCCGATCCATGACGAACGCTTCCCAGAAGACCGCGGCGCAGGTGCGCCAAGAGTACATCGATTTCTTTGCGGCCCGCGGGCATCGCTATGTGCCCTCGAGCCCGGTGGTTCCCTCCGATGACCCGACGTTGCTGTTCACCAACGCGGGCATGAACCAGTTCAAGGACGTGTTCCTCGGCACGGGACGGCGCGACTACAGCCGGGCGGTGAACTCGCAGAAGTGCATCCGCGTCTCCGGCAAGCACAACGACCTCGAAGAAGTGGGGCTCGACACCTACCACCACACCTTCTTCGAGATGCTCGGCAACTGGTCCTTCGGCGACTACTTCAAGCGCGACGCCATCACGTGGTCTTGGCAATTGCTGACGGAGGTCTGGGGGCTCCCCAAGGACCGACTGTGGGTGACCGTCTTCGGCGGTGACGAGAAGGACGGGCTGCCCGCCGATGAAGAGGCCGAGCGGCTGTGGAAGGAGTGCACGGACATCGACCCGACGCACATCCTGCGCTTTGGACGCAAGGACAACTTCTGGGAGATGGGGGAGACGGGGCCCTGTGGGCCGTGCACGGAAATCCACATCGACCGCGGGGGGCCCGGCTCGGATCCGCGCGATGGCGCGAATCGCGCCATCGGCGTCAACGCGGGCAACGAGCGCTTCATGGAGCTGTGGAACAACGTGTTCATGCAGTTCAACCGGCTCGACAACGGCAAGCTGGCCGAGCTGCCCGCCAAGAGCGTGGACACCGGCATGGGCTTCGAGCGCGTGCTGGCGGTGATGCAGGGCAAGCGGTCCAACTACGACAGCGACCTGTTCCAGCCGCTGTTCCGGCGCATGGAGACGCTGACGGGACTCACCTACGGCAAGGACGAGGCGATCGACGTCGCGTTCCGCGTGTGCGCGGACCACATCCGCACGCTCTCGGCGGCGATTGCCGACGGTGCCTTGCCGTCCAACGAAGGGCGCGGCTACGTGCTGCGCCGCTTGCTGCGTCGCGCCTCACGCTTTGGTCGCCAGCGCATGGGAATGCGCCAGCCGTTTCTGTGCGAGGTGGTGCCCACGGTCGCGCAAGTGCTCGGACCGGCGTTCCCCGAGATCGTGCAGCGACTCGACCACATCCGCGGACTCGTGAGGGCCGAAGAGGAGTCGTTCGGCGTCACGCTCGAGCGCGGGCTGGGGCTGTTCGACCAGCTCGCCAAGCGGGTCGAAGCGACGGGTTCCAAGCGCCTGCCCGGAGCGGAGGCCTACGACCTCTACGCGACCTACGGTTTTCCGCGGGACTTGGTCGAGCAGATGGCCCGCGAGCGGCACTGGGAACTCGACCATGAAGGTTGGGACGCGGCCGAGGAGAAGCACCGCAGCGCGAGCCGCGCCGAGGGCACGTTCAAGCAACTGCTGAGCGCGGAGCAACTCACGGGATTGCCGCGCACGGAGACGACCTGTCACGCCACGGATGCGTCGGCCCATGTGCTCGCGACCAAGGTCGTGAGGCTGTTCCAGACTCAGGGCCAGAAGGATCGGCTCGTGCTCGAGCGCTCGCCGTTCTACGCCGAGAGCGGCGGACAAGTCGGCGATGCCGGTGTGGTCGCGGCGTTGAACGGCGCGTTCCGCTTCGTGGTCGAGGACACCCAGAAAATGGGTGCCGTCGTCGTGCACGTGGGCAGGGCCGAGGGCTCGGCGTCCGCGGGGATCGACGTCGAGGCCAAGGTCGACGAGGCGCGGCGCGACCGAATTCGCAAGCACCACACCGCGACGCACCTGCTGCACAAGGCGCTGAAGGAAGTCTTGGGTGCGCACGTCGCGCAGCAGGGCTCCCATGTCGGTCCGGATCGACTGCGCTTCGACTTCTCGCACGGCAAGGCGCTCGCGGCCGAGGAAATCGAGGCGCTCGAGGCGCGCGTGAGCGAACGCGTGTGGCACAACGCCGCGGTCGTGACCACCATCGAAGCGCTCGAAGCCGCGAAGGCGCGCGGGGTCGTCGCCATGTTCGGCGAGAAGTACGAGGAGCGCGTGCGCGTGCTCGATGTCGGCGGGTGGTCGATGGAGCTGTGCGGCGGCACGCACGTGCGCGCCGCGGGCGACATCGGCCCCTTCGCGATCCTCTCGGAGCGTGCGGTCGCGGCGGGTGTGCGGCGCATCGAAGCCGTCACCGGTCCCGACGCCGTGGCGTGGATTCAGGCCCAGCGGCGCGCGCTGGTTTCGGCCGCGCGGGCGCTCAAGGCGGCGCCGGAGGAGCTCTCGGCGCGCATCGAGCAGCTTCAGGCCCAGCTCAAGGAAGCCAAGAAGTCCGTCGCTCAGGCGAGCAAGGCGGACGTGGGCGCCGCGCTCGGAGTGCTGAAGTCGCGCGCCGTGACGCGCGGCGGCATCACGTGCATCGTGGCGGACTTGCCCGAGCTCGACAGCGAGGGCGTGCGCGAGCTCGGCGACCGAGCGAAGAGCCTCTCCAAGGATCTGGCGCTGGTGCTCTTGGGTCGTCAAGAAGGCCGCGTGCCGTTCCTGATTGCCTTCGAGGGTGCCGCGCTGCACAGAGGGCTCAAGGCGGGCGACCTCGCCAAGGAGTTCGCCGGCCATCTCGGTGGCGGCGGCGGTGGTCGTCCCGCGGTGGCCCAAGGGCAGGGGCTGCGGCCGGACGGGGTTCCCGGAGCGCTCGCCGCGGCCGAGGCCTGTGTCGCCAAGCTCGGCTGAAGCTCCCCAAGCCCGCGCCCGCGGCAGGGCGTGGGACCCGCTCGGGTTGGTCGGCTTGGCTCGGGTAGGGCGGCCGACGGGGATGGGGCCCTCGCCGTGAGTGGGGCGGAGCGGCAAAGGGCCGAGCACGCCTCGATCGGTGCGCGTTGACAGCGGGGGAGGGCGCTAGTAACTTCCTACGCCCTCACAACGAGCAGGGGCGGTCGTCATTCCGGCCGCCTGCTCTTGAATCGACTGCCATGCCGAACCCCAAGCGCCGCCACTCCAATCACCGCACCCGCATCCGCCGCTCGCACCACGCGATCAAGGTCGGAGCGACGAACTACTGCCCCCGCTGCAGCGCGGCCGTCCGCACGCACCGCGTGTGCGACAACTGCGGCTACTACGGCTTCGCCAAGGGCGCGGACAAGAAGGGCTCGGAAGTCTTCCAGAAGGAAGAGTTCTAGTCCTCGCTCGCTCCGCTCCCCGATCCGGCTTCCAAGTCCCACACTCTCAAAGGAGCGCGCCGCCATGGCCGCGAGGATCGCTCTCGATGTGATGGGGGGTGATCAGGCCCCCGACGCCACCGTGCGCGGAGCTCTGCTCGCATGCGCAGCGGACAATCCGCGTCGTCTCGCTCCCGAACGCGTGTTGCTCGTGGGAGATGAGGCGCTGATGCGCGCCAAGCTCGCCGAACTCGGCGCGAGCGTGTCGTTCCCGATCCAGCACGCTTCGCAGGTGATCGGCATGGCGGAAAATCCGGCCACGTCGCTGCGCTCCAAGCCCGACTCGTCGATCGCGGTCTGCGTCGGCGCCGTGAAGAAGGGCGCCGCGGGCGGGATCGTGAGCATGGGCAACACCGGCGCGGTGGTCGGTGCCGCGACCTTGGGCTTGGGAACGCTCGAAGGCGTGCGACGCCCGGCGATCTCGGTGACGCTCTCCATGACGGGCAAGCCGGTCACGGTGCTCGACATGGGTGCCAACCGCGAGGCCAAGCCGCAGGATCTCGTGCAGTTCGCCTCGATGGGCGCCGTCTACATGCGCGACTGCCTCGGCGTCGAGAATCCGCGCGTCGGCCTGCTCAACATCGGCAGCGAGCCCAGCAAGGGCACGGACCTCCTGAAGGAGGCCTACCCGCTGCTCGAGGCCCAGAAGGAGCGCTTGCAGTTCGTCGGCAACGTCGAGCCCAATGACCTGTTCCAGTCGGCGGTGGACGTGGTCGTCACCGATGGCTTCACGGGCAACATCGTGCTCAAGCTCATGGAAGGTTTCTCGGCCTTCATGCTGCAAGCGATGATGAAGGAGCTCTCGGCGCATCAGGCCACGTGGGCCAAGGACGCGCTCGGGAACCTGCGCCGCAAGATCGACTACGCCGAGTACGGCGGCGCGCTCTTGCTCGGCGTGAAGGGCGTGGTCGTGAAGGGCCACGGCCGCTCGGACGCGACGGCGGTGGCGAATGCCTTGATCGTGGCGGCTCGCACCGTGGATTCCCGCGTCAACGAGCACATCATCGAGGGCCTCAAGGCACAGGCCGTCTAGCGGGCGCAGGCGGATCGCCCGGGCGGGGACCGCCCCGGCGCGCGGGCCCGACGGTGTTGGGCGCACGCTCTCACCTCGCTAGACTTCCCCGCTCCCGGCGGGCCGCCCCCCGCACACGGTCCCTTCTCGCCCCCCTCCCACACCCACGATGACCTCACGCGTAGCGGTCGGAATCG
The DNA here is from genome assembly GCA_016872715.1 of Planctomycetota bacterium. Classification (GTDB taxonomy): domain Bacteria; phylum Planctomycetota; class UBA1135; order UBA1135; genus F1-120-MAGs118. The sequence continues at coordinate 13,180 of VGZD01000053.1, forward strand.
CCGGTACGGGCTCCTATGCGCCCCCGGTGGTGGTGACCAACCACGACCTCGAGAGGCTCGTCGAGACCTCCGACGAGTGGATCGTCCAGCGCACGGGGATCAAGGAGCGCCACTTCGCGGAGGCCAGCCAAGCGACGAGCGACCTGTGCGTCGAAGCGGCGCGGCAGGCCCTCGACGCGGCCAAGACCAAGCCCGAAGAGATCGACCTGATCGTGGTCGGCACGGTGACGCCGGACTTCCAGCTGCCCGCCTGTTCGGCCATCGTGCAGCATCGGCTCGGCGCGACGAACGCCGGTGCCTTCGACGTCAACGCGGCCTGCACCGGGTTCCTGACGGCGCTGCACACCGGCGAGGCCTTCATCTCGGCGGGGCGAGCTCGGCGCGTGCTCGTGCTCGGCGCAGAGTGCCTCTCGCGCTTCCTGAACATGAAGGATCGCAGCTCGTGCATCCTGTTCGGAGACGGCGCCGGTGCGATGGTGCTCGCGCCGCATGCGGAAACCGGGCGCGGGGAGATCCTGCGCTCGACCTTGGGAGCCGACGGCTCGGGTTACGAGTTCATCCACATGCGCGGCGGTGGCTCGCGCAATCCGCCGACTCACGAGAGCGTCGAGCGCGGCGACCACTTCATCGCCATGCGCGGTCGCGAGGTGTTCCGCTTCGCCGTCACGCGCATGGCCGACCTGATCGCGCAGATGAGCGACGGCTTCCCGCGGGAAGAGGTCACGCTGGTCGTTCCGCATCAGGTCAACGCGCGCATCATCGAGGCCGCGCTCGAGCGGCTCGATTGGCCGATGGACAAGTGCTTCGTCAACATCGACAAGTACGGCAACACGTCCGCGGCCACCGTGCCCATGGCCTTCCACGAGGCCCTGCATCAGGGCCGCATCGAGCAGGGCAAGCTGGTCGTGTTCTGCGCTTTCGGCGCCGGCCTCACGTGGGGCGGCACGCTGCTGCGCTGGTGATTCTCGCGCGCGGGCCGTCGCGAGCAGGGGAGTGACAACGTCATGAGCGAAGCGCTGCTGTTTCCCGGTCAAGGTGCCCAGTTCGTCGGGATGGGGAAGGACTGGTGCGAGGCCTACCCGCTCGCGCGCGAGACCTTCGCCGAGGCGAGTCGCGCGCTCGGGTTCTCGCTGGAGGACGCGTGCTGGAACCGTGGCGACGAGGTCCATCGCACGGACATCGCCCAGCCCGGCATCTTGGTGACGAGCGTCGCCGTGATCCGCGTGCTGATGGAGCGCGGGCTGGACCCGCGCGCGGCGCGCATGACCGCGGGCCTCTCGTTGGGAGAGTACACCGCGCTGTGGTTCGCAGGCTCGCTCGAATTCGCGGACGCGGTGCGGCTCGTGCGGCTGCGCGGCGAGGCCATGCAGCGCGCGAGCGAGCTCGTGAAGAGCGGCATGGTGTCGCTGATGGGCGCGAGCGAGGAGCAGGCGCGCTCCGTCGCGTCCGCCGCGGCCAAGGTCGGCATCTGCTCGGTGGCGAACCTCAATGCTCCCGGCCAGATCATCGTCAGCGGCGAGCTCGCCGCGCTCGACCACCTCGAGGCCGTCGCCAAGGACCACGGCATCCGGCGCACGCGTCGACTGGTCGTCGCCGGTGGCTTCCACTCCGAGTGCATGCGCCCGGCGGCCGAGGACCTCGCGCGCGCGCTCGCCAAGGTCTCGATCGCCGCGCCGCGCATCACCTTCGTGACCAATGTCACCGCGCGGCCCGAGAGCTCCCCGGACGCGATCCGCTCCAATCTGGCCCTGCAGGTCTGTGCGCCCACGCTGTGGGAGGCGAGCATGCGTTGGGCCGTGGGGCAGGGGCTGCTCGAGTACCTCGAGCCCGCCCCGGGCAAGGTGCTCGCCGGACTGATGTCCAAGATCGACGAGCGCGCCCGGGTGCGCTCCGCGGCCGCTCCGGCGGACCTGACGGCCCCCGCGAGCCCTTGAAATCGCCCTCGCGGCGCGCTCGAATCCTCGTTCCACCCGTCCCCCCCCAAGCCGTGAACGCAACCGCCCACTCTCTGCAAGGCAAGGTCGCCCTCGTCACCGGCGCGTCCCGTGGCATCGGCCGAGCCATCGCGGTGCAACTCGCCCGCCGGGGGGCGAGCGTGGCCTGCGTGGCGACCAGCGCCGAGCGCGCCCAAGCCACCGCGGAGGCCTGCACGGCCGCCGGCGGCAAGGGCGTGGCCTACGGGGTGGACGTGGGCGTGACGGCAGCGGTGGCCGAGCTGGTGGCGAAGGTCCAGGCCGACTTCGGCGGCCTCGACATCCTGGTCAACAACGCCGGCATCACCCGCGACCAGTTGCTCCTGCGCATGAGCGAGGAGGACTTCGACGCGGTGATCCAGACCAACCTGAAGGGCACTTGGAACTTCACCAAGGCCGCGACCCGCACGCTGATGAAGTGCTCCGGCCGGATCGTCAACATCGGCTCGGTCGTCGGCGTCACCGGCAACGCCGGGCAAGCCAACTACGCCGCCAGCAAGGCGGGCGTGTTCGGGCTGACGCGCTCGGTCGCCAAGGAACTTGCTTCGCGCAAGGTGTGCTGCAACGCCGTCGCGCCGGGCTACATCGACACGGACATGACCGCCGCCATCGACCCCCAGGCCAAGGAGGCGCTGCTCGCGTCGATCCCGCTCGGCCGCACGGGCTCGCCGGAGGACATCGCGCTGCTCGTCGACTACCTGTGCGGCCCCGGGGGCGCCTACATCACCGGCCAGACCTTCGTCGTCGACGGGGGCCTCTCGCTCTAGCATTCCAACGGAGCGCGGGGACCGTCGGCGCACCCGCGTCGGCGAGCCAAGTCCGCCGCGCGCCTTGTTCCACGTCCAAGCAACGAAACGGAGAAACGAACGTGACCAGCAACGCCACCGACATCCAAGAACGCGTCATCAAGGTCGTCTGCGAGAAGATGAGCAAGACCCCCGAGCAGGTCACGCGCGACTCCTCGTTCATCAACGACCTCGGCGCGGACTCGCTCGACATCGTCGAGCTGGTGATGGAACTCGAGGACGAATTCGGCATCTCCATTCCGGACACCGACTCGGAGAAGATCCAGACCGTCGGCAACGCCATCGACTACATCCAGCAGAAGTCCTGATCCCGCCTTGGGGGGCGTGCTCCTTCCCGCGGCGCGTCCGCGAGGGCGGGGGCTCGACCGCGGCGGTCGACGCGGCGCCCTTCGGAGCCGAGCGGGACGCGTTCCCGCGGGGCGGCGCTCAAAGCCCGTCGGCGGGACGCATAGCTTGAGAGATCCCATGCGTAGAGTGGTCATCACGGGTCTGGGCACCATCAACGCCCTCGGCAACGACGTGGCCACGTCGTGGCCTCGGATCGTGGCCGGCGAGAACGGCATCGGTCCGATCACGCGCTTCGACACCAAGGAACAGACGGTCAAGATCTCGGCCGAGGTCAAGCTCGATCCGCTGGTGCACTTTCAGGCGCCCGATCAGCGCAAGCTCGATCCGTTCACCATGTGGGCGCTGGTGGGGACGGATGAGGCGCTGCGCGATGCCGGGTTGGCGCCGGAGGCGGTGAGCGAGGAGCTGCGCGAGCGTTGGGGCTGCATCATCGGCACCGGCATCGGCGGCATCACCGGCATCGAAGAGCAGTATCAAGGGCTGCTCGAGCGGGGGCCGCGCCGCGTCAGTCCGCACTTCGTGCCGAAGATCATGGCGAACGCCGTGTCGGGGCAGGTCGCCATCCGACATGGCCTGCTCGGCACTTGTTTCACGACGTCGAGCGCCTGTGCTTCGGCGGGGCACGCGATCGGCATGGCGTGGCGTTCGATCCAGTGGGGCGAGTCCGATCTAGTGGTGACCGGCGGAGCCGAGAGCGCGACCACGCCGCTGTCCTTGGCGGGGTTCGCCAACATGAAGGCGCTCTCGCAGCGCGCCGATCCCGCGCTCGCCTGTCGGCCATTCGATCAGGACCGCGATGGCTTCGTGATGGGCGAGGGCTGCGGCATCCTCGTGTTCGAGGAGCTCGAGCACGCCCGGCGCCGCGGCGCGCGCATCTATGCCGAGGTCAAGGGCTATGGCTCGACCGATGACGCGCACCACATCACCGCACCCGAGGAGTCGGGCCGTGGTCCCGCGCGGGCCCTGCGTCAAGCGCTCGCCCACGCCAAGATCGACCCGACGACGGTCGACTACATCAACGCCCACGGCACGAGCACGCCGTACAACGACGCCATCGAGACGCGCGCCATCAAGCTCGTGTTCGGCGAGCACGCGCGCAAGCTCGCGGTCTCGTCGACCAAGTCCATGGTGGGGCACCTGCTCGGTGCATCGGCGGCGGTGGAGCTCGTCGTCAGCGCGCTCTCGGTGCACCACGGCGTGGTGCACCCCACGCGCAACTACACGACGCGGGATCCGGAGTGCGACCTCGACTACGTGCCCGGCGCGGCGCGCTCGATGAAGGTGCGCAACGTGCTCTCGAACTCGCTCGGCTTCGGCGGGCACAACGTCTCGATCTGCATCGGCGGGCTCGACGTCTAGCGGGCAGCGCCGCCACGATCCCGCGCTGGGGCTTGGGTCCTCGACCCGAGCGTGTCCCCGAGCGTGTCCCCGATGGTGTCCCCGATGGTGCCCCCGATGGTGCCCCCGATGGTGCCCCCGATGGTGCCCCCGATGGTGTCCGAGCGGCGCGGTGTTTTTTTCTGCACCGACGCGTTTTCTACGCAATCGGACGGGCTTGCGTGCGCAAGCCGAGCGTTCGAGGTTAGAGTCGAGAGGAGCAGGGTGTCCCTGCGTTCACAACCTCGAATCGGATCGCATGCACGAAGGATGGCCGCTCCCATGAACAAGAAGTTCCAGGACCTGATGCATCGCTACAAGGTTCAGTCGTTCCATCAGGAGCACGATCGCGCCAGCGTGGACGAGCTGTCCCGCCAGTGCCTGCACATCACCGAGGAGGTGCTGCAGCGCAAGTACCACTACCACTTCCAGAAGCTCCCCGACGCCAATCGCGTCGAGGTCATCAACATGATCCAGAGCTACGTGCGCGACGCGATCCTGCCGCCGGTCGTGGAGAAGCTCGTCGCGCGACAGGTGCGTCTGGAGCAGCGCCTCGAGGCCATGGAGAAGTTCCAACGCGAACTGCTCGAGCTGTTGAGTGAGCCGAGCGTCCGCGAGTCGCTCTCGAGCTAGCTCGAGCGGCTCGACCACTCCAACGCCGGGCGAGGTTTCGCCGGGCGCTGGTCCTAGCCGAGCGAGCGGGTGCTCTCGCGCCGTGGGGGTCGCGCAGGTTCTTTCCGACCCCGTGCGCGGCAGTCGCGCGACTTCTCGGCGCGGCGGCGCGCCGAACGATGAGCGCGCCGACTCGGCGCGAGGGAGCGTGATAGGATCCCGGTATGAATGCGCGCGAAGACCGCTTGCGCAGGGCCGCGATGGCCGCTGGGCAGGAGCACCTATTTCGGCATTGGACGTCCTTGTCGGAAGCGTCGCGCGCGCGCTTGCTCGATGAGATCGAGAGCGTCGACTTCGCGTTGGTGGGGCACCATCGCTCGCTCGCCCGCGGCGAGGTCGCGGCTGCCAAGCAGCCGGCCTTCGCACCGGCCGACGTGTTCCCGCTCGAGCGCGACGCGGACCAAGAGGCTCGCGCCGTGGCCGCCCGAAAGCGCGGCGTCGAGGCGCTCGCCGAGGGTCACGTCGGCTATCTCCTCGTCGCCGGCGGCCAGGCCTCGCGCCTTGGTTACGACGGTCCCAAGGGCGCCTACCGCATCGGGCCGGTCAGCGACTGGTCGCTGTTCGAGATCCATGCGCGCCGCCTGCGCGCCGCCGCCGCGCGCTACGGTCGGCCCGCGCCTTGGTACGTGATGACCTCGCGCGGCAACGATGCGCAGACGCGGGAGTTCTTCGCCGAGCACGGCTACTTCGGGCTCGATGCGCGCGACGTGATGTTCTTCAGCCAGTCGATGGTCCCCGCGCTCGATTTCGAGGGCCGCATCCTGATGGCGGGCGAGGATCGCCTGTTCCTCGCGCCCAACGGACACGGCGGCTCGCTCGAGGCGTTCGCGCGCTCGGGTGCCCTCGAGGATGCGCGCCGCCGCGGCCTGCGACACCTCTCGTACTTCCAAGTCGACAACCCGCTGGCGCCGCCGGCCGATCCGCTGTTCCTCGGTCTGCACGCGCTCGAGGGCGCGTCGATGTCGAGCAAGGTGGTCGAGAAGCGCAACGCCGGCGAGAAGGTCGGCGTGATCGGTCGCGTCGACGGCCAACTCTCGTGCATCGAGTACACCGACCTGCCCTCCGAGTTGCGCGAGGCCCGCGACGAGCAGGGCAAGCTGCGCTTTGGCGCGGGCAACATCGCGCTGCACGTGCTCGACATCGAGTTCGTGGCCGAGCTCAACCGCGGTGGCCTGCAACTCCCTTGGCACCTCGCCCGCAAGTCCATGGAGGTCTGGGAAGCGGGAGCGCTGGTGAAGAAGCAGGGCGTCAAGTTCGAGACGTTCGTGTTCGACGCGCTCGGACGGAGCGAGCGCAGCGTGACGCTCGAGGTCGCGCGCCATCGGGAGTTCAGCCCGGTCAAGAACAGCACCGGCGAGGACAGCCCGGCCACGACGCGGGCCGACCTGTGCCGACTGCACTCGGAGTGGATTCGCTCGGCGGGCCTGCCGCTCCCCGTTCCCGACGAGGGCGGGCTGCACCCTGTGGAAGTTGACCCGCTGCTCGCGGAAGATCTGGAGACGTTCGTCGCCCGCGGCCCCAACCGGCCAGAAGTTCGCGGGCACGGACATCTCTACCGATGAGCGCACGCGAGCGAGCGAACGAACAACGAGTCGAATCCCTGTGCGTCGCCGTGCTGTCCGGCGGACGTTCGAGCGAGCGCGAGGTGTCCTTGCGCAGTGGCAAGGGCATCGCGCGCGCGCTGCGCGGCGAGCTCACGCGCTCTGCCGCGCTGCCGCGCGAAGTGCTCGAAGTGGAGATCGACGCCGAGGGGCGCTGGATCGTGGAGGGCGCGGCGCTCGCGGCGGAAGTCGCGCTCGCGCGTCTGGAGCGCGTCGACGTGTTCTTCCTCGGACTGCACGGCGGCGAGGGCGAGGACGGGACGATTCAGGGGTTTCTCTCGGCGAGCGGGCGCGTGCACACGGGCTCGGGCGTGCGCGCCTCGGCGGTGTGCATGGACAAGCTCGCGACGCGCGGCATCGCGCAATCCGTCGACGTGCGCGTCGCGGCGGGAATGTGCTTTTGTCCCGCGGAGTGGGGCGTGGACCGCGCGTCGCTGCTCGCGCGCATCGAGCAGCTCTCGAGCGAGGGCTGGGTGATCAAGCCGCGCTTTGGAGGCTCCTCGGTCGCGACGACACTCACGCGCGATCGAGCGGCGCTCGAACCCGCCGTCGAGGCGGTGCTCGCGACGGGTGACGACGTGCTGGTCGAGGCCCGCGTGGCGGGCATCGAGACGTCGTGCGGCGTGCTCGGCGAGCGCGGCGACTCGCCGCGCGCTCTGATGCCGATCGAGATCCGTCCGACGAAGGGTGAGTGGTTCGACTACGCCGAGAAGTACTCGGCCGACGGTGCGCACGAGTATTGCCCGCCGCGGTCGGTGGGGGAGCGCAGCATCACGCGCATCCGCCACGCCGCCGAGCGCGTGTTCGCGCGCACGCGCTGCGAGGGCTATGCACGCATCGACTTCATCGTGCCGAGCCGTGGCGGTGTGGAACTCGAGCCCGTGATGCTCGAAGTGAACACGCTGCCGGGCTTCACCGAGCGCTCGCTGCTGCCGCAGGAAGCCGCCTTCGAGGGCCTCGACTACACCGCGCTGTGCGTGCGCATTCTCGAGTCGGCCTTGCGCAAGGCGGCGGGTGCGCGATGACGGCCTTGCGCGTGGCGGTGCTCGGCGCTCGCGGCAGGCTGGGGACGTTCGCTTGCGAGCTCGTGCGGCGCAGTCCGGGCTTCGAGCTGGTGGCCGAGTGGGATCGCGGCAGCGATTGGCGCGCGCTCGCCCGCGCAAGCGGCGCCGTGGTGGCGCTCGAAGCCACCCACGCCGGGCTGGGTGCGGCGCATGCTCACGAGCTCCTCGAGCGCGGCCTGCGCATCGTCGTCGGCACGTCGGGCGTCACGGTGGAGGAGAGCGCTGCGCTCGACCGGCGTGCGCGCGAGCTCGGGCTCGGCGGTCTGGTCGTGCCGAACTTCAGCGTGGGTTCGTGGCTCCTCCAGCGCTTCGCCGCGGAAGCGGCGCCGTGGTTCGCGGGAGCCGAGATCGTCGAGGGACATCACGAACGCAAGCTCGACGCACCGTCCGGCACGGCGGCGGAGACGGCGCGTCGCATGTCCGCCGAGCGCGCGCGCGCCGGAAGCGACGCCTTCGCGCCGCCGACGAGCCATCACGCCGCGCGCGGCGAGGTTCAACACGGTGTGCCGATCCACTCCGTGCGCCTGCCTGGCTTGTACGCGCATCAGGACGTGTTGCTCGGAGGGGGCGGCGAGGTGCTGCGGCTCTCGCACGACATGCACGGACCCGAGGCCTTCGGTCCGGGCATCCTCGCGGCCCTCCGCCACGCAGCGCGCGCGCAAGGCGTGGCGCGCGGACTCGGGCCCGCGCTGGAGCGCGCGTAGCGTGCAGCCTGTGGACGAACCGCGGCTCGCGCGTCATCCTAGGGCCCTCAAAGGAACTCGGGCCGGGATGGCGGAACTGGCAGACGCGACGGATTCAAAATCCGTTTCCCTCACGGGAGTAAGGGTTCGATTCCCTTTCTCGGCACCCACTTTCTCGCTGGGCGCGGTGGCGGTGTGAGCTCGCCCGCGCTGCGCCACCCGCGGCTGGCGGCCGCGTTGTTGCCAGCGCTCGTGCATCGCATCAACAACACGACGCAGTTGCTGGTCGTGCTGCGTTCGATGCTCTGCGATCCCCGAGCGGACGTGCTCGCGCAAGCGGGCCCCGATCTCGCGCACGCAGCGCGCGCCGCCGAGGAACAGGGCTGGTTGCTCGGCTTGCTCGCGCGTTCGCTCGGGACGGATCTGTTGCTCGCGCGCGAGGAGCGCGACGGTCTGGGAGTCACGTTGAGGATGGTGGCGGAGACGCTGCGGCGCGAGCGCAAGGAACTCGCGCTGCCCGCGTCGCTTCCGACCATGACCCTCGCCCCCGGGAGTCCGCGCACGGCCGCGCTGTGTCTGGACATCGCCGCGCTCGTGTGGGAGTCCTGCGCCGCGCTCGAGGGGAATTTCGCGCTGTCGGCGTCGCGCGAGCGCGACGCATGGTGCTTGCGTCTCACGCGCGCGGATGGCGCGCGCGCACGCGCGGAATTTCCCGCGCTCGACTGTGCGCGCCACGGCGCGTGTCTGCATGAGGATGGCGCGGGCTGGAGGCTCGAGCTGCCGAGTGCGTGGCTGGTGGAGCACGTCGATGGGCATGCATGAGTGGCTGGCGCGCGCCTTGGGCGCGCAACGCGTCGCGCCGTCCGATCCCGAGCGTGTCGACGAAGTCGAGCGCGTGCTCGCGGAGATCGCGCCCATGCTCTCACTCGACGGCGGGGGCATCGAGCTCGTGAGCGTCGAGGACGACGGCACGATTTGCGTGCGCATGCGCGGGGCGTGCGAAGGCTGCTCGCAGCAGACGAGCACGCTCTCGCACGGGCTCGAGCCTCGCTTGCGCGCGGCGCTGCCGTGGTTTCGGGCGCTGCGAACCGTCACGTGAACGAGCGCAGGCCGCGCGACGCAACGTCCGCGCGGCCTGCGATGGGAAAGCGCTTGGGGCTGGCTAGAACTGCTCGACGTCGCTCGCGCCGATGAACGTTCCATTGGGGCGGCCGACGAGGAACTGCCAGCCGTACTGACCCGCGAGGCCGCCCGGATTCCACAGCGTGACGGTCGCCGCGCCGTTGATATCCGTCGGCACGAGGAACGGCATGCGCACGGTGGAGGGAAGCGTGAAGGACGTGCGCAGGAGGAAGTAGGGCAGCAGGTAGCTCGTCTCCTGCGGGAGCATGGCCGTCTGCGGACAGTAGGTCAGGAGCGCGCTGCCGTTGGGCACGCCTCCGCTGAGCGAGAGCACCACGGCTCCCGCGCCGACGAGACCCGGCCCCGAGAGGGCGAGCTGCGGCCGAGCGGGCGCGAAGCGCACGAGATCGTCGGTCGAGAAAAAGTCGGTCGTCGTGTAGGCGATGCGCAGTCCGTCGCCGGGCTGGTAGGCGTCGAAGGTCCCGTCGCCGAGGCGTTCGAAGCGCAGAGTACTGATCCAGTTCTGCGCGACGAGCAGTGGCTGCGTCGTGCCGCCGCCGGGGCGCACGCGCACGATGCGGTAGCTGCCGGTCGAGTAGCTGTTCTCCGAGATCAACAGCCGCTCACGGCCGGGCTCGAATTCGAGCGCCGTGGAGCCCGCGAGTCCGGCCGCGTACGTGACGGCGTTGGCGGCCGACAGCGGCGTGCCCGCGGCCACGAGAGCGCCGCTCCAGCGCAGGACGCTTTGGGGCGCGCTCGGCAGCGAGTAGTCCTGCTGAGTGCCGTAGAAAACGTCGCCGTTGCGGCCGACCGCGACGGGCCCCGAGGGGCCGTCGAGGTGGCCGAGCAGGTGCAGCGCGCCGGTCGTGATGTTGACGCGGAACAGGTCGGTTCCGACGCCGAAGCCCGCGGGTGCGGCCGAGACGAGCAGCTCCCCGTTGGGGAAGAACTTCCCGTCGAAGTTGTAGGCGAGCGGGGCGATCAGGCCGCTTCCCGAGCCGTCGAGCCAGACGATGCGCAGGTCGCCGCCGGGCGTGGGGGAGAAGGTGCCGCTGTCGCCGATCACGACGGCGTCGGCGGCCGGTGTGACGCGGATGAAGCTCGGAAACACGAACGTCTGGAACGAGGCCAGCGTCGTGTCGAGCGAGCCGTCGCCGTTCCAACGCTGGACCAGCAGGCCATCGAACGTGACGAAGTCACCATCCGAGAGCGAGCAGGAGACGCTGGAGGGGGCGGGGTTGGTCGCGCTCGTGAGCGCGAAGCCGGGGAGCGTGGTGTCCGCGCGCGTGGGCACAGCCGAAGCGAGCGCGAGAACAAAACAGCACAAGGCAGGGCGTAGCAACATGGAGTGACCCGTCGATCGACCGTCGACATCTCCGTCGCCGCACGTCGAAAAGGGGTGGTGCGGCGCCGGTCGGACCGCGAGCCTTGGGCCGACGGGAGCGCGCACAGCGTGCGCTCCGCAATAGGCACCGGACCCAACCTCGAGATCCGAGAGGTGCAGCGACGCGCGTTGGGTCTCCTGACTCGCCGTTGGCGCCCTCGAGCGGACCTTCCCGGGCGCGGCGCGGAAGCTCTCCTTGCAGGAAGCAGCGCCGATCCCAGTGGCCTGCCGACGTCCTTCGCCTCCGCGGGTGGGAGAGCGCTCGGACGACGGCGCACGGGCTCGATGGCAGACGGCTCACAGTGGCGGGACCGCGCCGGATTCACACCGGCTTCCCCTGCCACGCTCGCTTGACGAATTGTCAGCGCGAGAGGGTAGGCGTCCGCCGCCCGCACGTCAAGCCCGCGCGCCGTTGCGGCGGTGCTCCTACAATCTCGGGCTCCATGCGTCTGGAACCCGACGAGATCGACAAGGCCCTGTCCGCGCTCGAGCGCGCCGTGCTCGCTCAGGCGCTCGTCGCAGCCGAGTTCGAGCACAGCCGCCGCGAGTATTTTTCGGCGGGCGAGCCGCCCGCATCGGACGACGAGGCGCCGCGCGCGTTCCGCCGCCACCGCGAGTGGTTCCTGCTCGAGCGCCCGAGCAACGTCCTCGGAGGAGCCCCGGTCGAGTGGGCGTTGCATCGGCTCGACGACATCGAGGCCGCGGAACTCCACGAAGACGCGCTGCGCGCGCTGCTCGCTTCGCGCTGCTCCGTGTTTCAGGTGACGGGCGTGGCCGAGGGCGAGGGCGTGTGGGTGCGCGATCTCGCCGCGATGGGGGAGTATCCGCTCAACGAGCCCGAGGGCTCGCGCGCGCTCAGCGCGGACGACGTGATCGTCGGTCGGCTGTTCGCGATCGGCGAGTCGCTCTATCGCGTCTCTCCAGCGGCCGGCGTGTTCCGGTCGAGCAAGCTGCTGCGCGCCCTGCTCGCGGACTTCGAGCACCTGCGCCAAGCGCGCCGCGGCGTGCTGCGCCTCACGCAAGCCGAGCTCGAGGGCATGTTCTGGCGCCGCGTCGAACCCGCGCGCGCCGACGCGGTCGGCGTGGCGCGCGCGGCGTTGCTCGCCGGTGGCGTCGATTCGGCGCGCGTCGAGCAGATCTTCGCCGACCTGCGCGGCGCGCCGCTCGATGCGTCGCGCGTCGTGCACGGCGTCGACGACATGCTCGCCAGCGTGCTCGAAGCGCTCGCCTTCGACACGCGCATGGATCTCGACATCGCGCGACGCGTGCTGCTCGACGCGTGGGTCGAACTCGCGGCTGCCTCGAACGCGCAGCCGAGCGAGAGCGATGGACCGACCGCGCGCATGCAGGACGCGCGCGCCGCCATCGAGGCCTTCGACGCGGGACGGCGCGCGGGCAAGGACCTCGACACGCTGTTCCGCGAGCTCGAGCGCGACCTCGAGCTCGAGAGCGAGACCTACGATCCCGACGCGATCGACGGCGCGCCGGCGCCGGACTTCCCGGGCGTCGTCGGAGCGATGGTCGAGGAGTTCCTGTGGGAACTCGGCCGCACGCGCGGCGAAGCGCAGGCGCGCGAAGTCTCGGTGGTGCGCGCGTTCGGCGAGTTCGGCGCGGACTACGGCGTGTTCGAGAACCTCTCGGGACGCGAGCTGCTCGTGTTCGCGGCGGTGTGGCTGCCGGAACGCCGGATGCTGAAGAGCGCCGAGGACGTGCGGCGCATGCTGCGCGCGCTGCGCGAGTTTTGCGCGTGGTCGCAGGAGAACCACGATGTCGCGCTGCTCGACGGCTACGAGAAGACGATTCCGTCGCTCGAACGCGCGCTCGCGCGGCTCGTCGAGGCCCAGCGCTGGTGCCGCAACGATGGCGGAGGTCCGTCCGCGCTGTACGAGATCGCTTCGCTCGACGGACCTCGTCCGACCTTCGCCGATGCGCGCGGCGAGAGCTTCGAAGCGGACATCGAACCGCGACTCGCCGCGGCGCTCGAAGTCGGCGATCGCCTGCGCGCTCGGCGCGGCGAAGGCGGTCGTCTCGACGTGTTCTGCTGCTATCCGGCTCAGAGCGCGTCGATCGCGCACTAGGCGCGGCGCCGCTCAGCGCGCGGCCGTGGCGGGCACCTGCACCTCGGTGACCAGCTCGGCGAAGTCCTGCACTTCACCGGGGTTCACGAGGTAGATCTCGCGGATCGGTCCGTTCTCGACCCAGTCCATGCGCGCGAGGTAGGAGAACAGCGCGGGGTAGGAGCGCGGAACCTCGGGATAGGGACCGGCGATGAAGGCGTAGGCGACGGTGGTGCTCTCGAGGACGTCGTAGCGAAGCTCGCCGCGCGTCTCGAACGGCCGCGCGAGTGGCAAGCACGCGCGCAGGCGCAGCTCGTCGACGGCGACCTTGCCCGGATCGTCGTAGTACAGGGCGAACGGTGCGCCCGAAGGCTCGAGACCCTCGGCCGCGGCGAGCGCGAACACGCGCTCGAGCGAGCGACCGACGTGGGTGTAGTTGCCGCGCGCCTCGACGAACACGTAGGGCTGGTCGAGGCGCTGCTTCCAATCGACTTGCACGTCGCGGAAGGGGGCGCGCGCGACGGTGAGGTCGGCGACGAAGGTCGCCGGACTCCCTCCGACGCGGGTGGGGGCGCTCGCCGTGTCGGGGGCGACGCTGCAGGCGGCGAGGAGCGCGATGGGCGAGAGGCGCAGGAGCATGGTTGGAATCTCGAGCATGGTGAGAATCTCGTCGCGCAGGGAGATCTGCTTGAGGGACCGCGCCGCGGGGAGTGCGCGGGGGCGAAAAGCGGGACTTCCCGCTGGCTGGAGCGGGGCTCTCGACGCAGCCTAGGAAGTTGCAAATAGAGCTTCGGGTGGGGCAGGCCCGCCGCAGGAAGGGCGCGCGGGTGTGCCTGAGGTGCTCGGGGGTGCTCGGGGTTGCTCGGGAGTGCTCGGGAGTGCTCGGGCGTGCTCGGGAGTGATTGGGCGGCGCTCGGGCGCTACTGGGCGCGCTCGGGCGCGCGGCTGGGGCGTTGGACGCGCGCCTTGGACTTGGGGGGCTCGAACGTCGGCCTCGGGCCGCGTTGGGCGCGGCGGAGTCCGCGCGTCGATGCTCACGATCCTCGAGGGCATCAGTTCCGAGACTTGTGTGGGCGGCACGCTGAAAAGGGACCCCGCGGCACGCAGAAAAGGGACCCCGCGGCACGCTGAAAAGGGACCCCCTGAACAGCGCTCGACGCGGAGCACGGGGTGGGTCCGGTTGCGCAGGCTGGCTGGGGCTTGTTTCGATCACCGCAGTGCGGGTGTGTGGTCCAGCGGTCGGATCGATGGCCGGTGTGGCGATCCGGCGGCGTGTCGAGGGGGGTGTGCTCGCGGGATGAGCTCGCGGGATGAGTTCGCGGGCCCGGTGTTTTCGGGGCGGGCCGAGGGTCGTGGCGAGGTGCGCGGCGGGGTGCGCGGCGAGGTGCCGACCGGGGTGCGCGCGCGGGGGTCGCGAGGTCCACGGCGGCTGGCCGCGCGCCCAGCCTAACTTCTGATAATGCTCGTTATGTTGCATTGGACGGCCCGCAGGGGTGC
>VGZD01000054.1 GCA_016872715.1 Planctomycetota bacterium
GCTCGACAGCACCGACAACTCGATCCGCGTCGCGGCCATCAACGCCATGCGCGGCATCGTCGACGGCGACCTCCCGATCGCCAACCTGCCCGTGTTCGAGGCGATCGAGCTCGCGAAAAAGTGGAAGGAGCGCGGCTAGGCCCGCGCCGCGAAGGCCCATGCAGGTCTCCCGCCACCTCGCTGTGCTTCTCGCGCTCGCCTTCGCGCTGCCGCTCGGCGCCCAGTCCAAGGACCTGCGCAAGAACGACCCGAGCCTGTGCCCGTGGTGCAAGGGCGACAAGGCCCTGATGGAGCAGGCGGGCATCGCGAGTCACGGCGAGTTCGCCTTCGGCAAGGAGGAGTCGACGCGCAAGATCGACAGCGTGCTCCCCACCTGCGAGATCAAGTGGATCGAGACGGCGCACTTCGAGATCGGGATCGCGCTCGGGCCGCACAAGGTCAAGCAGGAGGAAAAGGAAAAACTCCGCAAGGAGCTCGCGCGGCTGCAGCAGGTGCTGCCCGATGTCGACCCGAAGTCGAAGATCCTCGACCCGTGGCTGCGCGCGCACCTCTATGCCCAGCGCTGCGAGGAGATCTACGCGCGCATGCTCGAGATCTTGGGCGCGAAGGACCTGAAGTTCCCGCCCAAGGGCACGCTCTACGACGGCACCGGACCCTATCTGGGCACGGGCCCGTACCTCGGGCAGGCCGGCAAGTACGAGGTGCTGATCGTGCCCGCCGAGGCCAACCTCACGGGCTTCCTGCAGAACCAGTTCGGACTGCTGACGAAGAAGACCCAGCGCTGGAACGCGATGGCGCTCGAGACGCTCTCGGTCACCATCCACTGTTCCGAGGAGGGCCTGCGCGAGGACGAGGGCCTGCACGGGCACCTCGGCTTCAACCTCGCCATCAACCTGTTCGACGGCTTCAAGCACTACAGCTACGACACGCCGATCTGGCTGCGCGAGGGCCTCGCGCACATGGTCGAGCGCGAGATCGGGCCGCGCTTCAACTCCTTCGACTCGGCGGAGGGCGGCATCGCCCAGACGACGCGCAAGGAGAAGTGGGAGCCCGAGGTGCGCAAGCTCGTCGTCGGCGAGAAGGCTCCGCGCATGGCCGAGCTGATGAGCATGAAGGAGTACTCGGACCTGACCCTCGACCGCCACTACGCGACGTGGTCGATGGTGCAGTACCTCGTGAAGCACAAGCCCGCCGAGTTCGCCCTGTTCTGCGGCGCCCTCAAGGGTCGCCTCAACGCCCAGCGCATCCCCGATGGCACGAACATGCCCGAGGCGCACCGCGAGCTCTTCAAGCAACACCTCGGGCTCTCCTATGCCGAGTTCGACAAGCTCTGGTCGGAGTGGGTGCTCGCGACCTACGGGGCCCAGTAGGTCCCCTTCCCGATCCCTCGGGGCGGGCTCGAGGCCCCGCCGTCAGATCCCCCGCCGTCAGATCCCCCGCCGTCAGGTCCCCCGCCGTCAGACTTTCGGGGCCCGCGGCCGATAAGCCCGCCGCGCCTCTCTGCGGGCGCTCCCTCGGGCATACTATTCCCTGCCCGTGAGAGTTGGCGGCCCCGCGGGGTCGCCCGCCCGCAGGCCCGGCCACCGAGCCCCATGATCCACCGTCGCCGCAAGGTCGTGCTGTTCCTCCCCCACCGGGCCGACCCGACCCGTGGGGAGATCTTCAGCGCCGACCTCCTGCCGCTCGAGCTCCTACAGATCGCGATCGGACCCGTGGCCAACGGCTACGACGTGATCCTGATCGACGCGATGATCGAGCCCAACTACCTCGAGCGCGTGCTCGAGGCCTGCGACGGCGCGCTGTGCTTCGCGAGCTCGTGCATCTTGGGCTATCAGGTCTACGACGGCTACGTGGTCGCCAAGGCCGTGCGCGAGCGCTACCCCAACCTCCCGATCATCTGGGGCGGCTGGTTCCCGAGCGTCATCCCCGAGCTGTACTTCGAGCACGGGATCGCGGACGCGGTCGGCATCGGGCAGGGCGAGCTCACCTTCGACGAGGTGGTGCGCGCGCTCGACGCGGGCGAGCCGCTCGACTCCGTGCCCGGGCTCGCGCTGTGGCGCGAGGGGCGCGTGGTCTACACCGACCACCGCGAGGTCGTCGGCTTCGACAAGTTCGGGAAAGTGCCGTGGCACCTGCTCGAGTACGAGCGCTACGCCGAGCTGCAAACCAAGCCCTCGCGCCTCAAGGTGCGCCACCGCTTCCCGCTGCCGGGCAAGTGGACGCCCGACCACCCGCCGCGCGCCTTCAGCCACTTCTCGAGCTTCGGCTGCCCCGAGCCGTGCACCTTCTGCTGCTCGCCGCTCATCACGGGCAAGCGCTACAAGGCCATCTCGGGCGAAGTGCTCGCCGAGGAAATCGCCGAGCTGCAGCAGCGCTTCAAATTCGACGTGCTGCGCTTCCAAGACGCCAACTGGGGCGTCGCCGAAAAACGCACCAAG
Organism: Planctomycetota bacterium; assembly: GCA_016872715.1. Classification (GTDB taxonomy): domain Bacteria; phylum Planctomycetota; class UBA1135; order UBA1135; genus F1-120-MAGs118. Next base: position 2,439 of record VGZD01000054.1, read on the forward strand.
GCCTTCTGCGAAAAACTGATCGAGCTCGAGGTGCCGATCCACTGGAACGGCACGATCGAGATCGAGACCATCGCGCGCTACAAGCAGGAGACGCTCGACCTCCTGCGCGATTCGCGCTGCCACCTCCTGTGGCTGGGCGCCGAGACCGGCACCGCGCAAATGCAGGAGCGCATCAAGAAGGAAATCAAGCTCTCCAACATTCCGTACGCGATTGGCGAGCTCTACCGCCGCGGCATCACGCCCGGCACGTTTTGGATCATCGGCTATCCCGGCGAGACGCCCGAGTCGATGCGCGAGACGCTGCGCGTCGCCGCCGGCGTGAAATACCTCTTCCCCTCCGCCGGCTCCGAGGTCTATCCGTTCCGCCCGATCCCGGGCACGGAGGACTTCGCGACCGCCAAGCAGCTCGGCTACGTGCCGCCGAGGGACTTCCACGAGTGGGGCAAGTGCTTCGAGTACAAGTACAACTCGCACAACACGCCGCTGCCCGACGACGTGCGCGAGACCTGGCGCCTGTACAACAACACCAGCGCTATCTACGACCGCAAGATCCACGAGGGTCCCAAGTGGATGCGCGAAACCCTCGCGCAAGTCGCCGGCTGGCGCCTCAAGCACCAGCGCTACGGCTTCCCCCTCGAGCAAAAGCTCTTCGACATCTACGTCCGCGCCACCGGCCAGCTCGACCCCGGCGGGCAGGACTACGTTCCGGCCGTCGACGCCTGACGGAGCAGCGTCCCGTCGAGTGCTGAGTCGCTGCGCGACTCCGTTGAAGAAATCTAGTCGCCGTCGATCGGCAATCGATGGATCCGCATTCCGCCCGCTTCCACGGTGACGATCGCCCCGGCGATCGAACGATCAGGACGGAGACGTTGACGTCGGCGAGGAACTTCACGCCGCGGAGGGCAACTCCATCGTGCGGCCAGCTGCGAGCCCTGCGGCATGTCGCAGGCCATCCGCGACGGGCGACTCCACGCGACGGCGGCGGCCGGCTCCGCGTCCGCCCCTGCGCCTCGCGCTCTTCCCCATTCCTCGGAGTCCGCGTCCGAGCAGCGCGTTTCGCCGCCGGAATCGGGTGGAGCGCTCTGCTCGCTGTTCCGGCTCCGGCACGGCCAGAAGTCGCTGGCCCCGCGCACCCGCGGGCCGCCGACGCTAGAGCTGCTGGAGGGCTGCGTCGGCAAGCGAACTCCGGCCCGCCGCGCTGGGGCGGGGCGCTGCGATTGACGAGCGGATGGAGTGCCGGTTCACTGGAGTCCCATCGACGGTGCAGTTCCGCCCGAAAGACCGGCTGGCCCGAGATTCCAGATGAGCTCGCTCCCCCACGATCCTGCGGAGTCCATCGTCGCGCGGTTCCTCGCGTCGCACTCCGCCGAGGATGCGAAGGCGTTCGTGGCGTGGGCTCGGGCGCAGCCGGAGCTCGCGGCGGACACGGCGTTATTGGCGCGGGTCGAGCGCCTGCGCGCGCAAGCTGCTCGCAACGACGCGTTGCTCGGACGCGGGGCCTCGGGCGGCGGGTTCTTCGGGCGCGGCGGAGCGAAACGGGAGGCCCGGAGCACGGTGGACCCGTCGCCGGGCGCGTCGTTCGCGGCGGGTCAGCGCATGGGCGCCTTCACGTTGCGGCGCTTCCTCGCACAGGGCGGCATGGGTCAGGTGTGGGAGGCCTACGACGAGGAGTTGCGGCGGCCGGTGGCGCTGAAGTTCGTGCGGCCAGATCAGGTCGACGCGCGCTCGCTCGAGCGCTTCGAGCGCGAGGCGCGCGCGGGCGGGAGGCTCAGCCACCCCTCGATCGTGCGCACGCTGGCGTTCAACGGCACGGGCAACCCCTCGTGGATCGCACAAGAACTGGTCGAGGGCTCTTGGACGCTGAAGGACTTCCTCGACGAGCTGCGCGCGGAGGACAAGACGCCGGAGGGCTACTACCGCAAGGTGGCCGAGCTGGTCGCCGCGCTGGCCGAGGGCCTCGAGGCGGCGCACCAAGCCGGCGTCATTCACCGCGACATCAAGCCACAGAACATCTTGATCACGCCCAACGACAGCCCAAAGCTGACGGACTTCGGGCTCGCGCGCGTGAGCGACGACTCGTTCCTGTCGGTGACGGGTGAGTTCGCGGGGACGTACGCGTACATGAGCCCCGAGCAGGTGACGGCCAAGCGCATCGGGCTCGACCACCGCACGGACGTCTTCAGTCTGGGCGTGGTGCTCTACGAGCTGCTCAGCCTGCGCCGTCCGTTCGAAGGTGACACGACGCACCAGCTCAGCCAGAGGATCTTGTTCTACGAGCCGCCGGAGCCATCGAAGGTGCGTTCGCAGTGCCCGCGCGAGCTGTCGATCATCTGCGGCAAGGCGCTCGAGAAGGACCCCGCTCGCCGCTACCCGACGATGGCGGAATTCTCGGCCGATCTGCGGCGGCATCTGGCCCACGAGCCGATCCACGCGCGTCCGCCGGGGACGCTCGTGCGCGTCGTGAAGTGGGCGCGGCGCAATCCGGGGCCGAGCGTGGGCGTCGGCGTGGGCGCGAGTGCGCTGGTGCTGATCAGCGGCGCGGCGCTCGTGGCTCTCGATCAAGCAAGCAGGGCCGAGCGAGGCGAGCAACTGGCAAAGGACAACGCTCAACAGGCCGAGCTCAACGCCGCTGCGGCAAGGCGCAACGCAACCGCCGCGCAACTCGCGCGCGACGAGGCGACGGCGAAGGCCAACGATGTGCTGTCGCTGTCGGCGCAGCACGATCACGACGACCTGCGCGCGGAAGCGGCGCGGCTGTGGCCGGCGCATCCGGAGTCGATCCCGGCCTACGAGGAATGGCTGCGGCGGGCGAACGAGCTCATCGACGGCCGTCCGGCGGATGAGTCGAAGGGCCTGAAGCGGCGCCCGAGCCTCGCGCAGCATCGGGCGAAGCTCGCGGAGCTGCGCGCCGAAGCGAGGCCGCTCAGCGAGGCCGAGATCGCGGCCGATCGCGAGTCGCATCCGCGGCATGCCGAGCTGCAAGCGAAGCAGGCGGAGTTGCTCTGGCGCTCGCGCATGCTCGGCCATGAGGTCTGGCCCAGCGAGGCCGCGGCGGAGGCCGAGTTGGAGCAGGAGTCGCTGCAAGCCGACGCCCGCGCGCAAAATGCGCTCGCTTGGCCGCTGGTGAATCCGACGCAGCCGCGGTACGGGCGGGAACTGCGCGGGCTGCTTCTGGCGCGTCGCGCGGTGGCTGCCGCGAGCGCGGAGCAGCGCTCGCTCTTCCGCAACACGCTGGCGTGGGCGCTGTTCAGGGTCGGGCGCTTGGATGAGGCGCTCGCCGAGCAGCGCGCGGCGCAGGCGGAGCCCGGGGGTGAAGCGCTGAAGTCTTCCGCTGCCGACTTGGAGAAGGCGGTGGCGAGCTGGCGCGAGGGCGAGCTGGCGAAGCAGCGCGAGACGCACGACACGCTCGTCGAAGACGTCGCCGCGCTCAACCAACTGGTGAACGAGCGTCGGACCTACGAGTTCGACGATCCCGAGCAGGAATGGTGGAATCGCCAGCTCGTGACGCTGGTGGCGGATCTGGAAGCGCTGCGCGATCCGCAAGCGGGCCTGATGAGCGATGCGATGGCCGAGCCCTTCGGCTGGGGCGTGGCGAAGCGCCATGCGTTCGCGCAGTCGATCGGCGCGCGCAGCGTCCACGGAGCCCAAGCGGCGCGCCTGTGGTCCGATGCGATCGGGGCGATCGGGTCTTCTCCGAAGTACGGCGGGCTCCAGATCGTGCCGCAGCTCGGCCTGCTCCCGATCGGGATGGACCCGAGCTCGGGGCTGTGGGAGTTCGCGCACCTGCAGACGGGCGATCCGGCGCCGCGGGGCGCGGACGGCAAGCTGGTGCTCGGAGAGGCAACGGGGCTGGTGTTCGTGCTGATTCCGGGCGGGAAGTTCTGGATGGGCGTGCAGAACATGCCGGGCGCCCAGAACCACGACCCGCACGCCGCGAGCGACGAGGGCCCCGTGCACGAAGTGGAGCTCTCGCCCTACTTCCTCTCGAAGTACGAGATGACGCAGGGTCAGTGGCAACGGATCGCGGCGACCAATCCGAGCTATTACAGGCCGCCGAGAGGCCTCGCACCCTCGCTGCTGCATCCGGTGGAGCAGGTGAGTTGGCGGATGTGTTTCGACCTGCTGGCGAACGCTGGGCTCTCGCTGCCGAGCGAAGCGCAATGGGAATGCGGCGCTCGGGGCGGCGCGAGCAGCGTGTGGTGGACGGGTCAGGAGCGCGAGAGCCTGCGCGGCAAGGTGAACCTCGCGGACACGACGGCGAAGAAGCTGGGCGGCACCTGGCCGGCGATCGCCGACTGGCCGGATCTGGACGATGGCAGCGCGGTGCACTGCGCCGTGGGCAAGTACGAGGCCAACGGCTTTGGTCTGCACGAGGTGGCGGGCAACGTCTGGGAGTGGTGCTTGGACAGCTACGACTCGGGCTTCTACCGCAGGCAGTCCGGCAAGGATCCCCTGTCGCCTTGGTCCGCCGCCTCGCTCGCCGTGCAGCGCGGCGGCGGTTTCGGCGAGTCCGCTTCGAGCGCGCGCGCGGCGCACCGCGAACCCAACGCGCCGGAGTACCGCACCAGCGATCTCGGTCTGCGCCCCGCCCGAGCGCTGCGCCTCTCGCCCGCGCCCGTTCATTCTCGAAAGTGATTGGCCCGGCGGGCTCAGTAGCCGAGTTCGCGCAGTTCCTTGAGCTCGTCTTCGGTCGGTTCGCGCGCATCGACGTGCGTGCGCGTGCCGCCGGAGCGCGCCTGAATGCGCGCGAGCGTGTCGAGCAACAGCTGCGCTTCGCGCGGCCGCTCCGCGAATAGGTTGCGCTCCTCGCGCGGATCCGACGCGAGGTCGTACAGCTCGTGCTTGCCGTCGGAGGAGCGGATCACCTTCCAGCGCTCGAGGTACAAGGCGGAGCGCTCGCGCAGGAAGCGCTCGCCCCACGGCGCCGCCATGTCCTTGCCGCGGCTGTAGTTGATTTCGGCGAACAGCCCGCGCACGCCCGCCTGCCCGGGAAACTGGCCGGCGTGCTTGGCGCGCACGGCCTTGGGCAACTCGGCGAGCACGAGCCCGGGCACGTCGGCGATCGACGCGGGTTCCTCGATCACGCGTCCGCGCGACTGGCCGGGGCGCTTCACGATCAGCGGCACGCGCAGCGCCGGCTCGTAGACGTCCTTGCTGTGCTCGACGAGGTCGTGCTCGCCCAAGTACTCGCCGTGGTCCGCCGTGACGATCACGAGCGCGCCGTCGAGCAGGCCGTCCTGCTCCAAGCGCGCGAGCAGCTCGCCCGCCCCGCGATCGGCGTTGGCGATGCCGCGGTCGTAGGCGTCGATGGCCTTGCGCACGAGCGCGGGATCGGGCGGCGCATCGGCGCCGTAGACCTGCTCATAGAGGGCGTCGAGCAATGCGCTGGGATTCTCTTCGCTCGCGGGGGGCAGCGCGGCCTCGTTGGGTCCGTCGACGGGCGCCACGTTGTAGGGCCGGTGCGCGTCCATGTAGTTCACGAACAGGAAGAACGGCTGGCCCTGCGGGCGCGCCTTGACCCACGCGTGCGCGAGCTCGGACATCCCGACGCCGGGATGACGCTCGTTCACGAAGGTCGCGAAGCCCTGCGTCAGACCCATGCGCTCGTTGACGTACCCGCGGTTCGCCGCGAAGGCCGCCGTCGCGTAGCCCTCGGCCGCGAGCGCCTCCGCCAGCGTCAGCTCCTCCTCGGAGAGCGGGCGAGCGTCGTTGAAGACCGCGTCGACGAGCTCGGCGTCCGCGAGGTGCTGGAACGGGAACTTGCCCGTGAACAGGGAGGCGTGGCTCGGCAGCGTCCAAGGCGCGGTCGAGCGTGCGAGCGCGTAGCGGTCGGCTCGCTCGCACAGGGCCGCGAGGCGCGGCGAGGTCGGGCGCGAGTAGCCGTAGGCGGACAGATGGTCGGCGCGCACGGTGTCGAGCACCAAGAGCACGACATTGGGAGCCGTCTCTGGCTCCGCGCAGGAGGGCGCGGCGACTGCAAGGCTCGCGCACAGCAGCAGGGCGCGGGAGTTCATCGGTTCCGTGGAAAGATTAGCATGTGGGAGGCCCGCTGCCGCCGCCGGTGTGCCTCGCCGGTGTATCTCGACGCGGTAGCTAGACTCGGAATCACGACAGGGAAGGTCGCCGGGGTTGTCCTCGGGCGTGGCCTGCGCTCGCCCCGTCGGCGCCCCATCGGCGCCACGTCGGCGCCCCATCGGCGCCACGTCCGCGCCCCGTCGGCGCCACGTCCGCGCCACGTCCGCGCCACGTCCGCGCCACGTCCGCGCCACGTCCGCGCCCCATTCATGGGCCCGACTTCGGGACGGCCCCTGCGATCCCCCCCGCCGCTAAGGCGTCCGATACCCGTCGTCGCTAGGATGTTCCAGCGGCGAGATCCGGTCCTACAGCGTCCTCGGACGCTCACCCGAAGAGAGCCGACCCCCGCCGGAGTTCCCGCTCCGCTCCATCCCATGGACTCGCCGCTCAAGCGCAAGCCCCATCCCGTCGCGCCGCTGCGGCCCGCCGACCGCGTCCTCGTGATCGGTGGCGGCCCCGCGGGCCTGACCGCGGCCTATCTGCTCCAGCAGTTGGGCGCCCAGGTCACGGTGTTCGAGGGCACCGACATGCTCGGCGGCATCTCGCAGACCGCGCACTACAAGGGCTACCGCTTCGACATCGGCGGTCACCGCTTCTTCACCAAGGTCGAGCCGGTCGAGCGCTTCTGGCACGAGATCCTCGGGTCCGAGTTCATCTCCGTCCCGCGCCAGTCGCGCATCCACTACCGCGGCAAATACTTCGACTACCCGCTCAAGGCGTGGAATGCGCTCTCCGGCCTGGGCCCGCTCGAGGCCGTGCGCATTCTGTGGAGCTACGCGGCCGCGAAGCTGCGCCCCAATCCGGTCGAGGAGAACTTCGAGCAGTGGGTGTCCAATCGCTTCGGCGAACGGCTCTACCAGATCTTCTTCAAGACCTACACGGAGAAGGTCTGGGGCATCCCGTGCACGGAGATCCGAGCCGAGTGGGCCGCCCAGCGCATCCAGAACCTGAGCCTCGCGAAGGCCGTGATCAACGCGGCCTCGATCCAGCGGCGCTCGACCAAGATCAAGAGCCTGATCAACGAGTTCCAGTACCCGCGGCTCGGCCCCGGACAGATGTGGGAGACCTGCGCGCAGAAGCTCGCGAATATCGGCGGCGTCGTGCACATGCACCACAAGGTGCGTTCGATCGAGCTGCGCGACTCACGCGCGGTGGCCGTGCGCTGCCTGACGAAGGAGGGCGAGCGCCGCTTCGAGGGCGAGCATGTGATCTCGACCATGCCGGTGCGCAGCCTCGTGCGCGCGCTCGGCGATGCCGCACCGACGCAGGCGCGCCAGGCCGCGGAAGGCCTGCGCTACCGTGACTTCCTCGTGGTGGCGCTGATCCTCGAAGCCGAGAACCTCTTCACCGACAACTGGATCTACATCCACACGCCGGGAGTGAAAGTCGGCCGCATCCAGAACTTCAACAACTGGTCGGCCGCGATGGTCCCCGAGCCGGGGCGCACGTGTCTGGGCCTCGAGTACTTCTGTTTCGAAGGCGACGGCCTGTGGAATTCCACGGACGAGGAGCTCGTCGCGCTCGCCAAGCGCGAACTCGGCGAACTCGGCCTCGCGGATCCGAACAAGGTGGTCGACGGTACCGTGGTCCGCATGCCCAAGGCCTACCCGATCTACGACTCGGAGTACCGCGGGCACCTCGATCGCGTGCGCGACTTCATCGACGGCATCGACAACCTGCACCCCGTCGGTCGCAACGGGATGCACAAGTACAACAACCAGGACCACTCGATGCTGACGGCGATGATGGTGGTCTGGAACATGCAGGGCGCCGCCCACGACGTGTGGGAAGTGAACACCGACTTCGAGTACCACGAGGAGCAGCGGCTCGAGGCCCAACCGGCCGCGGCGCCGCGCGCGGACTAGAGGCCATGGCCGCCCGCGAGCTGCAGCCGAGCGCCTATCTACGCGACTTCAATCGCTTCGAGCAGAAGTACCTCGTGCGCATCGACGACGCGCGCGCGCTCTCGGCGGAGCTCGCGGGCTTCGCCGAGTTCGATCCGCACTCGGGCCCGCAGGGCTACTCGATCCACTCGCAGTACTGGGATTCGCCGGAGCTGCGCTTTTTCTGGGAGAAGCTCGACGGCCAGAAGTTCCGCCGCAAGCTGCGCCTGCGACGCTACGCGCAAGGCGACGAGGCCTTCGTCGAGATCAAGCAGCGCATCGACCGCACCGTGCAGAAGCGGCGCGCGCGACGCACGGTCGCCGAGCTCGTCGCGCTGTTCGAGCGCGGGTCGATCGACGCGGAGCTCGAGCGCGAGGAGACCGATCCGGTGGTGCGCGAGGCGCTGGTGCTGTGTCGCGAGCACCGTCTCGCGCCCAAGATCGCCGTGAGCTACCGCCGCCAGGCGTGGTTCGCGCGCTTCGAGACCGACCTGCGCATCACGCTCGACACGCGGCTCATGTTCGACGAGCACGCGCTCGACCTCGCGCGGCCGTTCGAGCGCGGCAGTTGGATCCTGCCGCCCGAGCTCGCCGTGCTCGAGCTCAAATACAACCAGCGCGTGCCCCTGTGGCTCGTCGCCCTCGCCAAGAAGCACCGTCTCGAACTGGTGCGCTTTTCCAAGTACTGCGCGGCCATCGACCTCGCCTTTTACGGCGGCCGCCACGCGCTCGCGCCCCAACCCCGCTGACTCCGGAGCCCTTCCAATGAACGAAGCCCTCGACCAGCTCACGCGCAACACCGCCTCGATCGGCGGCGGCACAGCCTTCTGGCATGTCCTCTACGCACTCGGACTGAGCTTCTTCCTCTCGCTGGTGCTCGCTGGGTCTATCGCCAGACCCACCGCGGGATCAGCTACTCGGTGTCGCTCGTGCACACGCTGATCCTGATGGCGATCACGACCGCGCTGGTGATGGAGATCATCGGCTCGAACATCGCGCGCGCCTTCAGCCTCGTCGGCGCGCTCTCGATCATCCGCTTCCGCACGGCGATCAAGGAGCCGCGCGACGTCGGCTTCCTGTTCGCCGCGATGGCGGTCGGCATGGCCTGCGGCACGGGCTTCTTCGACCTCGCCGTGCTGTTCACGCTGTTCCTCTCGCCGGTGGTGTACTTCCTGCACCGCTTCCGCATCGGCGCCCAGCCGACGAGCGAGATGCTGCTCAAGGTCCAGCTCGCCGACGGCACCGACCACCGCACTGCCTTGCAGGAGTCGTTCTTCCGCCACCTGCAGGAGCACTCGCTGCTGTCCATCGAGACGATCCAAGGCGGAAGCGCGCTGGAGCTGGTGTACTCCGTGCACCTCAAAGAGGGCGCCAAGGAGAGCGAGTTCTTGGACGCGCTGCGTGCCGTGAACGGCAATCGCAAGGTCGTGCTGCTCACCGGCGCCCAGAACATCGACATCTGAAGCGCGTCGCGCGATGACGCCGCACTCCCCCACGCCGCAGGACAACGCAATCGAGCGCATCGTCGCGCGCCACGAGCGCGCGCTCCTCGTGGCGTGGCTCGCGCTGTGCGTCGCCCTGCTCGCCACGATGGCGATTTGGGGCCTCGTGCGAAACGGCGCGGAGCGCGCGGTCGATGCGGCGAGCGAGAGCTGGGTGAGGGACCTCGCGCGGGCCGAAGAACTGCTCGAGGAGGGCCACGTCGCGCACGCGCTCGCGGCGCTGGAGCGGATCGATCGCGACTGCCCCGCCACGTTCGTCAAGCACCGTCACGATCGCGAGCGAGAGCGGCTGCTCGCGGCGCTCGCGAGCGCGTACGAGGCCGACGGACGCAAGCGGCGCGCGCTGGAGACGCTGGAGCGCGCGGTGGCCTTCGACCCGAAGAACTTCGGCAACCACTTCGCGCTGGCGGAGCTCGCGCGCGAGTGCGGCGAGGACGCGCGCGCGCGCGCGGCCTACGCGGCCGTGCTCGCGATCCACCCGACGCACCTGCGCAGCGCCGAGGCGCTCATGGACATGGACTTCGCTGGGGGCGAGTGGCAGCGCGTCGTGGCGACGTTCGAGCGCTACATCGAGGCCTGGCAGCTCGCGACCGTGCACCTGCGAATCGGCGCGGACCGCATCGCGCTCGACGTGCCCGTCGACGGAATCCCCCGCGCCCTCGATGCGGCGTGCGCCGTCGCGGCCCCTTGGAGCGGGACGCTCGCGCTCCAGACGCACGGCTACAGCGTGCGCGTGCTCGCGCTCGCGGCCCTGCCGCCGCTGCGCGCGGGCGAGTCGCCCCGCGCCGCGCTCGGCGTTCCGATCGACGCGCGCTGGAGCGCGACGGGCTGCGCGAATTCGAACGAGTGCGACTGGATCGCCAGCGGCACGGACGCTTCGATCGAGAGCGCCCCGCTCGACGCTCCCGACGGCATCGCCCGCGTGCGCCTCGAGCTAGCGCTGTTCCGCACGGTCTCCGCCCCGATGTGGAAGCAGGCGGAACAGAGCTTCGCGAACTGCTTGCTCACGGCGCGCTGGCGCGAGCTGTCGGCGCGGCTGCGACAGGGCGGGGCGCCCGAGGCCGGATCGGTGTTCTCGGATTGAGTCCATGAACGCGCGCTCCAGCAGCCTCGAACGCGGCGCCGCAACGGTCCTCGCCGGACTGCTGCTCGCCTATTTGCTCACCGAGCGTCGGCCCGATGCATGGATGCTCGGCTGGAGCCAACGTTGGGTCGCAGGGATCTTCGTCGCTCTCGCGGCGTGCGTCGTGACGCTGCGCTCCTACACGCTCGAGCTTCGACCGTGGATCGCCGCGGCGCGCCGCACGTTCGTCGCTTGCGCGTCCGCCACGCTGCTCGCTCTCGTCGGCGTCGAGGCGTCGCTGCGCGCCGCCGACTCGCCCGTGTTCGAGGAACTCGACAACTCCGGTCGCCACGCTCCCGATCCCGACGTCGGCCACGTCTACGTGCCCGACCACCGACAAGTGCTCCAGACGCGCGAATACCGCGTCGAGTGGGCCAGCAACGCGCAGGGCGTGCGCGGCGAGCGCGACTACGGCACGAAGGCGCCCGGCGTGACGCGCATCCTGTGCGTGGGCGATTCGTTCACGGCCTGCGACCAAGTGCCGTACACCGAGAGCTGGCCAGCCGTGTTGGAGCGCGAGCTCGCCGCGCGGCTCGAGCGTGCCGCGAGCCCGAGCAAGGTCGAAGTGGTCAACGCCGGATTCCCCGGGTTTTCGACCGCCAACGAGGCGGCATGGATCGCGAAGTTCGGCGCGCGCTTCGCGCCCGATCTCGTGCTCGTCGCCACCACGCCCAACGACCTCTCAGAAAATCAGTTCCCGCTCCAGTACACCGCGCGCGACGGTCGCCTGGTGTCGGCGAACGCGACCGAGGAGGACGAGCGGCGCTACGAGCACCGGCGCGCGTGGTGGTGCCTCGCGGGTGCGATCGAGCGCAGCCTGCTCGCGCGGCGCGTGGTCGCCTCCTCCGCCTGGGCCCGAGCGCTCGGCCGCTCTCCGTTCCATCACATCGAGGCCTACGAAGCACCGCCCGGTGAGAAGGCACGGCGTCTCTACCAGCTCGCGGAGCGCAGCATGCTCGCGGCTCGCGACGCGAGCAGCGCACTCGGCGCGCGCTTTGGCATCGTCGTGATTCCCTACGGCCGCCAGTTGCGCGAATTCGAGGCCGGACTCGACGGCGGAGCGTTCGCGGCCCACTGGAGCGAGTTTGCCGCGCGCCACACGCTCCCGTGCGTGGATGCGCGGCCGCACTTCCTCGCGCAAGCCCAGAGCTCGACGCTGTATTGGCGCGAGGACAATCACTGCACGGCCAAGGGCTATGCGCTCGTGGCGCAGGCGGCGGCAGAGCTCGTCTGGGCGCGCAGGTCGGAATTGGGGTGGACGCCGTGAGTGCGCCGCAGGATCGCAAGGTCGCGTGGTGGCGGAAGCTCACCTTGCGAGACGTGCTCTTCCTCACGCTTCCACCGCTGCTGCTCGGCACGTGGCTGTTCCTCGCGTCCGTGAGGGACTACTGGAACGCGCGCCGCTACGAGGACTGGTGGTCCGCGCAGACGAGCGTGCGCAAGTTCGGCTGGCAGCGCCTTCGCACCGCGCTCGACACGCCGTCGCTCGCCAAGCTCGAGGCCGCCCTGAGTCCGGAGCGCGACGACGTGCCGCTGCTGCGACTGTACGTCGACCGACACGACTTCGATCGCATCGACGCCAACGTCGGCGAGCGCTGGGGCGAGTGGGTCGACGTGCAGATCGACGACCACGGCGAGCTCATCGACGCCAAGCTGCGCTTCCGCGGCGACGGCAGCGCGCATTGGACCACCGAGAAGAAGTCATTCACGCTGAAGACGAAGTCGGGCTCGCTCTACAAGGGCTTCCGCACGCTGGCCTTCAGCGTGAAGGACGTGCTGCCGCAGTACCTCGCCGCGAGCCTCGCGCCCGAGTTCGGCCTGCTCGCGCCGGAGCAACAGGTCGTGCCCGTGTTCCTGAACGACCGCTTCTACGGCCTGCACCGCTTCGTCGAACCGATCGACGAGAGCTTCCTGCGCCGCAACCTGCGCATGCCGGGCAACGTGTTCCGCGCCGACACGGCCGAGCGCGGCGACTATTTCAAGGACCTGCCGCGCGAGGTGTTCCGCAACCCCTACATCTGGGATCGCGCGGCGAACAACGACCGCCCCGGCGCGTTCGGCACCAAACTGCTCGGGGATTTCCTCGCCGATCTCAACGACCCGTCGCGGACGGCGCGCGAGCGGCTCGAGGGCTGGCTCGACGAGGACGAGCTCGCGCGGCTGCTCGCGTACCTGCTCGTCGTGGGCGACCCGTATCACATGAGCGGCGTGCACAACCAGTTCTGGTACGAGGACCCGGTGTCGGGCACCTTGCATCCCGTGCCTTGGGACGTGCGCCTGCTCGACCTCGAGAAGCCCCCGCGCGGCTCGAACATCAACCGCTTCTGGCGCATCGCGCTCGAGGATCCGCGCCTCTGGACCGGCGCGATGAACGTGCTCGCGGAGAAGCTGAAGGACGACTCGCTCCTGATGGTGGCCCAAGCGCGGCTCGCGCTCGTGCAGGAGCACTTCGCCGACGCGATCGCGTACGACCAGCTCCGCAGCGGCGTGATTCCGCCGATCGGCGACGCGCGAGAGGCGCTCGCGACGCTGCGCAAGAACATCGAAACGCTGCGCGGCTGGGCCTCGGACGCGAGCGCAGCCTGTTGCGCGGTCTCGTCGCAGGATGGCTCGCTCTGGACGCTCGACGTGGTGGTCGACGGGCGTGCCCCGCTCGCATTCGAAGGAATCGAGGTGCGCCGCGGCGGCGATTCGAATGCGAGCGACGGGAGCGCATGGCTCGACACGGATCGGAGCGGCACGCTCGACTTCCGAACGGACGAACTCCTGCACGCTTCCATCGAGCTCGGCGGACGCGTGGAAGGCGTCGGAGCGGAATTGGCAATCCGACCCAGCCATGTGCGCGTCTTTTGGAGGCCTTCCGATGCGCGCTCGGCCGTGGACCACGTCGAGCCTGTGCTCGTCCGTCCGTCGAACCGCGAGCGCGTGAGCGTCGCTCGACTCGAGCAAGGCGCGACGCTCCCCAATCACCCCGCCCTGGGCCTGCGGGCCGCCCCACGATCGCGACGCTCTCGGATCGACGACCTGCACGAGGACCTCGTGTTGCGCGGAAACGTGCGGCTTGCGGAGGACTTGCTGGTTCCTGCCGGGCAGCGGCTCGTCATCTGGGCAGGTTCGACACTCACGCTGGAGCCGGACGTCTCGATCGAATGCCGCGGCGAGTTGCTAGCACTCGGAACGGGGGAGCTTCCGATCACGATCGGGCGCGCGAATCCCGACTTGCCGTGGGGTGTGTTCGCGCTGCAAGGGTCCGGTGCGAACGACTCGCGACTCGAACACGTGAAGTTCCTCGGCGGCGGTGCGCGACAGGTCGGTCGCGTCGAGTACAAGGGTGCGGTCTGCGTTCACTACGCGACGGGCGTCGTGTTCGATCACTGCGAGTTTGCCCACAATCAACGCTGCGACGACCTGATCAACGTCGTCAAGGCCGAGGTGGCGATCACCCACTCGCGCTTCCACCACGCCAACGCCGACTCGATCGACTACGACCTGTCCGGCGGCCTGATCGCGTGGAACACGATCGAGGGCTCGGGCAACGACGGACTCGACCTGATGACGTGCTGGCCGCGCGTGATCGGCAATCGGATTCTGGGCTCCGGCGACAAGGGCCTGTCCGTCGGCGAGAACAGCTCGCCGCTGCTCTTCGAGAACCTGATCTCGGGCTGCGTGCGCGGGCTCGAGGTCAAGGACCGTTCGGAACCGTTCGTGTTCCACTCGACGCTCGAGAACAACGAGCTCGGCGTGTACGCGAACAAGAAGAACTGGCGCTACGGCGAGGCCGGTTGGCCCAAGTTCGTGCGCAGCGTCGTGGTCGGCAATCAGCGCAACTACCAGTCCGCCGACGGCGCTTGTCGCACGATCGCGGACGCGCGAGTGGACAGCGACGCGGCGCTCAACTCAGGCGACGTCGAGTGGGCGTACCAGTTGTTCGGCGTGCGCGCCACATCGCTCGCTCCCGGATCGCAGGCTGGCTGGCAAGTCGCCACGCCGCTGCAACCGCGCTACGAGGGCCGCTTCGCCGCGAACTTCGCCGACACGCAAGCGCGCTGGAGCTCGTCGGGGCTGGTGCGGCGAGTGTGTCTGCGCGAGCACGATCTCGAAGCGACGCTGCGCGCGGGAGCGGGGCGAATCGAGACGGAGGTCGACTGGAGCCTCGAGGGCTCCGAGCTCCGACACGTGCTCGTGGTCGAGCTCGCGAGCGAGGCGCTCCCCGAAGTCACGCTCTTCGCGGTCGGCGAGCAGGTCACGGTGTCGGCGGCCGTGTCTCTCTCCGGCGTGGCCAGCGAGTTCCGCTACGCCGTGCTGCCCCTGAGCGCCTCGCGCTACACGAGCTTCGGTATCGACGCGCACGCCGCCGCGAGCGGCGCGCGGATTCGCATCCACTCCTGGCGCGTGCTCTCATGGCCCGCGGAGACGCGCTGATGCTCGCCCTCGCCCTGCAGGAGTTCACCTTCGCCGTGCTCGGCCACACGCGCGGCGGCCCCGACGACGGGATGCTGCCGACGGCGCGCTACGCGGAACTCGTGCGCGACGTGCGGCGCGCGCAGCCGGACTTCGTCGTGCTCGCGGGCGACCTCGTGTACGGGGACTTCCATTCCGCGAGCGTCGACCGCGAGGCCGTGCGACGCGACTGGGACGAGGTCGACGCGCTCTTCGCGCAGTTGGGCTGTCCCGTCCACCGCGTGCCAGGCAACCACGACGTGTGGGAGAGCACGACGCGCGACCTGTGGCTCGAACGCTACGGACCCCTGCAGCGAAGCTTCGAGTTCGAGGGCTCGCTGTTCCTGTTGCTCAATTCCTGCTGGACGCCCGAGGTCGGCGACACGGGCCAGTGCCCGCCCCGCTTCATCCGCGGCGTGCAGCTCGATCCACAGCGCCGCGCCTTCATCGCCCGCGAGCTCGCCGCGCACGACGACGCGACCCACGTGTTCGCGTTCCTCGGCCACATGCTGTGGTGGGAGAGCGAAGCGGCGTGGTGGAACGAAGTTCACCCGCTCCTCGCGCAGGCCCCCACGCGCGCGGTGTTCGCCGGCGACCTCGGCCCGTGGAAGTTCTCGCACCTGCGCCGCGACGGCATCGCGTACGTGCAAGTCGCCGCGGAGTTCGTGCCCCCGCCTCTCGAGATGCAACGCAACCGCGAGTCCATCCGCTCGCTCTCCGAGCAGCTCGACACGTGGGCGCTGGTTTCCGTTCGCGGCGGCGAGGTCGAGCTCGATGTCCGCACGCTCGGCGCGTTCGATGAGCAGCGCCACACTCCCTCGAGCTACCGCTCGGTCCACGAGCACGACGCCGGGTCCTTGGAGAAGCGGTTGTTTAGCCGCATGGACACGCCGAGCAAGCTCGTTCACTGGCTCTGGAAGCTCGGGCTCGCCGCCGCGGTCGCTGGAGCCTTGATCGGCGCCGCGGCGGTCTGGATCCTGCGGCGGCGGCGATGAGATTGGGAGTCGATGCGACTTGCTGGGCCAATGTGCGCGGCTACGGCCGCTTCACGCGCGAGCTGTGCACGGCCATGGTTGCGCTCTCGAGCGAACACGAGTTCGTCTTCTTCGCCGACGCGGCGGCGGCGCGCGTGTTCGAGCTGCGCGCACCGAATGCGAGGCTCGTCACCGTGACCCAGAAGGTCGCGCCGACGCAGGCCGCGGCGGCGGACCGCGCGCGCTCGGCGCTCGACATGCTGCGCCTCACGCGCGCCGTGTCCGCGGAGCGCCTCGACGCCTTCTTCTCGCCGTCCGTCTACACCTTCTTTCCGCTGCCGCCGCGCCTGCGCGCGCTCGTCTGCATCCACGACTGCATCGCCGAGCGCTACCCGGAACTCACGCTGCCCTCGCGGCGTGCGCGCGTGTTCTGGCGGGCCAAGGTGAGGTTCGCGCTGTGGCAGGCACGGCTCGTGCTCACCGTGAGCGACTACTCCGCGCGCGATCTCGCTCGTGTCCTGCGGGTGCCCGCGAGCAAGATTCGCGTGAGCACCGAGGCACCCGCCCGTGCCTACCGTCCGAGCGAGAGCGCCGAGGACATCGCTCGCGCCGCGGCCGAGGTGGGATTGCCTGCGGGCGCGCGCTGGTTCATGTACGTCGGCGGCTTCAACCCGCACAAGAACGTCGCGGCGATCGTTCGCGCCCTGCACGCGATCTCGCGCGGCCATGGAGACGATCCCCACCTCGTGCTCGTCGGCCCGACGTCGAGCGATGTCTTTCACGGCGAGCAGGGCCACATTCACGCGACCGTGCGCGAGCTGGGTCTGGAGTCGCGGGTGCACTGGGCCGGCTATGTCCCCGATGAGGAGCTCCGACTCCTGCACTGCGGCGCGCTCGCGCTGGCGATTCCCTCGCAGTGCGAGGGCTTTGGTCTGCCGGCGGTCGAAGCGGCGGCGTGTGGCACGCCCGTGATCGCGACCACGGAGAGCCCGCTGCCCGAGCTGCTCGCCGACGGCGGGCTGTTCGTCGAGCCGGGCCGACTCGAGCCGCTCGCCGCGGCGATGCGGTCGCTGGCGGACGATCGCGCTGCCCGAGCGCGACTCGGAGGGGTCGCGCTCGAGCGCGCGCGCGCGCTGACGTGGCCCAAGGGCGCGCAGGCCGCGCTCGACGCGCTCGTGGAGTGCTCGCGATGAGCCTCCGCGTCGCGCATGTCACGACCTTCTACCCGCCGCGCAACTTCGGCGGCGACGGCATCGGCATCCAGCGTCTCGTGCGCGCGCTCGCCAGCCACGGGATCCACAACACGGTGATCTTCGACGCCGACGCATTCGCCGTGCTCTCTGGCCGCGCCCCGCCATCCGTGCCCGCGGAGCACAACGTGGAGGTCGTAGCTCTCTCGAGCACCGCTCCGCGCCTCTCACTGCTCGCTGTTCAACAGCTCGGCCGCCCCGTGGCGCACGCAGCGCGCCTGCGCGAACTGCTCGCCCCGGGCCGGTTCGACATCGTCCTGTTCCACAACGTGAGCCTGATCGGCGGTCCCGCCGTGTGGAGCCACGGCGACGCGCTCAAGCTCGACTTCGCGCACGAACATTGGCTGGTGTGCCCCAGCCACGTGCTCTGGCGCCACGGCCGCGAGCTGTGCACGGGCCGCGAGTGTCTGCGCTGCCAGCTCCACCACCGCCGTCCGCCGCAGTTGTGGCGCCACACCTCGCTGCTCGAGCGCCACGGCCGCGCCGTCGACGCCTTCGTCGCGATGAGCGAGTTCAGCCGCGCCAAACACCGCGAATTCGGCTTTCCATTCGAGATGGAGGTGCTGCCCTACTTCCTCTGCGAGGAGAGTGCCGCACCGGCGCCGGCGCGTCCGCAGACGCGGCCGTTCTTCCTGTTCGTCGGTCGGCTCGAGCGCATCAAGGGGCTCGACGACGTGATCCCGCTCCTGCGTGAGTTTCCCGAGGCGGACCTGCTCGTCGCCGGCACGGGCGGACACGAGGGCGCGCTGCGCGAGCTCGGCCGCGATCTTCCCAACGTGCGCTTCCTCGGCCGCGTGAGCGAAGGCGACCTGCGGGCGCTGTACGCCCACTGCGAGGCGCTCGTCGTGCCGTCGAGTTGCTTCGAGACCTTCGGCATCATCCTGATCGAGGCGTTCCGCGCTGGCGCGCCGGTGATCGCGCGGAGGCTCGGTCCGTTCCCCGAGCTCGTGGAGACCTCCGGCGCGGGCGAGCTGTTCGCGTCGACGGACGAGCTGCGCTCGGCTCTGCGTCGCAGCCTCGCGGATCCCGCGCGCCGAGCGGGCCTCGCCGCCGCGGGGCGCGCGGCGTTTTCCGCCCACTGGAGCGAGCGCGCGGTGCTGCCGCGCTTCTTCGACCTGCTCGCGCGCACGGCGCGCCGCCGTGGCCGCCTCGAGCTTGCCGAACGCATCGATGAGGCTGCGCGCCACGCGCCGCTTCGGTAGCTTCAGGGCATGCTGCGCGGCCTCCCGATCTGGATTCCCGTCGCGCTCGGCGTCCTCGGCGTCGGGAGCGCGCTGTGGCACGCGACGCACGCACCTTCCTCGCGCGAGATCGCGCGGCGCGCGCGCGAGCGTCGAACGGGTGCGACGCTCGCGAATCCGCTCGCGCTGCGGGACGTCACGGCAGAGTGCGGTGTCGACTTCGTTCACGATGGCGACGTCCACGGCCGCTTCTGGCTGCCGGAGGAGATGGGCCCGGGCGTCGCGCTGTTCGACTGTGATGCAGACGCCGATCTCGACCTGTTCGTGGCCGGTGGAGGCTCGATCGATCGCAGCGGTGCCGCTCAGGCCTGTCGATTGTGGCGCAACGACGGCGGTCGCTTCACGGACATCACGCTCGAGCGCGGCTGCGTCCTCGATGGACCGGCCTACGGCGTGGCCACCGCGGACTACGATCGCGACGGCGATGTCGACCTCTTCGTCGCGCGCCTCGGCGCCAACGCGCTGCTGCGCAACGACGGCGAGCGCTTCAGCGAAGTGGCGCGCGAGCTGGGCCTCGCCGACGAGGGCTTTGGCACGGCGGCCGTTTGGTTCGACATGGACCGCGACGGCTGGCTCGACCTGTACGTGTGCAACTACGTCGACTGGTCGCCTTCGATCGAACAGCGCTGCTACGCGAGCGGAGTGCCCGACTACTGCGACCCGAGCGCCTACGACAGCCCCGGACAGGATCGCCTGTACCGCAATGTCGGCGGCGCGCGCTTCGAGGACGTGACCGGTCGCGCCGGCATCCTCGGCTCGCGCGGCCAAGGCCTCGGCGTGGTCGCCGAGGACTTCGATGGCGACGGCCACTGCGACCTGTATGTCGCCAACGACTCGACCCGCGCGTTCCTGTGGCGCAATCGCGGCGACGGCACCTTCGCGGAGGACGCGCTCAAGTCCGGCTGCGCCTACAACGCCCTGGGCGTCGCGATCGCCGGAATGGGCGTCGCCTGCGAGGACCTCGACGGCGATCTGCGCGCGGACCTGTTCGTCACCAACATCCGCAACCAGAGCCACCTCGCGCTGCTCTCACGCGGCCCGCGCTTCGAGGACGCCAGCGCAAGTCTCGCGCTCAGCGCGTGGTCGACGCCGTGGACCGGTTTCGGCGTGGTGCTGTTCGATGCCGATCACGACGGCGAGATCGAGGGCTACTTCGCCAACGGAGCGGTCAACCTCGCGCCCAGCCGCGTCGGCGATCCGCGCCCCTACGTGGAACCGGACCAGTTCGTGCGCTTCGAGGGCGGTCGGACGCGCGACGTCACCGCGGGATCGGGAGCGGTCGCCGACGAGTCCTCGCGCGCGCTGTGCAGCGGCGACCTCGACGGCGACGGCGACCTCGACCTCGTGCTCACGGCGTTCAACGGCCGCCTGCGCGTGCTGCGCAACGAGACGCAGGGCCTGCACCACTGGCTGCAGGTCGACGTGCGCGACGAGCTCGGTGGCGCGGCGCTCGGGGCACGCGTGGAGCTCGAGTCGGGCGGACGCAAGCAGGTGCGCTTCGTGCGGGCACAATCGAGCTATCTCTCGAGCAGCGATCCGCGCGTGCATTTCGGCCTCGGTGCGTCGGCGCGCGTCGACGCACTCGTCGTGCGCTGGCCCGACGGCAGCGAGCGGCGCTTGGACATGACCGCGGCCGACCGCGTGCTGACGGTGATCAAGGAGGCGCGTTGAAGCGTGTGCTCAGGTTCGCGGGCGTCGCGCTGTTCCTCGCTGGAACGGCCTATTGCCTCCTTGCTCCGTCGGGGGCCCTGCTCGCTCGCCGCGGCGACCTGCCCGAGCCTGGGCGCTTCGAAGGCGCGCTCGGCGCGCCCGTCGCGCGCTTCGAGCGTGGTCCATGGCTCGCGGCCTGCGCAGCGGCCGACCTGCCCGACATCGCCTTGCCACTCGAAGTCGAGCACGAACCCCTGCGGCGCATGGTGGCCGAGTCGCGCGCGTGGACGCGCAGCAATGACGCCGATGCGCTCGGGCGCATGGGTGAGATCGCGCTCGCGCTCGACCTTGGCGACGCCGCCGTCGACCTCTTCAGCGCCGCCGCTGCGCTCGGCGCGGAGCGCGCGCGCTGGAACTACCTGCTCGGCGTGGCGCTGCAGCATCAGGGCCGCCTCGCGTTCGCGGTGGTGGCGCTGCGCGAAGCGCTCGCTCTCGACGCCTCGATCGGCGTCGCGCGTCCGCGCCTCGCGCGCGCCCTGTTCGAGCTCGGCGAGAGCGATGCGGCGCGCAGCGAGTTCGAGGCCTGCCTGCGCGCAGAGCCCACGCGCGCGCTCGGTCACATCGGCCTCGCCCGGCTCGCGCTCGCGCGCGGAGACGCGAGCTCCGCACTGGCGTCGCTCGATGCCGCTGGCGCGCTGACACCGGGCGACTATGTCGTCTGGACGCTGCGCTCGCAGGCCATGGCCTCCCTCGGTCGTGCGGAAGAGTCGCGCCGCGACGCGGAGCGCGGCGCGAAGTTGCCGCGCTATCGCGGCTGGCTGTCCTTCGACCCGCTCGTGCAGCAGTGCAACGAGCGTGCGCGGACCTTCAGCCACATCGAGGTGAGCTTCGGAGCTGCCCATGCGCGTGGGGACATTCCGCGCATGGCGGCGCTGGCGGACGAGCTCGCCACCCGCGTTCCGAAGGACGCCGAGGCGTGGCGACGCGCGGCGGCGACGCAAGTGGCAGCGCGCCAGATGCCGGCGGCTCTCGAACGCATCGCGCGCGCGGTCGAGCTCGCCCCGCAGTCCGCGCCAACTCTGTGCACGGCCTCCGAGATCGCCATGGCATCGAGCGACAACGCCGGAGCCCTCGAATTGGCGCGCCGCGCCGTCGCGGCCGATGCGAACTCGGCTTTTGCCCACGAGGTCCTCGCGCGCGCGAGCTACCTGACCGGCGACTTCCCCTCCGCGCTCCTGCACGCGCGCCGCACGGTGGATTTCGCTCCGAGAGAACCCGACAAGCGTCAGGTGTTGATCGAGATCCTGCTCGGCCTGCAACGCTTCGACGAAGCCGCACTGGAGCTCGAGGCGTTCCTCGCCATCGCTCCCGAGCATCCATGGGCGAAGGCGCAGCTCTCTGCGCTGCGCAAGCCGCGCTGAAGCCGAGATCCGATGCGCGCCATCCTCACCTACCACTCGATCGACTCCTCGGGCTCTCCCATCTCGCTCGACGAGGGCACGCTGCGCCGCCACATTGCGTTCCTGCGCTCGGGCAAGGTCGCGGTGGTGCGCCTCGAGGAGCTGCTCTTGGTTCCCGAGCGCCGCGACGCGGTCGCGCTCACCTTCGACGACGGCTTCGCGAACTTCGAGAGCGTCGCCTGGCCGCTGCTGCGCTATCAGGACTTCCCGGTGACGCTGTTCGTCGCCACGGGCCGCGTCGGGCTCGACAATGCGTGGGGAGGCACGCGAGCGCGCGGCATTCCGACGCTGCCGCTGCTCGGCTGGGACGCGCTGCGGCGCATGCGCAAGCAGGGTCTGACGCTCGGCTCGCACAGCCGCACGCATCCGCGCCTCACCGAGGTCGACGACGCGACGCTGGCCGACGAGCTCGATGGGTCGATCGCCGACATGGAGCGCGAGCTCGGGTACCGCCCGACGTCGTTCTGCTACCCCTATGGAGCACTCGACGCGCGCGTGGCCGACGCGGTGCGCACGCGCTTCGAACGCGCCTGCACCACGGAGCTCGGGCTGCTGCCCGCGACGCCAGACGCCCACGGGCTGCCGCGCCTCGACGCCTACTACTACCGCTCCTCCGGCCGTCTGGAGAGTTTCGGGAGCGGCGGTTTTCGGCGGCACCTGTGGCTGCGGGCCACGCTGCGCCGACTGCGCAGGCGCTGAGTACGCCCGTTTTCGGGCCGAACGCTGGCGGCTTGGGCCCAGCCCCATGGCAGTCGCCATCTCACCTGATCTAAGATCCCTCGCACGACCGCGATGACCTCACTCCCCCCGACCGTCGAGAGCGAGCCGGAGCTCGAGAACCAGCTCGAGCTCGCCTTCAGGCCCCTGCACAAGCGCTGTCTTGGAGTGGCGGTGGGCGCGGTCGTGGCGGCGCTCGTCGCGCTCGCGACGGGGCTCTCGATCCTGCGCTCGCCCGCCGACGACTACCCGCTCTCCCTGCTCGCGAACTTCTTCTTCGGCTACGAAGTGTCGTGGCTCGGAGCGGCGGTCGGAGCATTCTGGGGCTTCTGGCTCGGCTTCGTCGTCGGCTGGAGCTTCGCCTTCGCTCGCAACCTCACGCTCGCGATCACCTCGCTGTGCTTCCGCGCGCGCGCCGAGCTCGAGGAGAACCGCGGCTTCCTCGACCACATCTGAGCCATGAGCCCCGTCCACGACACGCTGCGCACGACGATGCAGCGCGCGAGCGCGCGCGCGTGGGGCATCGCCACCGGCCTCGTGCTCGGGATCGGACTGCTCGGCGCGACCTGGTGGCTCGTCGTGCGCGGAGGCGAGAACGCGGGCGCGCACCTCGGACGCCTCGTTCACATCTTCCCCGGCTACGACATCTCGTGGAGCGGTGGCGTGTTGGGATTCCTCTACGCCTTCTTCGTCGGCTACGCGCTCGGGCGCCTGCTCGCGCCGCGCGCGCCCCTGTCGCGCGCGCAGCGCGAGGCCGAGCTCCAAAGACACGCGCGTCTCAAC
This sequence comes from Planctomycetota bacterium, assembly GCA_016872715.1. Classification (GTDB taxonomy): domain Bacteria; phylum Planctomycetota; class UBA1135; order UBA1135; genus F1-120-MAGs118. The sequence continues at coordinate 25,537 of VGZD01000054.1, forward strand.
GCACGGAGCTGGAGCCTCGCCATCGGCGGGCTGCTCGCGGCGGGGTTGTTCGTCGTCACAACGGCCCTGCTGCTGCGCGGCGGGGAACACCCCGGCGACCTGCTCAAGCACCTCGACACCTTCTTCCTCGGCTATGCCATCACATGGCCGGGCGCGTTCCTCGGCGCGCTGTGGTGCTTCGCGACGGGCTGGCTCGCGGGACAGTTGCTCGCGCGCGTGTACAACCGCGCCGTGGCGAGCGCCGAGCGCGCGGTCGCGCGCGGCTGAAGGGGGGGCGCGCTACGGCGCGGGCTCGAGCACGAAGACCACGATGTACTCGTCGATTTTGTGCTCGGTCGCGATGGAGCGGCCTTCGAGCAGACGCGCCCAGCGCGCGTCGGTGAGCGGGATCCGCCCGCGCCGCAAGAGGATCACGGGGCGCTCGAAACCGGGCTCGCCGCGCCGCGGCACGGAGTCTGGGTCGACGCGCGGCAGCTCGCGTCCGTAGGCGTCGTAGGCCAGCGTGTGCGAGAACAGCGAGGGCTGCACCATGAGCCCGGTGTAGAGCGCTTCGCCACGCGTCGATCCGAACTCGCGCGCTGCGGCGACCGCACCGCGCATGTCCTCCATGTTGCGACCGCCCGCCTGCGCGATGCCGAGCGCGAGCGCGGACAGCGCCACCAGCCCAGCGAACTGCGCGCGCGAGCGAAGGGGCCAGCGCTCGGCGAGCACGGCGATCGCGACGGGCAAGATCCACGCCACCGGAGCGAAGTACTGCAGCGGCAGGCGATCCCAGCGGTAGAAGGCCAGCGCGAAGACGAGGGCGAAGCAGGCCAGCGCGGCGAGGCCGAGCGCGCGCAGGGGAGCGGCGAGCGAGGGCGAGCTCGCCCGCCCTCGCCATGCCGCGAAGAGTCCGCCGCCGAGCACGAGGAACAGCACGCTCGCCGCGAGCTTCGCGAGCAGCCCCCAGCCGCCGCCGAGCGCTCCGAGAAACGGCGCCAACAGCCTCATCGGCAACACTAGGCCTTCGAGCACGAGCGCGCGCCGCAGCACGAAGCCACCGTGGCTCGCGTCGTACCGGCTGCGATCGATCACGGCTTTTTCCGCGAAGGCGAGCAACCAAGGAACCTCCGGTGCCACGGCGAGTGCTCCCGCGCCGACCAACCACGCGAGCGGCAGCATCTCGCGGCTGCGCACGAAGAGTCGAGCGATCCCGATCGAGACGACGACCACCTCCATGATGCGATGCGTCAGGATGCCCGCGGCGACGCAGGCGATGAACAGCACCAGCCGAGCGACGCGCGAACCCTGCTCGGCGAACGCGGCCCACATCGCACCCGCGCTGAAGACCGCGAGCCACGCGTAGGGTCGCAGCTCCGTGGCGTAGTGCACTTGGTAGGGCAGGCAGGCGAGCAACCATGCCGCGAGCGCCACGCCGCGAGGTCCGAGCCCCGCCGCGCGCGCGAACGCGATCACGGGCAGGAACAGAAACAGGCTCGACACCGAGGGAAGCACGCGCAGCGCGGCGCCCTCCTCCCAGTCGCC
>VGZD01000055.1 GCA_016872715.1 Planctomycetota bacterium
CGAGACGAGCAACGCACTCGCGCGCGTCAAGGATCACTTCGCGCGACGGCGCGCGCAGGGCCAGTGGGACCTCGTGCTCTACGACCTCGAGTTCTGCGAGGAATTGCTCGGCGAGCGGTATCGCGATTACTTCCCCGAGCGGAGCTACCTCGATCTCGTGCTCGAGCAGCGCGCGTTTCGCGAGGCCGTCGCGGTGGGAATCGACAATCGCAGCGATCGCGCCCTGCGCAACGCGGCACTGGTGCTCGCCGTGCGCTTCACCGACATGGTGGAGGGCGAGTACGAGGCCTTCACGGTGGGCAAGACGATGGCGGCGGTGCCGCCGCTGGAAAAGACGGCGTTCGGGGACGTCGAGCTCGTGCACGACGCGCTCGGAACGCGCAAGCGCTACGAGGACGTGATCCGTCCCGTGCGAGCGGTCGTCATCGCCGACGAAGGCGTGTTCTGGATCGACAGCATCGAGTACAAGGGCGAGCTCGCGCGGCGCGACGCGCCCGCGCAGCAGCCGCAGGGCGGGCTCGGCGAGCGCGTGCGCGAGGTCATCTCGCTGCTCGCGCCCGATTCCGTCGCGGCGCGACGCGTGGAGAACCTGCTCTCGAGCGACGATTTCGAGCTCGAGCTGCCGCGCGAGCTCGTGCTGCTCGGCCCGCTGTTCCGGCTCGACATCGGCGGCGAGCGCTTCGACGAGGCCGCGGGCAAGGGCGCGCGCAGCCGTCTCGAAGGCGGCAAGCTGCGCCTGCGCTTCGACTCGGTCGGCAAGGCCCTCGACGGAGCGCCGAACGAGCTGCGCGTGGTCGCGGAGAGCGCGCTCGGCGACTTCGCGCTCGTGCTCGAGCGCACCGCATCGGGCAACTACGCCTTCGCGCGCGTCGAGCGGCCCTGAAGGTCGGTCGCCGCCACGCCCGCATGCGCTGGCGCTAGACTGCTCGGCCCATGAGTTCCACCCAAGTCGGAATCGACCTCGGCGGCACGGCGGCGAAGTCCGGCCGCATCACGCACGCGGGCGAGATCCTCGCGGAGAAGTCCATCGAGCCCGGCTTCGCGGACGGCGCCGAGCGCGTGCTCGATCAGTTGGCGGAGTTGTTTCGCGAGCTCGGCGGCGGCGACGCACTGGGCATCGGCGTGCCCGGCCTGCTCGATCGCGAACGCGGCATCGTGCTTTCGAGCCCCAATTTGAAGGGCTTTTCGGGCCTCGACGTGAAGAGCGGCCTCGCTCGGCGCACGGGGCTCGCGCCCGAGCGCGTGCACGTCGAAAACGACGCCAACGCGGCGGCGGTCGGCGAGCTGTGGCTCGGCGCGGGTCGCGGAGAGCGCGACGCGCTCGTCGTGACGCTCGGCACGGGCATCGGCGGTGGGCTGATCCTCGACGGCAAGCTGCACGCCGGCGAGGGACTCGGTGGCGAGATCGGGCACGTCGTGGTCGATCCGCGCGGACCGCGCTGCGGTTGCGGCAAGCAAGGCTGCGTCGAGGCGCTCGCCTCGGCCACGGCGGCGCGGCGCCGCGCGCTCGAGGCCGGACTGCCGACGGAAAACCCCGGCGATCTCGTGGCGCTCGCCCAGCGCGCGCGCGCGGGCCACGGGCCGGAGCGCGAACTCCTGCGCGAGATCGGCCGCGACCTCGGGCGCGGGCTGGGGCCCGCGCTGTGCTTGCTCGACCTGCGCCTGTACATCTTCGGCGGCGGTTTCTCGCTCGCGCTCGACGTGCTCGAGAGCGGCATCCGAGAAGGTCTCGACGAGCGCAGCTTCGGCGGTCGCGCCGCGGCCGTGCGACTGCTGCGCGCCACGCTCGGACCCGCCGCGGGCTGGATCGGCGCGGCCCGCGTCGCGATTGCGGCCGACCTGTCGCTAGTCTCCACCTCCCCACGATGAGCGCGCAAGAATCGATCGTCTCGGTCCGCGACGTGACCAAGGTCTACGGCGGCGGGCTGTTCGGCAGGGGCGGCTTCCGCGCCCTCGACGGCGTGAGCCTCGAGGTCGGCCGCGGACAGGTCTTCGGCCTGCTCGGCCCCAATGGCGCCGGCAAGACGACGCTGGTCAAGATCCTGCTCGGGCTCGCGCGGCGCAGCGGCGGCGACGCGCGGATCTTCGGGCAGCCCGTCGGCGATCCGCGCGCGCGCACGCGCGTCGGCTACCTGCCCGAGGGCCACCGTTTTCCGGGCTACCTGACCGGCGTTCAGATGCTCGAGCTGTTCGGCCAGATGTGCGGCCGCGATCGCCACTACCTGCGCCGCCGGATTCCCGAGCTGCTCGAGCAAGTCGGCATGCGCGACTCCGCGCACCGCAAGATCCGCGAGTACAGCAAGGGCATGACGCAGCGCATCGGTCTGGCGCAGGCGATGGTTCACGAGCCCGAGCTCGTGATTCTCGACGAGCCCACCGACGGCGTCGATCCCGTCGGCCGCGCCGCCGTGCGCGCGCTCGTGCAGGGCCTGAAGGATCGCGGCACGACCGTGTTCATCAACTCGCACCTGCTGCAGGAAGTCGAGCTGGTCTGCGACCGCGTGGTGATCATGGCGCGCGGCAAGATCCTGCGCGAGGGCTCGATCGCGGAGCTCACGCCGCGCTCGGGTCGCTATCGCTTCGAAGTCGCGCCGTGTGTGGAACTCACGCTGGCGAGGCTGGTCGGCGAACTCGGCTCCAACTTCGAGCCCGCGACCGGCGGCTTCGAGGTGCAGCTCTCCGACGCGGAGCTCGACGCGTGCGTCGACCGACTGCGCGCGGGCGGCATCTCGATCCGCGGCATCACCGCGCGCCGCATGAACCTCGAGCAGGCCTTCATCCAGCTCGTGAACAAGGAGGCGCGATGAACCGCCCCACGCTGCGCGGCCTGTTTCTGGACGCGCTCTATCAGGTGCTCGACAACCTCGGGTTCCGCATTCTGTTCTGCCTGTTCCTCGTCCCGGTGCTGCTGTCGTTCGTGGTCAGCTTCCGCGAAACGAGCATCGCGTTCTTTTGGTGCTGGGAGTGGGACTACGCCGAGTTCCTGCGCAGCGCCACGGCGTCCTCGGGCCTCGACGCGGCGGCGCGCGCGGAGATGCTCGCCAACGTGCGCGAGTCCCTGCTGCAGGGCCTGGTCGACGTCGTGATCGAGTGGGGCGCCGATCGGTTCGGGTTGGTGTTCGGCATCGCCGCGATCTCGTTCTTCGTGCCGCAGATGCTGGAGAAGGGCGCCGCGGACGTGATCTTCAGCAAGCCCGTATCGCGCAGCTCGCTGTTCCTATCGCGCTACATCGGCGGATTGCTGTTCGTGGGCATCCTCTCCGCGTTCCTCGTCGGCGGCATCACGCTCGGCCTCGTCACGAGCTCCGGCTGGTTCGACAGCGGATTGTTGTGGAGCGTGCTGGCGCTGATGTACGGCTTCGCGATCTTCCATGCGATTTCGTGCACGATCGGAGTGTTCACGCGCAACACCATCGGCGCGATCCTGCTCACCCTCGTGTTCATGCCGATCAACTGCGGGCTGCATCTGGGCTGGGAGAACTTGGTGACGCTCGAGCAGGCCGTCGCAGGTCGCGAGGCCAGCGCAGAGGAGCCGCAGTCAGGCGCCTTCGAGTTCCTCAAGACCGGACTGACCGCGTACCACGTCGTCGCGCCCAAGACCGGCGACGCGATGCGCATGGCGCGCACGTGGCGACGCAGTCTCGAGACCCAGCCGGAGTTCCAAGACAGCGAGCTGGGTCTCGTCGTCGCACAGGCCCCGCGCGAGTTCCGCCGCGAACCCCGCAGCTCGTTCGCGCGCGAGGGGCTGGCGTGGCTCGCGGCGCATCCCGACGGCGCGGGAGAAGCCAGTTGGACGCTGCGCTCGCAGGCGCTCCAAGACACGGGCCCGCGCAGCGCGTTGGTGAAGAAGCAGCGCAAGGAGCTCGGCACGGATCCGGTTCGCAGCGACATCTCCGGCCGCTATGCGGATCGCTTCGAGTGGGTCGAGGATCGCGGTGGCGAGAAGCGCCTGCGTCGGCGCTGGATCCTGCAAGTCGGCGATCGAATCGTGACGCTCGACTACGACGCCGAATCCACCTGGGCACGCGCCGACGAGCGCGAGACGGCGGCGACGGCCTTCTTGGCGGGGATCTCGATCGAGAGCGAGGAGCTGCGCCACATGGGCGCCGTGAGCTACGAGCGCAAGTTCGGCTGGGGCGGACCTTGGCAGTTCAACGCGTGGTTCTCGCTCGGCACGACGCTCGCGTTCGTCGCGGTCGTACTCGCTCTGGGCCTGTGGAAGCTGCGGCGGATCGACTTCTAGCGATGCGTCGCGAGTTGATCGACGAGTTGCTCGCGGTGCTCGGGCCCGCGGGCGTGATCCACGAGCCCGCGCGCCTGCTCGCGTACGAGTGCGACGGCCTCGCCCTGCTGCGACAGCGCCCCGCGGTCGTGCTGCTGCCGCGCAGCACGGAGGAGTGCGCGCGCGCCATGCGCATCCTGCACCGCGAACGGCTCCCCGTCGTCGGCCGCGGCGCTGGCACCGGGCTCTCCGGAGGTGCGACACCCGTCGAGGGCTGCGCGCTGGTCGGGTTCGCCCGCATGCGCGACGTGCTCGAGGTCAACGCCGCGGAACGATACGCGCGCGTGCAAGCCGGCGTCGTCAACATCGATCTGACGTTGGCGGCCGAAAAACACGGGCTGTTCTACGCGCCGGATCCATCGAGCCAGGCCGCGTGCACGATCGGTGGCAACGTCGGCGAGAACTCCGGCGGCCCCCACTGCTTCAAGCATGGCGCGACGACCCGCCACATCCTCGGCCTCGTCATCGTGCGCGACGACGGCAGCATTCTCGATCTCTCGCTGCCGAGCGCCGATCCGCTCGGCTACGACCTCGTCGGGCTCTTCGTCGGCAGCGAGGGCATGTTCGGGCTCGCCACGGAGATCACCGTGCGGCTCGTCCCGGTGCCACAGGTGACCGAGACCCTGCTCGCCATCTTCACGGATCTCGACTCCGCCTGCGATGCCGTGAGCGATGCCATCGCCGCCCGCCTCGAGCCCTCGGCGCTCGAGATCCTCGACCGGCTGACGATTCAGGCCGTCGAAGCGAGCGTGTTCGCGGCGGGCTATCCCAAGCAAGCCGATGCCGTCCTGCTCGTCGAGGCGGAGGGCAGCGAGGTCGAGGTCGAGGCCACGCTCGCCCCGCTGCGCGCCATCGCGCACAAGCGCGGGGCGATCGACATTCGCCGCGCGCGCTCGGCGGCTGAGCGCAAGCAACTCTGGGCCGGCCGCAAGGGCGCCTTTGGAGCCATGGGACGCATCGCGCCCGATCTCTACGTCGCCGACGTGGTCGTCCCGCGCACGAAGCTGCGCGAGCTCGTCGCCGCGGCGACGCGCATCGCGAACGACAAGCAGGTCAAGCTCGCCAACGTCTTCCACGCCGGCGACGGCAACCTGCACCCGAACATCAGCTACGACCGACGCGATGCGGACGAAGTGCGGCGCGTGCTCGAGGCGAGCGACGAGATCGTGCGCTGTGTCGTCGCGGCCGGTGGCTCGTTGAGCGGCGAGCACGGAATCGGACTCGAGAAGCAGGAATTCATGTCGCTGGTCTTCTCCGACGGGGACCTGCGCGCCATGTGCGACGTGCGCCGCGCGTGGGATCCAGACGGTCGGCTCAATCCCGGCAAGTTGATCCCCGTCCACGTCTGCCGCGAGATGCGCGGAACGGAACGACCGCGGTGAGCACGCTCGAGCAGCTCGAAGCGCGCCTCGCGCGCGTGTGCGGGTCGGTCGAGGTCGCAAGGCTGCGCACCGATGTCGAGCCACTGCCGATGGTCGCGCCGCGCAGCGTCGAGGAGACCTGCGAGCTCGTGCGCCTCGCAGCGGTCGACAAGCTGCGCGTGGTGCCGATCGGCCGCGGCAGCAAGCTCGGCTGGTGCTCGACGCCCGGACACGTCGACTTCGCGCTCTCCACTCGCAACTTGCAGCGCATCGTGAGCCACGTGCCCGATGACGGCACGATCACGGTCGAAGCCGGTGTCGGGATGGACGAGCTCTCCGCGCGCTGCCGCGCGGGGGGGCATTTCCTGACTCCCGATGTCCCGCTCGCTGCGCGCCGCTCGATCGGCGGCGTGGTCGCCGCGGGCGAATCGGGCGCCGATCGCCTGCGCTTCGGCCCCGTGCGCCACCATGTCCTCGGCACGCGCACCGTGCTCGCCAACGGCCTCGCGACGCGCAGCGGCGGACAGCTCGTGAAGAACGTCACCGGCTTCGATCTCCACCGACTCTACTGCGGCTCCCATGGGACGCTGGGTGTGATCGTCGAGGTGTCCCTGCGACTGTTCCCCGAGCCGGAGCACGAGTTGCGAGTCACGACGCGCGCAAGCGAGTTGGCCGATGCGCTCTCGCTCGCTCGCCGCGCGCTCGCACTGCCCGCGCGCATCGTGTCACTTTCCATCGAGCGCACCGGCGACGGTTTCGAGCTCGCCGCGCGCCTGTTCGGCCTGCGCGACGTCGTCGAGGCCGAGCAGGCCGCATTGCTCGCGCTCTGGCCCCGCGCCAACACGCAGAGCGGTGCTGCCGCGCGAGCTAGTTCCGAGGCGGCGAGCGCGCGGCAGCGACTCGCTCTCTCCGCCCATCCCGCGCTGCGCATCGCTTGCCTCCCACTGCGCCTCGACGTCGTCGCACCACTCGTGCAACGCGCCCTCGCCGACGCTCGCGTCGCGGGAGCCTTCTCGCTCCAGCCCGGAATCGCCGAGCTCGATGTCGAGCTCGCCGCTGGCCTGTCGGAAGCCAGTGCGCTCGCCGCATTCCTGCGCTCGCTCCGCGCCACGCTCGCGAGGCACGGCGCCAGCTTGGCGTTGCGCAACGCGCCACGCACGGCCCTCGTCGAGCTCGATCCGTTCGGCGACCCCGCATCGGGGCTCGACCTGATGCGCTCGATCCAGCGCTGTCTCGACCCCGAGGGCGTGTTCGCCACCGGCCGCTTCCACGGCGGACTCTAGCGGCCGAGTTCACTCGAGAGCGAGCGCGATCGCGTGCACGCCGCCAGGGCTCGCGAGCGCTCCACGCATCGAGCGTGTGCTCACTCGCGCGATGGAGCGGAGGATGCGTGCATGCACTAGAATCCGCCACCCATGAGGCCGCTGGAGGTTGTCGACTACGCCAAGAGTCTGGACTGCATCCACTGCGGCCTGTGCCTGCGCACCTGTCCCACGTACCAGCTCACGGGTGCCGAGCCTTCGAGCCCGCGCGGCCGCATCTACCTGATGCGAGCGGTGGCCGAGGGGCAGCTGGCCGCAACCGACCCGCAGTATCTCCAGGAGCTGGACTTCTGCCTCGCGTGCCGACACTGCGAGAGCGTGTGTCCGGCCGGCGTGCGCTTCGGCGAGATGATCGAGACGGCGCGCGCGGGGCGCGAGCGCACCCAGCCGCGCGGATTCCTAGCGCGCACCGCACGCCGCATCGGCTTCGGCACGCTCTTGCGCAGCCGCGTGTGGCTCTCGCTCGCGGCGAGCGCGATGCGATTCGCGCAGGTGAGTGGCGCCGCGCGTCTGCTCGGCAGGCTCGGACGCCCACTGGTCGAGATGCCGACGGTGCCTGCGAAGGCGGAGCGCGCTCCGTTGCCGTCCTCCACGCCCGCCGTCGGCACGCGCCGCGGTGAGGTCGCGATGTTGGAAGGCTGCGCCATGCGCGAGCTCTACGGTCGCGTCAACCGCGCCACGGTCGAGGTGCTCACACGCATCGGATTCGAGACGAAGGTGCCGAGCGGACACGTGTGCTGCGGCGCGCTCCACGCGCACAACGGCGAGCTCGCGGGCGCGCGCGAGCTCGCACGCTCGACGATCGAGCACTTCGAACGTTGCGGAGCGGGTCCGATCGTCGTCAACAGCGCGGGCTGCGGCGCGCACATGAAAGCGTACGCTCACTTGCTCCGCGACGACGCGGCGTGGCGCGAGCGCGCGGATCGATTCTCGGCTCGCGTGAACGACTTCAGCGAATTCGTCGCCGCCGAGCTGCCGATGGACGTCCAAGGCGCTCTCGGCAGGGAGTTGGGAACGCTCGCCTACGACGATCCCTGTCACCTCTGCCACGGCCAGCAAGTGCGCAGCCAGCCGCGCTCCCTGCTCGATCGCACGGGCGCAGCGCGCGTCGAGCTCCCCGACTCGGAGTCCTGCTGCGGCTCCGCTGGCATCTACTCGATGCTGCGGCCGGACGACAGCAAGGCCATCTTCGAGAAGAAGGCCGCGGCGTTGCGCTCCTGCGGCGCCGACACGCTCGTCACGGCGAATCCCGGCTGCCACATGCAGTGGGAAGCCGGTCTCGCACGCGAGGGAGTGAAGGCGCGCGTGCTGCACGTCGCGGAAGTGGTGGCCGCCGCCCTGCGCCAAGCTAGGCCCTAGCCGCGAGCGCGCGCGACGCTCACACCACGACGGCCGTACCGCTGGCGGTGACCATCAACATGCTGCCGTTGGCGCCGACGACTTCGTAGTCGAGGTCGATCCCGACGACGGCGTTCCCGCCGCGCTTGCGCGCTGCGTCTGCGAGCTCGTCGAGGGCGATCTCGCGGGCCGCGGAGAGCTCGCGCTCGTAGGTGGCCGAGCGACCTCCGACGATGTCGCGCAGCCCGGCGAAGAGGTCCTTGAAGATGTGCGCGCCGAGGATGGCCTCGCCGGTCACGATGCCGCGGTATTCGAGGATCGGATGGCCTTCGAGGGTCGGAGTGGTGGAGAGGATCATGGTGAGCGCGCCTTTCGCGGGGACGGGAGAGAAGTGACGACCATGTTCGGGTGTACGCGCGGCGACGACGCGCATTCAGCCCCTTGGGGCGAGCGCGTCGAGAAGGCGCTGCACCGGCGCCGGTGAGGCCGGCGAGCCGCGCGTCCAGCGCGCTATGAGAATCCGCGGCGTGCGCTCGCGCGTCAGGTTGACCCGCAGCGTATCCCGGAACGTGCCGCCCGCCTCGAAGGCGCGCTCGAGCACATAGGGTGCCTCGAGCGGGCCCCAGCGCAGCTTGCCGCGCTCGAGTGCGCGCCGTCCGCCGGAGCGCGGCACGGACCACCAGTCTCCGCGCAGGTCCTCGCCCCGCTCGAACAGCTGCTCGAGCTCCGCGGAAGCATGCTCTAGCTTGAGTTCCGCCACCAATACCTCACGCGGCGTCGCACCGGCCGCTCCGCTCGCCACGCTCGACCAGTCGAACGGCTCTCGGTCGCGCTCGTCATCCCCGCCGTCGGGCACTTGGTTGCGCGGCGGTTCCTCCTCGGCCTGCGGGCGAGCGAGCAACACGGCGCGATCGCCGCGCGGGAGGACGCTGGCCTCGGTGATCGCGAGCCCCTCGGGAAGCTCGCGCACGTCGAACCACTCGCTCAAGATCGCCTGCCCGTCGAGAGCGCGCGTCTCCTGCGTCGCGAGCACCCAGCCGAGCACTGCGAGCGCGACGAGCGCGAGCGCGGCGCTCCAGACCGTGCGTGCGCGCAGCCCTTCGCCGCCCGAGCCCATGCCTAGTTCCCGCTGCCGAGCTTGAAGTGCGCGAGGAACTCGATCACCTCGTCGTCGTCGATCTTCTCGAGCGAGCCCATGCGGCTGTACTGCAAGATCACGGTCTTCGTGCCACCCTCGGGGCTGATGTCGAGCGCCACGGTGCTCTGACGCATCGCGAGCTTCACCGCCTCGACGGGTTCGAGCTCCGCGGGTTCCTCGTCCTGAGTGTTCTCCAGCGCCACGCCTTCGCCATCCGGCTTCTGCGTGAGGAAGCGCAGGCCACGCAGCTCGCGTCCCTGCACGTTGAGCACGATTTCTTCCGGTTCATAGCGCCCCAAGTTCCCGAGCATCGGTCCGAGGTTCATCTCCGCGCTCGGGTCGAGAAACTGCGAACGCAGCTCTTGCGCCTGCGCGCCGCCGGCGATCATGAAGTCGACCTTGGTCAGGCCCTGCTGGATCGAGATCACGCGCAGGTTCTGGAACGGGATCTTCATGCCGAAGATCTCGCCCTCGGGCCGCGTCTCGACGGCCACGACCTTCTCGAGCTCCTTCCACTGCGTGTCGGGGTCCGCCATCTCCTTGACGCACGACACGACAGCGACGCTCGCCACGATGAAGGTGACGAACATCAGCACGCACCCCCCGCCGCAGAACCAAGCCCACACCGGCACGCGCCGCTTGGGCTTCACCGGTTCGCTTGCTTCGCTGCCCCAGTCGAGTTGGTCCGCCATGGTTCGCCCTCACGCCTTCCAGTCGTAGAAACCCTTGCCCGACTTCTTGCCGAGCTCGCCGCGCGCCACCTTGTCCCGCAGGACCTGCGGCGGCGTGAAATTCGGCCCCACTTCCTTGGTGAGGTACTCCGCGATCGAGAGCCGCACATCCAAGCCGACGAGGTCGGTGAGCTTGAGCGGCCCCATCGGAAAGCCGTAGCCCAGCACCATCGCCTTGTCGATGTCCTCCGCGCTCGCGACGCCCGACTCGAGCATGCGCATCGCCTCGAGGCCGATCACCAGGCCGAGGCGACTCGAAGCGAAGCCCGGCGAGTCCTTCACATCGATGGGATCCTTGCCCATGCGGCGCGAGAGCGCGAGCGCGAGCGTCGCGAACTCCGGCGCGGTCTGCTCCGCGCGCACGACCTCGACGAGCTTCATGATGTGCACCGGATTGAAGAAGTGCATGCCGAGCACGCGCTCCGGGCGCACGCAGGCCTCCGCGATGCGCGTGATCGAGAGCGACGAGGTGTTGGTCGCGAGCAGCGCGTCCGCTCGGCAGGCCGCGCCGAGCTTGGCGAAGATCGCGCGCTTGAGCTCGAGCTTCTCGGGCACGGCCTCGATCACGACCTCGGCGCCGCGCGCGGCAGCTTCCACGTCGCTCGAGCCCGAGAGCAGGGCGAGCGTCGCGTCGCGCTGCTCCGCGGTGACCTTCTGCTTCTCGACGCCCACATCGAGATTCTTCTTCACCGCCGCGAGCCCCTTGTGCAGCGCCGCCGCATCGAGGTCGACCAGCGTGGTCGCGATGCCGCACTGCGCGAGTGCCTGCGCGATGCCGTGGCCCATGGTGCCCGCACCGAGCACTGCCGCTGTCTGGATCTCTTCCGCTCGCTTCAAGTCGTGTTCCTCGGTCGGTAAAGGGAGCCCGCGGCGAAGTTAGGGCCGCGCGGCAGAATTTAGCGCGCGCCTGGGACGAGCACGATCTTCCCGGCCACCTTGCGCGCCTCGAGCAGCTCGTGGGCCTCGCGCGCGGCCGCGAGCGGCAGCACGCGGTCGACCACCGGACGGAAGCGCCCCGCCGCGACGTGCTCGAAGATTTCGGGTAGCGCGCTGCGCGGACCCATGGTGGAACCGAGGAACGTGAGGTTCTTGATGAACACGCGCGGGAGGAGCAGCGAAACCGTGGGGCCCGTCGTGCCGCCACAAGTCACCAGCCGCCCGCAGCGCGCCATGCAGCGCACCGAGGCGTCCCACGTGGCCGGCCCGACGTGCTCGACCACGACGTCCACGCCGCGTCCGTCGGTGAGCTTGCGCACGTCCTTGTCCCAGCCCTCGCGCGAATGGTCGACCACTTCATCCGCGCCGAGCGCGCGCGCGAACGCGAGCTTCGCCTCGCTGCCCGCGGTCGCGATCACGCGCGCGCCGCGCTGCTTGGCGAGCTGGATGCAGGCCGAACCCACTCCGCTGGTTCCCGCGATCACGAGCACCGTCTCGCCTTGCGCGAGCTTCGCGCGCGTGACGAGCATGCCCCACGCCGTCAGGAACACCAGCGGCACGGCCGCGGCCTGCACCGGATCGAGTCCCACCGGCAGCGGAAACACGAAGCGCGCGGGCAGCGCGACATACTCGGCATCGAAGCCGTCTCCGTGCTCGCCGCGAATCGAGTAGTCGGCCGAGAGGTGATCGTTGCCCGCCAGATCCTCGGGCGAGCGTCCCGACGAATAACCCGGCTCGAGCACGACCTTCGCGCCGACCGCCAGAGCGCTCACGCCGGAGCCGAGCGCGACGATCTCGCCGGTGCCATCGCAGCCGAGGATGCGCGGGAAGGCCACGGGAAAGCCCGGCATCCCGCGGCGCACCCACAGGTCGAGATGGTTGATCGACGCGGCGAGCACGCGCACGAGCACCTCGCCCTCGCGCGGCTGGGGACGCGGAAGCTGGTCGATCGAGAGAACCTCCGGCCCCCCGTGAGCGTGGATGCGCAGCGCCTGCATGGCTTCACTTCCCCTGAAACTGCGCCGCGCGCTTCTCGACGTAGGCCGCGATGCCTTCCTTCGCATCGAGCGAGGCGAACAGCTTGGCCTGCAGCTCGCGTTCGAGCGCGAGTCCTGCGTCGAGCGGGAGATCGACACCGCCGTGTACCGCCGCCTTGATGTGTCCCACGCTCAACGCGGCGCGCCCAGGCGTCGTGAAGCTCGTGGCGTGCGCGAGCACCTGCTCGAGGAAGGTCGCGTCGTCGGCCGCGTCGCGCACCTCGGTCACGACGCCGAGCGCGAGCGCCTCGTCGTAGTCGAACGTGCGACCGCTCGTCATGAGCTCGATGGCCTTCGCGCGCCCGAGCAGGCGCGCGAGCCGTTGCGTACCGCCCGTGCCCGGCAACACGCCGAGCGCGACCTCGGGCAGGCCGCACTTGCCCGATCCGCGGCGCGCGAGGCGCAGGTCGGCCGCGAGCGCGATCTCGAGCCCGCCGCCGACGCAGTGGCCCGACAGCGCCGCGATCACCAGCTTGGGCGTGCGCTCGAGCCGTTGCAGCGTCTCGTTCGCGTGCAAGCAGAAGTAGTACTTCTGGGTCGGCGTCAGGCGACTCAACATCGCGATGTCCGCGCCCGCGCAGAAGAATTTCTCGCCCGCGCCCGCGAGCACGATCACCTGCACCGAGTCGTCGAAGCGCGCGCGCAGGATCGCGGCGTCGAGGTCGCTCATCATCTCGTGCGAGTAGCCGTTCGCAGGCGGATTCACGAGCGTGAGCAGCGCGACGCCCGCGCCCCTGCGGTAGTGAACCTTGCCGTTGGGGAGCGCCTCGGACGTCGAGAGTGTGTCGATCGGGCTCATGGGGCGGAGATTCTCCCGTTTGGCGCGGCGCTGGCAAGCGCGCGCGCGCAACCGCGGGTTGGGCGAGCCCCTAGCGGCCCTGCGAGAGGCTCGCGCGATGGCTCTCGTACATCGCGGCCAGCTCGCCCGCGCCGATTTCCTTGTAGATGTCGATCAGCAGCTGCCAGTCGCGCGACGCCTTGAGCGCCCAACGACCGCCCATGAGCTTGCCCGTGCCGGGCGCGCGCGCATCGAGCGCCGCCACCGCCGCCGCATCCGCGAGCAACGTGTCGACGGCGAACGTCCCGTCGTACCCGATCACCCACTGGCCCGCGGAATCGAGCAGCAGCGACTGCGGCATCAGCGCGCGCGACGAGCTCCCGAGCACCTCCAGATACAGCACCTGCGCGCGCTGCCTCCACGTGCCGTCGGCCGGTCCGCCCAAGTGGAGCAGCCCGCGCTCCTGCAGCCAGCGCCGCGCCGCGGCGAGCTTGAGTCCGTCGTCCACGCACAACAGCGAGAGCCGCACGCCCGCGACGTCGAGCTCGGGCAGCCGCAGTGCGAGCGCCTCGAGCTGCGCGCGCGAGTTCGCGTCGTCCACGGACCACATCACGATCACCGGCAGCGAGCCCGCGAGCGCCGCGACGCGTGGCGCCGTTCCATCGAAGCGCGGCAACGCGAATTCGCGCAGCGGGATCTTCTCGACGAGCACGAAGCGCTCGACGCGTGCCGTCGAGGCCGCGAGCGGCGAGGGATCGAGCGTCGCAAACGTCGTCAGCTCGCGCGGTGCGCGCACGCGTGGCGCGGGCTCGCCTTGGACGAGCTCGTAGCGCGCGTCCGCAGCGAGCGGACCGAAGCGCTGCTCGCTGCCGTCCGGCCAGTGCACCACGAGCGAGTCGACGAGCGTCTGGGCTCCCAGCCCAAAGTGCACTCTCCGCGAGGACTGCGCGAGGTAGCCCTCGCCCGCGTGCACCGTGCGTCGCACCAACCTGCCGCCCGCCTCCAGATCGACGCGCGCGCCGATCGCGTCCATGTTGGGGCCAGCGGCGGTGAGGCCGAGCGACACGAAGTGATGGGCGCTCTCGTCCTGATTGCGCAAGAAGCGCAGGCGCGGCGCCGTGCGGCTGCGCACGATCGCGTCCTCGCGCCCGTCGTCGTCCCAGTCGACGCGCGCGACCGCGCGGAAGTCATCGAGCGTCTCGAAGCCGACCAGCGCGCTCGCATCGACCAGCCGTCGACCGCCGAGGTTGCGGAACGCGGTGTTGCGTTCCCAGCCGTCGTAGGACGCTCCCTCGTCCATCACGATCTGCTGCATGCTGGCCCACGCTCGGCGATAGTCCTCGTCGACGCTCGCATCCGGCGGGCTCTGGCTGATCACCCGGCGCCAAAAAAAACTCTCGACGTCCTTCGTGCGCGACCCGCTGATGAAGCCATTGGGAACGAGCAAATCGGCGTAGCGATCGTTGTCGATGTCGAGGAACATTCCGCCCCACGACCAGCCCGCGCGCGCGCCGCCGATCGACTCGGTCACGTCCTCGAAACGACCGCCGCCGAGCCCACGCAACAGCGTGTTGCCGCGCGCGTGGCGTCGGAAGTGCTGGTGCAGCTCGCGATACTGGCCATCGAGGAAGCGCTCCGGCTGCGCCGTCATGCGCAGCCCCGCGGCGCTGTACATGTTCGACGTGTACAGGTCCGGCTCGCCATCGAGGTCGAAGTCCGCGCTCGTGATGCCCATGCCCGCCGCCATGTCGTCGGCCCCGCGCGCGAGCGCCTCGTCGCGGAACGTGCCGCCCTCGTTCACGAACAGATTGTTGCGGCCGAAGTCGTTGACGACGTACAGATCGAGGTCGCCGTCGAGGTCGAGATCCTGCCACAGCGCCGCGAGGCTGTAGCGATCGTTGGCCGCTCCGAAGCCGACCTCGTCGGTGGCGTTGCGGAAGCGTCGAGCGCCCTCGTTGCGCCAATACAGGTTGGTCGCGCCGCCCTGCGCGTCGTGGTAGGGCCGCGGCACGCCGGAGATCATCCCGCCCTTCACGTAGCGGCAGCAATAGAGATCGAGGTCGCCGTCGCGGTCGGGATCGCCCGCGACGAGCGAGAAGATGTCCTCCTCGCCGAGCTCGCTGCTGCCGAGCAACTGCTGCTCGCCGAAGACGCCACTGCCATCGTTGTAGGCGACCCACACGTAGGGGCCGACTCCGGCCACGATGTCGCGGTGGCGATCGCCGTCGAGATCGACGATCAGCGCGGAGCGCGTGTTGTCGAGCAGCGCGACCTTGGCCTCCGCCGTTCCATCGCGCAGCGTGCCGTCGGGTTGAGCCAACAGCAGTCGATTGGGCGTGCCGCCCGCCGTGCACAGGAACACGTCCTCGAGCCCGTCGCCGTTGGCATCCCCCACCGCGAGCCCGTGACCTCCGAGCAGGTGGTTGCCCGTCAGCTTGTCCTGCTTGAAGTACGACTCGCCCAGCCCGCGCAGGAACTCGCGTTCGAGCCACGGCGGCGATCCGATCCAGCGCGCCGTGTGATCGCCGAAGGAGCGACGCTTGGCCTTCAGCTCCTCGAGCTCGAGCACCTGCAGCGAGACTAGGCGCGGCGCGCCCGTGTCGACGTCGGGACTCCAGCGCGTGCGCCACAGCACGTTGTGCTGCGCCACGCCGGCTCCGACGCCCGCGGACGCGCACACGCGCGCATCGACGACGACGCTCGCTCCCTCTGCGCGGAGTTCCTCGATCCACGCGTGGAGCGTGGGCTTCGCTCCGCAAAACGGCGCTCGCAACGCGGCGCATGCCGCGGCCCAGTCGCTCACGGCGCTCAGCGTGCGCTCGGCCGGAGCGAGCACGGACACGACGAGCTGGCCGTCGTCGTGCAGCACCGCGAGATCCCCACGCAGCGCCGTGGCGCCCGCAAATTCGGCGGCGAGCAGCTCCCCCACGTCGCCCTCCGTGGCCCCCCACACCCGCTCGGCGAGTGCGATCAGGCGCGGGCGCACGAGATCATGGACGGCCTCGAGTGGCCAACCGTCGATGCGCGGATCCATGCGCGCGTGGTTCTCCGCGTTCCACGCGTCCTTCGGCACCTCGGGCTCGGGGAAGAGCAGTGCGGGCTCTGCCACGAGCGGCGGCGCAGGCTTCGCGACGCTGACCGTTCGCTGCGCGCTGCCCTGAGACGTCGGCGCCGCTGCGCTCGAGGTCGCGACCGAGGGTTGGGTGGCGGTGTCGGGCTCGCGACCGCAGGCGGCGAGCAAGGCGGAGGCGATCAGCAGGCGAGCGCGGCGCATGGGCGCCAAGACGATACCGCAACGCGCCGTCGTGGCCGAGGCTCGCTCGAGCGCGAAACCGCGCGCGGCTCAGCGCAACTCGAGCCGGACCGTGCGGCCGCCGCTCGCCGCGCACATCTCGTCCCACTCGCGAGCGAGTCGCGCACTCGCATCCGCGAGCACGGCGTCGAGCTCGACCCGGCGGAAGCGATTTTGCTCGGCGAAAAGCTGCTTCATGAGCCCCAGATTCCAGCGCCGACCGCCGGAGGGCGCTCCATCGGAGAGCACGACCAGCGTATCGACGGCCGGATCCGCGAGCGCCACCTGCAGCGCGCCCCACACGTCGCCACTGCCCGTGTCCTTGCGCGCCACGAACCACTCGAGCGCCTTGGCGACGTTCTTGCGCTCCGCCGACACGAGCGAGCGCTGCCACGGCGTCGGCGTGGCGGTGTAGGCGATCACGTTGAAGCGCGTGCTCTCGGGCAGGGACTCGAGCGCCTTGCGCAACTCCTCGTCGACGAGCTCCTTGCGCGTGCGGCCATCGGCGCGCTTCTGCCAGATCGAGCCGGAGAGGTCGATCAGGAAGCACACGCGCTCGGAGCGGATCGGCAGCCCAGCGAACGAGACGCTGCGTTCCTCGTCGGAGCGCTCCGCCTTGCGCGGCTCGGGCAGCGGACCGTCGGAGAGCGCGGCGGCCCAGACCTTCCACGGCCGCGGATCGAGCCGGTGTTGCAGCCCCGAGAGCTCGCGCAGCAGCTCGACTGTGTGCCAGCGACCGCGCAGTTCCTTCTCCGACTCGAGCAGCACCACGAGCGCGCGCGCTCCGCGCGCATCGCGCCCCGCGGCGAGGCTCTCCGCGGCGACGAGACGGACCCCCAGTGCGCTGTCCTCGAGCGCCGCGCTCGCACGCACATGGGCCAGCTCCGCGTCGAGCGCGCGCGCCGCGAGCACGACGGCTGCGCGCAACTGCGCATCGCCATCGAGCGCGAGCGCGGCGAGCGACTCGGCCGACTCCGCGCGCAGCGCCGCATGGGCGACCAGCGCCGCGCCGCGCACGCCGCCGTGCTTGTCCTTGCGCGCGAGTTCGCCGAGCGCCGGTGTCGCCGCGCTCCAATGGCCCGCGTTCGCGAGCCGCTCGATCGACCAGCACAGCGTTCGCCGCACGCTCGCGTCCTTGTCCGCGAGGGCGTTGAGCACCGGCGCCGAGTCGGGCATCTCCGACAAGCGCCCGAGCACCTCGGCCGTGCGCAGCCGCACGAATTCGTCCTTCGAGGCGAGCGTGTCCTTGCCGTAGAGCAGCGCCAACTCGGCCGTTCCCGCCAGACCTGCGAGCTGCAACTGCGCCTCGTCCGCGACCTCGGGCTTGGGATCGCGCAGCGCCGCCACGACCTTCTCCCACGCCGGGGGAGTGTCGAGCTTCGCTAGGCCGATGACCGCGTCGCGCCGCACCCGAGCGTCGGTGTCGACGAACTTCCGCGCCAACTCATCGAAGCCCTGCGGCGCGAGCAGCGCCACGCACAGCGTGAACGCGGCGATCACGGCGAGAACTCCTCGACGATGCGCGCCTCGAACGGTGGATCGAGGCGGCCACCGCGCACGAAGGCCGCCTCCGCGAGCTCGCGCAGCAAGATGGGGTCCTGCGCGAGCTTGCGCGAACGCGCGAATTCTCTGAATCCATCGCCACCTCCGGCGAGAAACGAGTTCATCGCCACCGTGTACGACTGTCGCGGATCGAGCGGCGCTCCGTCGACCTCGATGCGCGCGAGTTCGAGGCGCGTGGAGCCATCCTCGTTGCGCGAGCGCACGAACACGCGCAGCCCGCTGTAGTCGAGGCCCGAGTGCACCCTGCCTTCGATCGCACCGCGCACGACCGTCTCGAGGTCGATTCCGAGCACTTCGAGCAACACGAGGTCGTTGTCGAACGGCAGCATCTCGAACACCTCGCGCACGGTCACGGGCCCCGCGTCGATCTCCGCGCGCGTGCCGCCGCGGTTGTGGAGCCCGATCGCGGCACCCATGCGCTCGCGCACGAGATCGGCCACGAAGTTGCCCGCCGACGTCGAGAACGGGCCGCGACCGGCCTTGAGCGGCGCGGCGAGCTCCCCGACCTCGCGCTGCATGTCGACCTCCGCGCGCTGCACGAGCTCGGCGCAGCGGCGCTCGACGTCCGCGTCGCGATCCTGCCGCGCGGGTTCCGCGAGCAGATCGACGAGCGTCGAGCGGATCGACGTGACCGTCGCACTCGGCCCGTCGATCTCGAGCTCGACTCGACCGACCGCCGAGGCCTTCGCGCCCGTCTGCACGACGAGACCCGCGCCGTCGCGCTTGCCTTCCGCGAGGTAGGTGTGCGAGTGGCCGGTGATGAAGAGCGGCAGGTCGGGGTGAGCGCGAGCGGCGGCGAGCGCCTCTTCGACGCCCATGTGCGCGACCGGCAGGATCAGGTCGCAGCGGCCCGCGAGCTCGCGCTTGGCGGTGGCGAGCTCGAGCGAGGGGTCCACGAAGGTGAGCGCGCGCGTCTCCGGGTGGGAGATCGAGGGCGTCTCGGGCGTGATGAGGCCGACGAGCGCGATGCGCAGCCCGCCGCGCTCGACGATGCGCCACGGCTCGAGCCACGGCACGCGTTCACCGCTCGACGGCACGCGCAGATTCGCACACACCGCGCGACCCTCCGTGACCGCGAGCAGCTTGCGCAGGTTCGCGATCGAGTGGTCGAACTCGTGGTTGCCGACCGCGAGCGCATCGAAGTCGATCGCCGCGAGCGCCTCGACGAACGGCAGGCCGCGCTCGAGTCCGCCCTCCGGCGTGCCTTGGTACCAGTCGCCGCCGTCGAGCACGAGCAGCTCGGTGCCGCTGCCCGCGAGCTCGCGCCGCACGGCGTTCACATAGCCCGCGACGCGCGGCAGGCCCCCGATCTGCGGGGGCGAGTTTCGGTCGAGCCACGTCGCCTTGCGCGGCAGGACCTGACCATGGATGTCGTTGGTGTGCAGCACCACGAGCCGCACCGTACCCTGCGGGCGCTGCCACGCCTCGCCGCGCCCCGCCGCGCACGCGCCCAGCGGCAGCGCCAGCCACAGCGCCAACACGATTCGCCGCCCCAGCCCCGCGTTGCGCTCCGAGCCCATCGCGCACGAGCCTACGCGCCGCGCCGCGAAATTGCACCGCGGACGCGGCAGGGAGCGAGCCAGTGCTGCTAGCCTCTACGCCATGCGCACGACCGCCCTCGCACCGTTGCTCCTGCTGCCGCTGGTGCAGGGGTGCCTCCTCACTCGCGACACCGTCAACCAACCGCTCGATGAAGCGCGCGTCGTGAAGCTCGCGCGTCAAATGAGCTCGAGCGACGTGCTCGAACTGCTCGGCGGGCCGATGGAGGTCGTGCAGCTCGGACGGCGCTCGGCGTGGCGCTACGACCATCAGAACACCAAGCGCACGGGGCTGACGCTGGTCGTCGCCACCGCGCTCAACACCGACACGCAGGAAGACCGCCTGTGGCTGTTCTTCGACGAGCACGACCGCCTCGCGGCTTTCGGTTCCACCCTGCAGGCCTCGAGCTCGGAGTGGGCGCTGCCGTGGGTCGACTCGCACGAATGAGCAGCGCGCTCGTGCTCGCGCTCGCGGCGAGTTCCTGCGTGAAGGCGCAGTGGCAGCGCCAGATCGTGCTGCAACCCTTGCCGACGGACGCGCTGCGCGATCTCGTGCCCGGCGAGAGCGACCTCGAGCACTGCCTCGGGATCCTCGGCGCTCCGAACTTCGTGTGGGAGCGCAGCGGCGACGCCATCGCGATCGCGTACGGCGCGTATCGGCACCAAGGCTGGCAACTGGGCGCGAGCGTGAACGTGGCGCGCGGAGTCAACGCTTCGTTCGACTACGGCGAGCTCGAGGCGCTCTCGCGCGGCTATGTGCTCCTATTCGACCAGCGCTGGAAGCTCGAGAGCGTCAGCGAAGGACTCCTGCGCGACCTGTCGACCGAGTTCGACCGCACGCCGCCGCAGTCGGTCGAGTGAGCGCGATGGAGCACGAGCAGGACTACGCGACGCTCGATCGAGCGTGGGAAGCGCTCGACGCCCTCGACGCGGGCGCGGCGCTGGAGATCGCGGCTGGAGCGAGCGACGAGCTCGCGGAGACGTGGGTGTTGAGGGCGACGGCGCACCTCGCGCTCGACGATCTGGGTGCGGCGAGCCGCTGCGCCGACGAGGCGGAGCAACGCGAGGACGCGAGCGAGGACATGGAGCTCGCGCTTGTGCGCGCGGAGATCGCGCTGCGAGCGTGGAACTTCGACGCGGCGCGCGTCGAGCTCGCGCGCGCGCAGGCGCTGGGAGAGAGTCCGGTCGTGCTAGCCAAGCTCGCGCTGCTCGCCGATCTCGACGGCGACTTCGGGCGCGCGGATCGACTGCTGCGCGACGCCCAGCGCCTCGACCCACAGGGTTTCCCCTCGCCGCAGCGGCTGTCCGAGTCGGAGTTCGACCGCGTGCTCCATCAGTCGATCGCGCGTCTGCCCGACGAATTCCGCGCCGCGCTCGAGCATGTGCCGGTGATCGTCGAGCCCATGCCCGCGCGCGAACTGTGCGGCGACGACCCGCGCGAGACCCCGCCGGACCTGCTCGGGCTCTTCACCGGTGCCCCACTCTCCGAGAGCGGGCCCGAGTCGGCGCCGGACCTGCCGCCGACGATTCACCTGTTCCAGCGCAACCTCGAGCGAGCGTGCAACTCGCGTCGCGAGCTCGCGGAACAGGTGGAAGTGACCCTCTATCACGAGCTGGGCCACTACTTGGGCTTCGACGAGGACGGCGTGTCCGAACTCGGGCTCGAGTAGCCGGTTTTTCTCGCTCGGGTTAGTGTGGAGGGGAAAACCACGGAGCCACTCGTCCCCCATGAGCCCTCGGATTCCCCTCCTGCTGTCCCTCGCCTTGCTGCTGTGCCAACGCGCTCGCGCGGACGTCGTGACGCTGACGTCGAGCAAGGACGCGACGATCTACAACGACACCGTCGGCAACCGCACGGACTCGAAGGGGCCGACGATGTACTCGGGTCAGGCGGGCACGAGCACGGCGTGGCCGATGCGGCGCGCGCTGGTGGCGTTCGACACGAGCTCGATCCCGGTCGGCTCCACGGTCACGGCCGTACAGCTCAAGCTCTACATGTCCAAAACCGTCGTGGGCGCCAAGTCGTTCTCGATCCACAAGCTCTCGCGCGCATGGAACGAGGGCCCGACGTCGGGCTATTCGGGCAACGGCAACACGGCGCAGGTCGGCGATCCGACGTGGTTGCACACCTACTTCAACAACCAGTTCTGGACGACCCCAGGCGGTGACTTCTCGCCGACGGCGAGCGCCACGGTGACCATCGGCTCGACCTACATGTTCTACACGTGGGGATCGACCACGCAGATGGTCTCCGACGTGCAGTCGTGGGTCGCGAACCCGAGCCAGAACTTCGGCTGGATCGTGCGCGGGCCCGAGGGCGGCCTGAAGTCCGCCAAGCAGTTCGAGACCCGTGAGAGCCTGCCCGCGTATTGGCCGCAGCTCGTCGTCACGTACACGCTTCCCGGTCCGACGCCCTACTGCACGGCGAAGGTGAACAGTCTGGGCTGCACGCCCGCGATCGGCTCGAGCGGGAGTCCCGACTTCAATGCTGGCTCCGGCTTCGCGATCACGCTCACCAACACGCTCAACCAGAAGTCGGGCCTGCTGTTCTACGGCACGCTCGGACCCGCTGCGTCCCCCTTTCAGGGCGGCACGATGTGCGTGCAACCGCCCGTGCTGCGCACGGTCGCGCAGACGTCCGGCGGCAGCGCCATGCCCGCCAACAACTGCAGCGGCAGCTTCAGCTACGACTTCAACGTGCTCATCGCGTCCGGCGTCAACCCGCTGCTCACCGCCGGTCGACTCGTCTGCGCGCAGTATTGGAGCCGCGATCCCGCCGCGACCTTCACGACCAACCTCTCGAACGCTCTGCGCTTCTACATCTACCCCTGAGCTCTCAACATGTTTCGCAGCGCCTTCCCCGGGACTTTTCTCGGGGCCTTCCTCGGAGCCTTCGCCGCCCTCGCCGCGCCGACGCGCGCCGACGTGCTCTCGCTCACGGCGGTGCGCGACACGACGCTGTGGAACGACGCCACCGGCTCGATCGCCAACGGATCGGGTCCCGTGATGATCGTCGGCCGCGCGGGCGGCGCGTCGACAGCACCGATCCGGCGCGGCCTCGTGCGCTTCGACATCGCCGCGCTCGTGCCCGCGGGCTCGGTGGTGAACTCGGTGCAGCTCGTGCTCGCCAACCCCAACGGCAACACGGGCCCGCGCAACGTGCGCGTGCATCGCGTCCTGAACGACTGGGGTGAGGGCGCCTCGAGCACGTCGAGCGGTCAGGGCGCGCCGGCGCAAGCGCTCGACGCAACGTGGCTGCACCGCTTCTACCCGAGCCAGAACTGGACGACGGCCGGCGGC
Organism: Planctomycetota bacterium; assembly: GCA_016872715.1. Classification (GTDB taxonomy): domain Bacteria; phylum Planctomycetota; class UBA1135; order UBA1135; genus F1-120-MAGs118. The sequence goes on from VGZD01000055.1 coordinate 22,617, forward strand.
GACTTCGCCACGAGCGCGAGCACCGTGCTCGCCGTCGACCAACTGGGAACGCACACCTGGCCTTCGACCGCCGCCGCGGTCGCCGACGTGCAGGGCTGGCTCGACACGCCCGGGGGCAACTTCGGCTGGCTGCTCAAGCTCGACGTCGAGAGCGTTTCGCAGACGACCAAGGTGTTCGGGACGCGCGAATCCTCGGATCCGACCGAGTGGCCGACGCTCATCGTCGACTTCACGCCGCCGCTGGTGGGAACCTACTGCGCCGCGCGCGCGACGGGCAATGGCTGCCTGCCCGACCTCGGCTGGAGCGGAACGCCGAGCGCGAGCTCGGCTTCCGGCTTCGTCGTGTCCCTGACGCAGGCACCCGCCCTGCGCGCCACCTCGCTGGTGTACACGCTCGCTGGACCGGCCTCGACGCCGTTCCTCGGCGGCACGCTATGTCTCGCGACACCGCTCACGCGCTCGGCCGTGCAAGTCACCGCGGGCTCCGGTCCCGCCGGTTGCGGCGCGAGCGCGAGTCTGGACTTCAACGCGCGCATCGCAGCGGGCCTCGACGCGCGCCTCGTCGCGGGCGCCGTCGTCCACGCCCAGTGGCACCTGCGCGACCCGCTCAACCCCGCGGGCTCGTTCGCGGCGAGCGATGCGCTGCGCTTCGCACTCCTGCCCTGACGCGATCCCGCCCCGCCGCGCGCGAGCAAGGAACTTCGTAGCAGCGCCGCGGGCGCCGCATGGACTACAGTCTCCTCTCCCCGCACAGCGGGCGCAGGAGCGATTCCATGGCGAAGAAGCAGCAGTACAAGGTCACGACCCGCCTCGTCCACGGCCCCGAGCACTCGGCCAAGTGGGATTTCTCGCACCACGTCACGCCGCCGCTCTCGAGCTCGACCACGTACCGACTCGACAGCGCCAAGCGCGGCGCGCGCGGCTTTCAAGAGTTCGGCCAGTTGGTCACGGACGTCGGCGAGACGCCGGTCTACATCTACGACCGCCTCGACGAGCCCACGCGCTCGATCCTCGAGGGCGAGCTCGCGGAAATCGAGCAGGGCGAGAGCTGCGTGACGTTCGCCTCGGGCATGGCGGCGATCTCCGCGGCGCTGGGCTGCACGTTGAAGTGCGGCGACGAAGTGATCGCGCACCCGGTGCTCTACGGCTGCACCCACTCGCTGTTCGAGAACTGGTATCCGCGTCAGGGCATCGGCGTGAAGCGCGTCGACATGAATGCGCTCGCCTCCGTGCGCGCCGCCGTCAACGAACACACGCGCGTGCTGTACTTCGAGTCGCCGGTGAACCCGTCGCTCGAGCTCATCGACGTGCGCGCGCTCCGCAAGCTCGTCGACGAGCTGAACGCCGACCGCGCGGACGACCGCAAGCTGCTCATCTTCATCGACAGCACCTTCGCCACGCCCTTCGGCCAACGCCCGCTCGCGCTCGGCGCGGATGTGGTCCTGCACTCGCTGACCAAGAACCTCGGCGGCTTCGGGACCGAGCTCGGCGGCGCGGCGATCTGCCCCAAGTCGATGCACGCGCGGCTCCTGCTCTATCGCAAGGACTTCGGCGGCATTCTCTCTTCGAAGGCGGCTTGGGCCATCCTCGTGTACGGTCTGCCGACGCTGCCGCTGCGCCTCAAGCGCCAGCAATTCACGGCGCGCAAGGTGGCGGCGTGGCTCGAAAAGCACAGCGCCGTCGCGCGCGTCATGTACCCGGGCCTGCCGAGCTTCCCCCAGCGCGAGCTCGCCCAGCACCAGCTGGTCGACTTCGACGGCGACTTCGCGCCCGGCAACATGATCTACTTCGAACTCGATAGCGCGCGCGCCGAGCCCGAGGCGTTCATCGACGCGCTCGCGCACTCGGCCTACTCGGTGACGCTCGCCGTTTCGCTCGGCCACACGAAGACGCTGATCGAGCTGCCGTCGACCATGACGCACAGCTCCTACGGCAAGCGCGGCGGCGCCGTGCGCCTCTCGATCGGCCTCGAAAGCCCCAGCGACATCATCAACGACCTCAAGGCCGCGCTCGCCGCGGTCGCCAAGTCCGAGAAGAAGCCCGCGAAGTCCGCTTCGCCGCGGACGAGCGGCGCCAAGGCGCGCTCGGCGCCCTGAACAACCTAGCTCGAGGCCCGAGCTCAGCACGAGAGGCCAGCGCGAGCTGCCGCTGCGACCGCGCGCGCTCAGCGGCAGATCGACGGATACTGCGTGTCGAGCTTGTTGCGCAGCACTTGCAGCGCGCGTTGGCCGCGCGCGGAGAGCGGCAAGCCCGAAGCGAGCAAGTCGTTCTCCTCGAACCAGTCGGGCGTCGTCGCGCCCGTGACCGGATCCGGCGCACCGCCTTGGAGCAGGTCGTAGAACTGCTCGGTGACCGTGACCGTGCTGCCCATGTTCTGGTCGCGGTCGGTTCTTCGAATCAGCTTGAAGCGCTGCTCGCGGATGGCCTGCATGTGGCGATTGGTCACATAGCTCGCCGGCGGACCACCCGTGATCGGATCGGGCTGGAAGTTCGGGAAGAAGTTCTCGCTGTAGACGAACTTGCGCACGCTGCCTTGGAAGCCGGTGATGTACGGCAGCATCGAGACCGAGTCCGTGGCGGTCCCGATCGGAACCGGCGTTCCGGCGATGGCGGCCACCGTGGCCAAGACGTCCGTCGAACTGACCAGCGCGCGCGAGACGCGCCCGGAAGTGCCCGCGGCCTGCTGCGGCGCGCGGATGATCATCGGGACGCGAATGCCGCCTTCCTTGACCGTGCCCTTGGCCGAGGATCGGTCATGGGGCGCGAGCAGCCCGTTGGGGTCCGTGCCGTTGTCGCTGATCAGGATGACCGTCGTGTCGGTCGCGTCGATCGAGCACAACAGCCGCCCGATTTGGTTGTCGAGCTCCTCGACCATGCAGCGCAGTCGCGTGGCGAAGGTCGGGTTTGCCCCGGCATCGCACGGGCTGACGTTGGGCAGGTAATTGCCGCACGAGCTGGAAGGCAGGCCGCTGGGGATGTCGTGGACCGGCGAGTGCGCGGCGTTGTAGGCAACGTACAGAAACCACGGCTCGGTCAGCGTCGCCACCATGGAGAGCGCGTCCTCGGTCGTGTCGACCGTGGCGTAGTTCGCCGCGGGCGGCGCGAACTTCAGCACGTCGCAGGGCAGCGCACCGTTGGGGCACGGCGCCACGTTGGGGTCGAGGAACGAGCAGTAGGTCTTGATCCAGCTCGAATAGACGTTGATTCCGCTGCTGGGCTGCGGGTTCTGCAAATTGAACATCGCACCGGCGTAGCGATCGAACCAAGTCCCCGTCGGCGAGCCGAGCGGATGGGCCGGAATCAGCGTTCGCATCGGCGTGTCGGCGAGGTGCCACTTGCCGACCGCGACCGACGTGTACGGCGCGCTCCCGGTGCGCAGGAGTTGAGGCAGGGTCAGCTCCGTCGGCTGCAGGCCCGGATTCAGGTAGCCGGAGGTCTCGGTCTCCTTCAGGACCGCACCGATGCCGTTGCGCATCCCGTACTTGCCCGTGAGCAGGCGCGCACGGCTCGGCGTGCACATCGGCGCCGTCCAGCACTCCGTGAACAGGATGCCCTGCGCGGCGAGCAGCGAGTCGATCGCCGGTGTGTGGGCGGGCTGCCCCGCCGGACGCCCCTGAGCCACATACCAAGATTCGTAGGCGCCGATCAGGTCGACGCCGACATCGTCGAGCGTGATCACCAGCACGTTGCTAGGCAGGGCGAGCGACGCCGACACAAGCCCGAGCGCCTCCGCAGGCGGGGCTCCCGAGAGCGCGAGGAGCGGCAAGCACGCCGCCCCGATCCCAAGCTGAGCAACGAACATCGTCAAAAAAGCCTAGCACAGGCTCGCTGGGCCTGGGAAATGCCCCTAGAGCGAAGTCTCGACGCCCGCCC
>VGZD01000056.1 GCA_016872715.1 Planctomycetota bacterium
TTCGGGGGCGAACACTTCGAGTGTGCGCGCGAAGACGTCGCGCAGCGTGAGCTGGTCGGGGTGCCTCGCGAGCCAGCTGTTCGACGAGGACGTGTCGACGAAGACGTTGGCGCACTGCGCTCCGGCGGTGAGCGTCTCGTTAAAGCGGCCCGCGCCGAAGTGGGGGATCACGAAGCGCGCGTTGGGAAAGTCGCGCGCGGCTGCGAGCACGTGCAGGGGCGAGGCGAAGCGCTCGTCCATCGTGCGCACGATGCCGAGCAGGTCGCGCAGCTTGACGACGAGCGTGCCGCAGTGAACGTAGGCGATCGCGCGCTCGGCGTCGAGCACGCCGAGGAACTCGCGACACTCGGGCGCGGAGAGCTCGTAGTGGTGTAGAGCCGGAAACAGCAGCACGCCGCGGAAGCCCTGCGATTGGAGCAGCGTGCGCGTGCGCTCGGCCGCGCCTTGGGCCGTTGGATTGACGAGCGCGAAGGGAGTGATGCGGCCCTTGGCGAGCACGGCGGCTTCCGCGAGCGAGGGGACTTCCTCGGGGGCGCTGGCGAAGGCCGCGGCGTGCTCGACGCCGTGCGCGTCGAACTGCGCGATCCAGCGCGCCACGTGCGTGGCGAGCTGCGTCGAGGGCAACTCGATCTGTGCGCTCGCCGCTGCTTGGGCGAGGCGCTCCGAGGGAGTTCCCTTCAAGGGCGAGAGCGCCGCGAGCGCGTCGAAGTAGGGCCGCGAGAAGAGGTGCAGGTGGAAGTCGACCAGCGTCATCTTCCGTCTTCCTTGAGGCTGCGCACGAGGCCGTGCAAGCGGGCCTTCAACCCGAGCACGTGGAAGGGCGTGCCGCGCGTCCCCCACAGGTCGATGCCGCCCTTGACCGGATCGCGACGCGAGACCTGCGCGAGGATGCGCTCGGCGCTCATCGGGAACGGCGCCTCGGTCGCCTTGCCGAGCGTGAAGCCTTGCGCGGTGAGGAATTGCAGCAGCTCGTCGGGCCGTGCGCCGCGCAGCGCGTAGGGCCAGAACTCGATCAGCAGCGCCATGCGCGGGCTGTGCGCGAGCGTGGTGCGCATGCCCTGCAACGCGAGCCACTCGGAGCCCTGCGTGTCGAGCTTGGCGAAGTTGATGCCGCCTTGGACGAACGATTCCGGCAGCAGCTCGTCGACCGGCGCGATTTCGATCTCGAGCTCGCGGGCGGCGTGCATGTCCGCGGGCGCGGCGCCTTCGATCACGCGGTTGTCGCCGAAATTGCGCGGATCGAGCGCGATGCGCGCGCGGGCTCGCGCCGCTCCGGCCGCAACGCGGTGCACGGTGCAGCGGCCCGCTCCCTCCGCCATGGCGCGCGCGACGTTGCGCTCGCAGACCTCGGCGATCTCGGGCACGGGCTCGCAGGCGTGGACCTCGCAACCCGCGAGCACGGCCGCCGCGCTGAACCAGCCGATGTTGGCGCCGAGGTCGAGCACGCGCATGCCCGGTCGCAGGTGCGCGAGCATGAGCGCCGTCTCGTGGTCGGCCCACGAACCGCGCTCGATGGCGGGGCCGATGATCGAGTCGCCTTCGAGGACTTCGAACTCGATGCGGAGGTTCCGCGGACGAACCGTGCGGGTGGCGAGGCTCACGGGGCGCGACGATAGCAACGCGAGCGCGGCCGCGCGCTCATTCGAGCGCCGCGCCGCCGCCCGTGACGTAGGCGAATTCGCTGTTCCAGTTGCGCGCTAGGCACTTGAACCAGCCGGTGTGACGCGCGGCGAAGCGCGGATCCTCGAACGCCGTCGCCGCAAGCACGAAGTAGGGACCGGAGCCGACGCAGCCGTGGGTTCCCTCGTCGTAGCGCGCGTAGCGATAGTGGAAGGCAGGCTCGTTGCGCGGGTCGCGCGGCGCGCACTCGAGCAGGCCGCGCTCGACGAGCGCGCAGAGGAAGTCGTCGTCGAGCGAGGTCGACCACTCTCCGCGCGAGTGCGGGTAGTCGCCGTGGACGCGGCGGAAGCGTTCGAGCGCGGTTCGCACGCGCTCCATCGTGCGCACGCGCTCGAGATCGCGCGCATGGGCGCGGCGCGCCTCGACGCGCGGAGCGATCACGCCCGCGAGCGCGCCGAGCCCGAGCAGGGCGAGCGCGAGCTGGGGTAGCGCGGCGAACAGGCGCGGGGCGGCGGGCTGCATGGGGGGAGAGTGGAGATCGACCTGCGCGGGCGGGGCACTTGTGGGCCGCCCAATTGGGGGCACGCGCGCCGTTCCCACGCGGGAACACCCCGGCGCGCGAGTCCGAGGGCGGCGGCGCCGCTCCCCGGCGCTATCCTCGCCGAGCCCCCATGGAACGCTGGTCCATCACCATCGCGAAGGAGTACTTCAAGTTCTCCGCCGCGCACTTCTTGATCTTCCCCGACGGCACCTCCGAGCGCCTGCACGGCCACAACTATCGCGTGCAGTGCGAGGTCGAGGCGCGCTTGACGCGCTTTGGCCTCGTGCTCGACTTCACGGAGATCAAGCCGGTCGTGCGCGCGCTGTGCGACGAGCTCGACGAGCACTGGCTCGTGCCCGGCGAGCATCCCGTGCTCACCCACGCGCGGCGCGCGGACGGCGTGACCGAGGTGCGCTACCGCGAGCTCTACTACGCGGCTCCGACGAGCGACGTGATCGTGCTTCCGATCAACAACACGAGCACCGAGAACCTCGCGACGTGGTTTGGCCGCGAGTTGCACCGGCGCATCTGCGCGCGGTTCGCCGATCTCGACATGTTCCGGCTGCGCGTGTCGATCGAGGAGACGGCCGGGCAAGCCGGCGTGTACACGTACGAGAAGTAGCCTCCGCCGCCGTGGATCGCGCCGCGTCCACAGGGCACAATCGCACCGTGAACGAAGTCCTGATCGAGATGCGCGGCGCGGGCAAGCGCTTCCGCACGTGGAAGCGTCGCGAGGGGCTCGGCGGCTTCTTCGTGAACCTGTTCGCGCGCGAGTGGACGGAGGTCGCGGCGCTCGAGGGCATCGAGCTCGAGATCCGGCGCGGCGAGTTCCTCGGCCTGATCGGAGCGAACGGCGCCGGAAAGACGACGCTGCTCAAGTGCGTCAGCGGCATCACGCCCGTCTCGTCGGGCAGCGCGCGCATGTTCGGCTGCGACAGCTTCGCGCTCCGCGACGAGCACAAGCGGCGGCTCTCGATGGTGATGGGACAGCGTTCGCAGCTGTGGTGGGACCTGCCCGCGATCGATTCGTTCCGGCTGCTGCGCGAGATTTACTCGGTGCCGCGCTCCGACTTCGAGCTGCGCCTGCGCGAGGCGGCCGAGCGACTTGGGGTCGCCGACAAGCTCCAGCGCCAGTTGCGCAACCTCTCGCTCGGCGAGCGCATGAAGATGGAGATCATCGGCGCCTTCCTGCACGAGCCCGACGTCGTGTTCCTCGACGAGCCGACGATCGGGCTCGACCTCGTGTCGCGCGAGACGATCCGGCGCTATCTGGTCGAGATCAACCGCGCGCGCGGCGTGACGATCGTGCTCACGAGCCACGACATGGAGGACATCGAGGAGACCTGTCGGCGGCTCGTGATCCTGCGCCAGGGGCGCGTGCTGTTCGACGGCGGACTCGTCGACCTCAAGGCGCGCACCTACGAGCGGCGCGCGATCGAGGTGCACCTCGAACCGAGTTCGCCCGGCTGGGACGCCGCCTTCGAGCCGCTGCTCGAGCCGCTCGGCGCGCGCCTCGAGCGTGCGGCTCCGCTGACGCTGCTGTTCAGCGTGCCAGCACCGGCCGTGCAACGCTTCGTGCCGTTCGTGTTCGAGCGCTTCGCGATCCGCGACCTGTCGATCGAACACCATCCGCTCGACATGATCATCCGCCAGATTTTCCAGCAGCGCGAGGGCGGGTCGTGAGCGCGACGGCGCCCTCGAGCGCGCTCGCGCGCGACCTGCGGCTGCTCGGCGTGGCCTTCGCCTTCGAGTTGCGCAAGGTGACCGCGTGGCGCGCTGGATTCGTGGTGCGCGAGCTGATGCGCAGCCTGTGGCGGCCGCTGGTGATGATCTTCGTCTACCGCGCGATCCTCGCCACGAGCGACGCGCGCATCGGAGGCTTCGATTTCCCGACGATGGTGGCCTACCTGATCCTCGCGGCGAGCTTCGAGAAGCTGCTGTTCCACCAGCGCGGCCTCGACCTCGCCGACCAGATCTTCCAGGGCTACGTCACCAAGTACCTGACCATGCCGGTGCGCTTCTTCGTGCTCGCCCTCGGGCGTTTCGCGCAGCATCTCGCCGTGCAGTCGAGCGTGATCGCAGGCCTGTGGGCCGTGGGGTCGCTCCTGTTTCCGCAGTGGTGGCCGCGCGCGGCGAGCGCGAGCGCCGCGGTGGAGGCCTTCGCGCTGGTGCTGCTCGGCAGCTACTGCGCCTTTCTCGTGTGCTTTCTCGTCAACGTGCTCGCGTTCTGGCTCGAAGTGGTCTGGACGTTGTCGGCGATGGCGAGCTTCGTGTTCAGCTTCGCTGCTGGCGTGCTCGTGCCGGTCTCCGCGATGCCTGAGTCGCTCGCGGGAGCGCTGCGCTGGTTGTTCCCGTACTGGGCGGTGAGCGCGCCGGGCGAGCTGTTCCTCGGTCGGCTCGGGACTCAGGAGTTCGTGCGCGGTGTGTGCGTGCTGCTGTCGTGGATCGTCGCCTTGGAACTCACGCGAGAGTTCCTCTGGCGGCGCGGCCTGCATCGCCACGTCGGCGCGGGAGCGTGAGCGTTGAACGCGCTGCTCCACCACCTGCGCCTCGCACGCGAGTTCGCGCGCGTCGGCGTCATCCGCAAGTCGCAGTTCCGCGTCGAGTTCCTGACGCAGGTCGTGATGGACACGGCGTGGTATCTCGTGCACATCGCGACGTTCGAGATCCTGTTCGCGCACACCGACTCGCTCGCCGGCTGGAGCCGCGCGGAAGTGCGCGTGTTCCTCGGTTTCCTGTTCCTCTCGGACGCGTTCTGGATGATCTGGCTCGGCCAGTGCTGGCACTTCGGGCGCGAGCTGAAAGACGGCGTGCTCGACTCGCTGCGACTGCGACCGGGCGCGAGCGTGTTCGTGTACTTCTTCCAGCGCTTCAGCCTCGAGGCGTGCATCAACGGAGCGATGGCCTTGGGCTGGCTGCTGTTCGCGTTGCTGGACATCCCCGGCGCACTCGCGCCGTTGGGGCTGCTCAAGCTCGCGTGGGCCCTCGCGCTGGTGTTCTGGGCGCGCACGGTGCTCAGCGTCGGTTTCACGATCGCCGAGTTTCGCGCGGTCAATTCGGACCTGTCGAACCTCGCGTGGGAGGTGACGATGACGCTCGCGGACCGACCCGTGGACGTGTTTCCGCTGCGCATGCGCCAACTGCTCACGTCGTTCGTGCCGGTGGCGGCGCTCTCGTCTCTTCCGGCGGCCTTCGTGCTCGGCCGCATCAGCCCACTCGAGGCCGCGGCCCACTCGCTGTGGATCTTCCTGCTCGGAGTGGGCGTCTTCGCATGGTGGCGGCGCAGTTTCCGCCACTACGCGTCCGCGCTCGGCTGAGCGCGCTCCACTACGCTCTTCAGAGCGCAGTCCACGGCGCGGGCGCGCTACGGCGCGAGCGGCGCGGTCCGCTGACCGTCTTCGAAGGTGCCGCTGCGCTCGCTGTCGAGCTCACCGGCCGCATTCCAAAAGCGCCACTCGCCCGTGCGCAGGCCGCGCGTGTATTGGCCCTGCCACTCCAGCGTCCCGTCGCGGTGCCACTGCTCACTGAGCCCGTGCTTTTGGCCGTCGACGTACTCGGTCGAGTTGCGGCGCGTGCCGTCGGCGTGAAAGCTCACCTGCGCGTTCGCCGCGGCGGCGTGGAAGTAGCTCTGGACGCCGCCCGCGACGGCGGCGGCGCCGAAGGCGAGGCTGGCGACGAGGATCAGGGTCTTCATGGCGTCGAGTGGGACGAACGAACCCGCCGCCCTCTTCCGCCGAACGCGGGGAATTCGCGCCGCGAGGCTCAGTCCCGCTCAAGGGGGCCCGCGAGCGCCTTGGCGTAGGCCTCCAGCGCCGCTGGCCGCGACGTTTTTTCCTTGTCCGCAGCGTCGGACGAAAGGTGCAGGAACGTCGGCGGGTCGATCCAGACGCTGAGCCGGTACTCCGCATCGCCGCTGTAGGACATCACCACGAGCTGGTAGTCCTCGAAGGTGCCGGAGACGGTGAAGCTGCCGGACTCGGTGGCGTAGGGGCTCTCCCAGAGCAGCACGAATTGGCCGAGGTAGGGATCCCAGACGCCGAAGTCGAGGTCGGCGGAACCGCCGACGGGCTGGAGGAAGAACTCGACGTCGTGGGGCTCGCCGGATCGCAGTCCGAAACCGTCGAAGGGGTCGTAGATGTCGTCGCGGATGCGGCCGCCGATCACGAATGCGTCGCCCGCGTAGGTCGTGCCCAAGTAATCGGGACAGCAGCCCTCGTCGTTGGGCTCCTGCTCCCAGATGTCGTAGGCCGGTGAGGGGGGCGGGGGCGGATCGGGGTCGGGCGTGCCGCAGCCGCCGCAGTCGGTGCACGCGGGGCAGAGCAGCAGGAGCGGGGCGAGGAGCAGGGGCGCGGCGAGGTGCAGGCGGGGGGGCGCGAGGCGGGGGAGGAGCATGGCGGGTGTCCTTGCTGGGGGAGGCGCGGCGAGCGCCGCGCATCCGCCCTAGGGACTGGCAACGCGCGTGCCAGCAAGGCGGTGCTCTCGGGGCGGGCCCTCGCCGCTCCCGCGCGTCCTCTGTGGGAGACACTCGTCCCCCGCTGGGCTCACCAGCGATGGTAGGCCGGATGGCCTTCCTTGACCGCCACGAACACGCCGCGGCAGGTGGCGGTCACGACGCCGTTCGAGGAGAGCGTGGCATCGATCGTGGCGCGGTCCTCGCTCGATTCCACCACGCGCGCCTCGAGCCGCACGGGCTGGCCCGACGGCGTGGGGCGCTTCATCTTGACGTGGAATTCCGCCGTCACCGTGCAGGGCGGGACCTCGACGCCGCGCCGCTTCATCAGGTGCCACGCCGCGGCCCAGTTCGAGTGGCAGTCGAGCAGCGCGCCGATGATCCCGCCGTTGAGCATGCCGGGGAAGGCCTCGTGGTGCGCCTGCGCCGTCCAGTCGGCGACCACGACCTCGCCCTGTGGGACGCTCTGGATGCGCAGGCCTTGTTCGTTGGCGGGGCCGCAACCGAAGCAGCGGTGGTGGGCGGCGTAACGCTCTTGGAGGCTTTGGCTCATCGCGGCGCGAACGGGCTGTGTGTCCCCGCCCTCGACGCTCCGGCGCGCCCGCGGGGTGACAGGGGCGAGCCGTGCGGGCACAATCTTGCGCCCTCGTACTCGAGGGGATCATGACCCTGCCGCGCTTCCAATCCAAGGCCCACGGCGACGCGAGTGCGGCCCCGAAGCTGCACGTCGTCACGTTCGGCTGCCAGATGAACAAGTACGACTCGCTCTCGGTCGAGGGGCGCTTTCGCCGTCAGGGCTGGCAGACCACGGACGCGATCGACGAGGCGGATCTGGTGCTGTTCAACACCTGCTCGGTGCGCGAGCACGCCGAGGAGCGCGTGTTCAGTTGGGTGGGCGAGCTGCGCCGGGCGAAGGAGCGCCGAGCGGAGCTGGTGGTGGGCGTGATGGGCTGCATGGCGGAGCGCCTCGGCGACGAGATCTACGGCCGCTCGCCGCTGGTCGATCTCGTCGTCGGCACGCGCTCGTTCCAGCACCTGCCGGCGCTCGTCGACGAAGTGCGCGAGAAGCGCTCGTCGGCGCCGCTGCGCCCCGCGCGCGTGACGCGGCTGGGCTTCGACGAGGAACCGGACGCGAGTCGCGCGGGCGAGGCCTACGCGGGCGGGCGTCACGCGTACCTGACCGTGATGCGCGGCTGCGACCTCAATTGCACGTTCTGCATCGTGCCGAAGGTGCGCGGGCGCGTGCTGTCGCGCGGCATCGATGCGCTCGTGGACGAGGCGCGCTGGATGATCGACTCCGGCGCCCAGGTGCTCACGCTGCTCGGCCAGACCGTGAACAGTTGGGGCGAGGACCTGAGCGTGCCCGAGGGCGACGCGCCGCGCGGCCGCGGGCGTCAGGGCCGACCCGCGCTCGCGGACCTGATCTACCGGCTCCAAGAGCTCAAGGGCCTCGAGCGGCTGCGGCTCATCACGCTGCATCCCTCCTACGTCACGCCGGCGCTCGCGCAGGCGCTGCGCGACTGCGACAAGTGCGACCGCTTCCTGCCCCTGCCCGCGCAGTCGGGCTCCGACGACGTGCTGCGGCGCATGAAGCGCGGCTACACGACCGATTTGTATCGGCGGCGCGTCGAAATCCTGCGCGAGCACTGCCCCGACATCGAGCTCGGCTCGGACTGGATCGTCGGCTTTCCCGGCGAGAGCGACGAGGATTTCGCGGCCACGGAGCGCTTCCTCGTCGAGCAGCGCTTCCTCGTCAACTACGTATTCCAATACAGCCCGCGTCCATCGACGGCCGCCGAGGCGCTCGCGGACGACGTGCCCGACGCGAGGAAACGCGAGCGCAACAACCGCTTGCTCGACTTGGGCGAGACCGTCGCGCTCGCGCGGCTGCGCGAGTACCTCGGGCGCGAACTCCCCGTGTTCGTCGAGGACCCGCACGAGAAGCACGTTGGCGTGCTGCGCGCGCGCACGCACACCGGCGTGTCGGTCTCGCTCAAGGGCGACGCCGCGCTCGCGGGCACCACGCAGCGCGTGAAGATCGAGGACTGCACGGCCTTCAGCCTCGCCGGCACGCTCGCCAGCGAAGTCGTCGCGCGGCCGACGTAGCCGCCGCTCGCCTCAGTGCGCGGGCAGCCAGCCGAGGCCGTCGGGCTCGCGGCCGGTGGGAATGCGCGCCGTGAAAGTCCACGTCTCGAGCGAGAGCTCGCTCACGAGGTCGCTGTTCGTGGCCGCGATCCACGCGAGCGGCGCGCGCGGATGGATGAAGATGCCGATCGGCGTCGGACTCGCGGCGAAGTCGCGGCCGAGCAGGTTGGACGCGGCGCTCTCCGTCGGCGTCAGACCGAGGGGGATGCGGCGCACTTCCCTGCGCTGGCGCGCGTCGAATACGGCGAGGTCGCCGGACTGCGCGCAGGAGACGAGCACGTGTCGGCCGTCGCGCGTGAACTTGAGCCGGATCGGAAAGCGCGGGCAGGCGAGCGTCGCGGTGACTTCGAGCGAACGCGCGTCGATCACGCTCAGCGTGTCCGCGTTGCGATTGCCGACCCACAGCTCGGAGCCGTCGGGAGAGACGTCGAGTGCTTCGGGACCCTTGCCGGTCGGGACCTGCCCCAAGAGCGCGCCCGTCGCGACGTCGAGCACCGAGACCGTGTCGGACTGCATGTTGGTCGTGAATGCGCGGCTCGCATCGGGCGCGAGCGCGAGCATGTGCGAGAGCCTGGCCTGCGTGGGCAGCACGCGCCGCACTTCGCCCGCGAGGACATCGACCTCGAGCAGCGCCGCGCTCGCCTCGCTCGTGACGAGCACGCGCGCATCGTCGAGCCATTCGATGCCGTGGGGCCGCTCGTGGCCGAGTTCGATCTTGCGCACGAGCCGTCCGTCGCGCGCGTCGAGCACCGACAGCGTCGTTCCGGGCGTGCTCGCACCGTAGTCGCACACGACCGCGAGCTCGCCGCGGCAGGCCACCTCGTGCGGGGCCACGCCGGTGCTCGCGCGCAGACGTTCCGCGCGCGCGTCGAGGTCGAACCACATCGCCGTGGCGTCGCTCTTGTGCAGCACGATGAGCGTGCCGAGCGGTTCCGGCGCGGGTGGCGGAGCGCTGGCGCAGGCCGCGAGGAGACAGCCGGGGAGCAGACGAGCGAGGGTGCGAAGCTGGGGCATGGCGCAGTGGCGCGTTGAGGGGCTCGGTGGGTGGGCGTAGGATCGCACGCGAGCCACGAGGCTTCCAACCATGCCCCATGCCGCCCCTTCGCCGTCGCGCTCCCGCTGGCGCCGCGGACTGCTCGTGTCGTTCGCGACGCTCGTGGCGATGCTGCTCGCCTTCGAGACCGTCCCGCGCTTCGTCGCGCTCGACGGGCTGCGCCCCGAGGAACTCGATCCGGTCGCCGCGGCCTTCGTGAACTCGCGCGTCCAGCCGCACCCGTATCTCGCTTACGCGGGGCGGCCGGGCTTTCACAAGCCCGCGACGGACACGGATCCGGTCCTGGTGGCGCACAACGGCATGGGCTTCAACAGCGCGGAGGTGAGCTGGAAGAAACCCTCGGGCACCTACCGCATCGTGTGTCTGGGCGGCTCGAGCACGTACGGCATCGGACCGAGCTCGACGTGGACCAACTGGCCGGTGAAGCTCGGCGAGGAGCTCAGCGCGCGCGCCGCGCGGCCGATCGAGGTCGTCAACCTCGGCTGTCAGGGCTACTCGACCTTCGAGAGCCAGATCAATCTCGCGCTGCGCGGCGTCGACCTCGAGCCGGATCTCGTCGTCGTGTACCACACGATCAACGACCTGCGTTGCGCGCTCTATCCCGGCGTCGTGCGCGACAACGCGCACTGGCGCGCGGTCTGGCCGGTCGAACGCAAGCTGCCGCTCGAGGCCGCGCTCGAGCACAGCCTCACGTACAAGGCTTGGCGCCGCTACATGACGAATTGGGCCGAGGAGCGATTGAACCTCGGCGCCTACGCGATCGTCGACTTCGGCAAGTACGCGCCCGACGACTATGCGCAGCCGAGCGATCCCGACCTCGGCTTCGATGTCTATCGCCGCAATTTGGTGAGCATCGTGGCGCTCGCGCGCGCGCACGGCGCGGAGGTGCTGCTCGTGACCGAGGCCTGCCGGATGGGTGACCTCGACCGCTTTGGTTCCGCGCAGCGCCAGCGCGCGGGCTACGAGCGCATGACGCAGACGCTGAAAGACGTCGCGGCGCAGCGCGGCGTGCCGTTGTGCGACGCGCGCGCGGTGCTCGAGAGCACGGCCGACGCCCAGCGCGCCGAAAGTGGCACCGATCGCATTTTCGTGCGCCCCGACAAGCGCAACGGCGAAGTGCACATGACCGACGAGGGCTGTCTGCTGCTGGCCCAGACGCTCGCCCAGCGCATCGCCGAGCTCGGGCTCGTGAAGTAGCTCGCGCCCCGGAGGCCGCGGCGCAAAAAAAAGCGAGCGCGCCCGCTGCGGAACACGTGGTTCGCAGCGGGCGCGCTGTGCGTTGGGCCGACGTCGCTCAGGCGAGCAGGCCCTTGACGACTTCGCGTTCGCCTTCGAGTTCCTTGATCGTGGCCGCGAGCCGTTCCCTCAGGAAGTCGTTGAGCTCGAGGCCCTGCACGATGCTCCAGCCGCCCTTGCCGTCGGAGCGCACCGGGTAGCCGAAGATCAGGCCCTCGGGCACGCCGTAGGAACCATCCGAGCACACGCACACCGAGCGGTACTCGCCCGGGGGCGTGGCGGTGTGCAGGTCGCGCACGTGGTCGACGAGCGCATTGGCCGCGGAGGCCGCGCTCGACACGCCGCGGGCCGCGATGATGGCTGCGCCGCGCTGTTGCACGGTCTTGATGAACTCGCCCTTGAGCCACGCCTCGTCGGCGATGACCTTGGCCGCGGACCGGCCGCGGATCTTGGCGTTGTAGAAGTCGGGGACCTGCGTGGCGCTGTGGTTGCCCCAGATCAGCGCGCCGGAGACGTCCGTGATCGGCACGCCGGCCTTGTGCGCGAGTTGCGCCTGCGCGCGGTTCTGGTCGAGGCGCGTCATGGCCGTGAAGCGCTCCTTGGGCAAGCTCGCGGCCGCCTGCATCGCGATCCACGCGTTGGTGTTGCAGGGATTGCCGACGACGGCGACGCGCACGTTCGACGCGGCGTTCTCCGCGATCGCGCGGCCTTGGCCGACGAAGATCGCGCCGTTGTCCTTCAGCAGGTCGTTGCGCTCCATGCCCGGGCCGCGCGGCTTGGCGCCGACGAGGCAGGCCCAGTGGACGTCCTTGAAGCCGACCTTCGGGTCGCTCGTCAGCACCATGTCAGCCAGCAGCGGGAAGGCGCAGTCCTCGAGCTCCATCGCGACGCCCTTCAAGGCCGCCATGGCCTTCTCGTTGGGAATCTCGATCATGTGCAGGATGACGGGCTGGTCGGGCCCGAACATCTGGCCGGAGGCGATGCGGGGGAGGAGCGCGTAGCCGATCTGGCCGGCGGCTCCCGTGATGGCGACGCGAATCGGGGCGGGGGTCATGGGTGGGGTTCGGGGTGAGTTCGACGGGGTCGGGACAGGCCCGACAGTTTGCCGAGCGCGGGGGGCGGATGGCACTGCGCAGGGGGCAAAATTGGGCGCAGGAAGTCCTTTCGCGGTGTGCGTAGGCGGCGCACGCGTTCCGTGGGGGGGATGGGCGCTCGAACCCGACCGCGGCGGGCGCTAGCTTGTGTTCGCAGGCGGCCAAGCTCCGAAGAAGGGGTGTTTGGATCCTCCGCCGCGCGCAACCTCCACGGTCGGGCGCAGTCCCGCGCAGGATCCCCATGAGCGAGATGGCCACCACCAGCTTGAGCGAGTCGAGCCTGCGCGAGATCCTCGTCGATCTCGCGGCGCAGGCGCGTCGTCGGCGCTTCGAGGTGGCACCCAACCCCTGCGTCGGCGCGGCCGTGATCGCGGGGGGGCAAGTGATCGCGCGGGGCTTCCACGAGCGCTGGGGCGGGCCCCACGCCGAGGTGGAGGCCCTTGCCGCCGCCGCCGCGAGCGGCGTGCCGAGCTCGAGCTTCGAGGCGCTGGTGGTCACTCTGGAGCCCTGCTCCAGCCACGGCAAGACGCCGCCCTGCACGGACGCGATCCGCTCCAGCGGCATTCGCCGCGTGATCGTCGGAGCGCTCGACCCTGACCCGCGCCATCGCGGCGCCGGCTTGAAGCTCTTGCAGGAAGCTGGCATCGAGGTCGAGTTCGTGCCGCGCTCGAGCGAGATCGACCGCACCGCGCCGCACTTCCTGCGCTGGGTCGACGTCGATCGCCAGCGCCGTCCGCGTCCGTGGACGATCGCCAAGTGGGCCCAGACGCGCTCGGGCCAGTTGACGCCGCCTCCCGCGATCGGCGGCGGGCGCTGGATCAGCGGGCCCGACGCGCTGCGCGAAGTGCAGCTCTTGCGCGGCCGCGTCGACGCGATCGTCAGCGGCGTCACGACCGTGCTGCACGACGACCCGCGCTTCACCGTGCGACCGCCGGGCGATCCGTCGCGGCCGCCGTTGCGCGTGATTCTCGACAGCTACCTGCGCACGCCGCCCGACTGCAAGTTGTTCACGCCGCCGGGGCTGGGCGAGGGCGCGGGGCCGGTTCACATCCTGTGCCAAGCGGGCGCCAACGCCGCGCGCCACGTGGCGCTCGAACGCGCGGGCGCCAAGGTGACCGGACTGCGCTCGAGCGAAGAGGACCACATCGCCCTGCGCGATGTTCAGGAGTGGCTGTGGGAGCAAGGCGTGCGGCGCGTGCTCCTCGAAGCCGGTCCGCAACTGCTCTCGCGCCATCTCGAAGCGGGCTTCGTCGATCAGGTGCGCGTGTACACCGGCGCCGTGATGGGCGGCGAAGGCCCGACGATGGCGCCGTGGCTCACGCGGCTGCGCTTCGCCGAGCGCCTCGATCGCGAGGTCGCGGACGACGCGGTGCTCGAGAGCTTCGTGCTGCCGAGCGAGTGAGCGCGGCCTACTTCGCCTCGCGCGGCTGGTCTTCGTCCGCCGCCCACTGCGGGTAGCGCGCGCGCGCCCGCGCGCCGGCCTGCGTGTCGGCGAACTTGCGCAGCAGCGTGCGCACTTTCGCCTCGGCCTGCTTCGGTTGCGTGGCTGCGAGCGCCTGCGCGGCGCTCCAGAGTTGTTCCGCCTCCTGCTCGCGCTTCCACGCCGCGATGGCGACCTTGGCGTCCTTGTGCGTCTCCATCGCTCGGAGCTCGCGCACGAGCTCTTTCTCGAGCGGCGTGCCCAACAGCGCCACGCGCAGCGCGTCGAGCTCGCGGTAGGCGTCGACGTGCGCGCCGGCGGCGAAGCTCTCGCGCGCGGCCTTGCGGACGTCCTCGATCGAAGCGCGCGCACGCGCCTCGCCCTCGCGCGCCGTTTGCGCGAACTTGGTCTTGGTCGTGATGCCGAGCACCTTTGCGTACGTCGCCCACGCGGCTCCGAACTGTCCCTTGTCCAGTTCGCTCGACGCGCGCGCGAGCAGGGCGCGAACCTCCGCGAACGCGGCTTCCGTGAGCCCTTCGCCCGCCTTGGACTGCGCGAGCTTGATCGCCGCGAGCACTTCGTCCCAACTCGCGGCGCTGCCCGTCGACCAGTTCTCGATCACTGCTCGATCCGGTCCGAGCAGCAGCGTGGCGGGCGACTTCAGCTCGCCTTCGACGTTGTGCTCCTTGTAGATGCTGTCGAAGAGTTTTTGGTGCGCCATGCAGGTCTCGCTGCGGTAGTGCGAGCACAGCGCCAGCGTCGACTTCTGTCCGCCGACCTCGACCTCCAGCGGACTGGCCTCGTGCGCGCCCGTGCCGCCGACGACGATCACGAGCAGCGGGGCCAGCGCGCCGAGGTCCGCGCGCGAGAAGATCTCCTTGCGGTAGGCCTGCACGTCCTCGTGGGGAGCATGGGGATCCTCGTGAAAGGCGAACACGAGCAGCGGCACGTTGCGCTCCGCGGCGCGCGTGCGAGCCTCGTCGTAACTGCCCTGAAACGGCACCACGGGCTTCGCGACCGGAGGCTTGCGCGCTTGAAACGAGCTCGCGGCGGCGAGCGCTAGGCACGGGGCGAGCCACAGTGCGAGCGTTCCCTTCCACATGCATCCACAGTCTCGCCCTCGGGGGCGCGCCAACGCAAGCGGGTGCCGCGCTGGGACGGCCTCGATTTGGGCTTGAGCGAGAGGCGTGCGAGTGCCGTAGTAGCGCGGGTGGCGGTCCTGCGGCAACGTCTCGTGGTCCTGTGCGCGCTCGTCTCGCTGGGCCTGTGCGCCCTCGCGGGGTGCGGCACGCTGTCCGTGCGCTCGGGCGTCGAGCCGGTGAGCTCGGAGGCCTCGGCGGCGTTCGAGGCGGCGCGCGCGTGGGCGCGCAGCGAGGATCCACTGGCGCGCGAGCGTGCGCGAGAGGCCGCGACTCGCGCGCGCGAGCTCGCCTTGGATTGGGTCGCTCCGCGCCGCATGCTCGATGCTCTCGACACGGAGGACCTGCTCGGCATCGAGGCGCTCGAAGCGCGCCGTGAAGAACTCGCGCGCGCACCCGACGACGGCGTGGCGCTGTACCTCGTCGGTCGGCTCGAAGGCGACCGGGGGGCCGCGCACTTCGAGCGCGCGGCTCGCGTGGCGCCGCTGCTCTCATGGGCGCACCACGGACTGGGCTGGGTGGCCGCGCAGCGCCTCGAATTCGGCGCGGCCGCGGCGCACTCCTCGCGTGCGCTCGAGCTGGCGCGCGATCCATTTGAACGCACCTACTTCACGAGCGCCCTTGCGCGCTACCACGTGCTCGCCGAACAGCCGCGCAAGGCGCTGGAGGTGTTGCTCGCGCGGCTGAAGGTCGAGTCGCTCGCGCCGCTCGATCGCATCGAGCTCGGCGTGCAAGCGGCGTCGATCGAGCTCTCGATGTACTTTCAGCCGGAGTACCAGCGCGGGTGGGAACGTGCGCTGGAGCTCCTGCGCGCGAGCGACCTGTCGGAAGAGGAGGTCGAGGATCTCGTGCGGCGCATGCGGGTCTTTCGCGGCAGCGAGGCGGCGTTGCTCGAGTTGCAGCTCGCGCTCGCGGCGCGGCCCGGAGCCGCGCGCGATCGCGCCCGCGCGGAGATCCTGCTCGAAGAGCGGCCGTCGGCGCTCGCGCTCGGGTTGCTGCGGCGCGCGGGGCACGGCGCCGCGAAGGGCAGCGGACCTCTGCTGCGCGCGGCGCGCTTCGCGGCTGGACAGTTCGGACCCGCGGTCGACGAGTGGCTGGCGGACTTGCCCAAGGCCGTGCTCGATCCCGCTGGACTGCCGAGCGATGCGCGGCTCGCGCGCGTGGTCGAGCTCGCGCGCGCGTGCGAGGTGGAGCGCAACGCCGAGCGCACGGCGCGGCTCGGCGACGCTCTGATCCGGGCCGGTTGGTTCCGCGAGGCGCGCTCGGCGGCGGCCGCGCTGGCGGTCTTCGACCTCGAGCGTGCGCTCGCGCTCGACGACGACGCTTCCGCGGCGCAGCAGTTGCTCGCGGACTTGCAGCGCGTCTCGATCGAGCGCCAGCACGCGCCTGCGGCGCGGCGCGCCCAGCCGCAAGCGCCGGAGAGTCTCGACGAGATGCTCGACTCGATGGCCGAGGTGTTCGCGCGCGCGAATCTCCTGCGCGGCGGCGAGACGGACGTCGAGCGCATGAAAGCGCTTCTGCGCGCCTCGCCGCGCGTGTCGTACGCGGGCTTGGCGACTCTCGTGCATCCCGGGCCCGTCCACTCGCGCGCGGACGAGTCGGCCGGGCTGGGCGCGCGGGACTCCGCGGTGCCCGGTCTGGCCGCGCTGCTCGACGAACTCGGGCGCTTCGGACTGTTCGGCAAGGTGCTCGGCGAGGACGTCGACGGCACGATCCTCGCGCGCGTCGCGGCCCAACCGCGCTCGGGCGAGCATCTCGGCGTTCCGTGGAGCGGCATGGTCGTGTGGTGCGAAGGCGCGGACCTGCGCAGCCGCGCGGGTCGGCTGGGCGCGGAGATTTCCGGCGCCGCGCTGCACGAAGGCTATTGGGTCGACCTCGAAGCGCTGCGCCACGAGCGCGCACCGTGGGTCGATTTCGAAAAGCGCATGTGGGGCACCAGTGGCGCGGAGCGCATCGAGCGCGCGCTCGCGACGCGCGGCCTGCTCGTGCGCGCGAACTCCGCGCAGCGCGAGGAGTTGCGCCGCGAACGGCGCGATGTCTCGACTTCGCTCGGGAGCGCGGATCGACTGCGTCTGGCCGTCTTGTGGGAGCGGCGCGCCGACGCTCGTGCGGGTGTGTCGCTCGACGAGTTGCTCGAAGCCACGGCGGTGCACGAAGAGGCGCACTTGTGCGACCGTACGCGCTTCCTGCCGCTGCGCCGCAATTTGGGCCGCATCGCGGCGTTCGCCCTGCGCAGCGGGCTGTCGGGCGAGGGCATCTCGCGTCGACTCGAGTACCGCGCGCAGCTCGTGGCGCTGTGCTGTGTGAGCGACCCGCGCGTGCCGCTGGTGTCGGTGCTGCGCTCCGTCGAGAGCCGCTCCGACGACGTGACGCCGCACGGGGACGCATACCGCGAGCTGCTCGTCGATCTCGTCGCGGTGCTCGACGCGGAGCTCGAGCGCGATCCGAGCGCGTGGCCCGAGATCTCGCCCGAGCGCGTGCTCGTCCAGCAGTTCCACCGGCTTTCCGCCGAGTCCGTGCGACGGATCGCGCGCGAGCTCGCGCGCCGCGAGGGTTTGTTCGAGCGCTGAGCGCGCTCCCAAGTATGCTCATGCGCGGGCCCCATGCCCCTCCGACGCCGATGCACAGATTCCTCGCAGCGCTGACCTTCCTCGTGCTCGTTCCCGCCTGCGGCGAGGGCGAGGCCGCGCGTCCGAACGTGATCCTGATCACGCTCGACACGACGCGCGCCGACTTCGTTTCCTGCTACGGCGTGCACTCCGGCGTGACGCCGCACCTCGACCGACTCGCCGCCTCGGGCACGCGCTTCGACATGGCGATCAGCACGGCCGGGGTCACGCCCGTGTCGCATGCGTCGATCTTGACGGGGATGAACAACCACACGCACCAACTGCGCGTGCTCTCGGCTCCCAGCGGCTACACGCTGCCCGACGACGTGCCCACGCTCGCGACGACGCTCGCCAAGCACGGCTACCACACCGCCGCCGTTCACTCGGCGTTCCCCGTGTCGCGCAACTTCGGGTTCCAGCGCGGGTTCGAGGTGTTCGAGGACCTGAACACGCAGATGAAGCACCTGACCAACGACAAGGGTCAGGTGAAGTCGATCTGGGACGTGCAGAATTTCCAGCGCCGTTCCGACGAGACCACCGATTTGGTCGCGAAGAGTCTCAAGGGCGAGGAGCCGTTCTTCCTGTGGATTCATTACTGGGATCCGCACGACTGGGACAAGCTGCCGCCCGACGAGGTGCTCGCTCCCAAGGAGCGCTTCTTCGACGCGACGGGAGCGCCGTTGCGGCCGGGGATCGAGCTCTACAAGGCCGAGCTGAACTACCAAGACGAGCAGATCGGGCGCCTGTTCGCGGGGCTCGAACAGCGCGGACTGCTCGAGAACACGATCCTCGTCGTGACGGCGGACCACGGACAGGGGCTGATGGAGCACGGCTGGGCCGCGCACCGCTTGCTGTACCAAGAGCAGGTGCACGTGCCGCTGATCGTCAAACTGCCCGGCGTGCAGCAGGCGCCGAGCGTGCAGGACCTCGTGCGCACGATCGACGTGGCGCCGACGGTGCTCGACTACTGCGGGGTCAAGCCGGAGCGGCCCTTCGACGGACGCTCGCTGCGCGCGCTGATCGAGGGACGGCGCGATGAGCGGCGGCTCGCGTTCGGCGACCAGATCAATGGCTACGACTCGAACGCTGGAATGGCCTATCGCGAGGACCGGCGCTACGACCAATTCCTCTACATGGTCGTCGACTGGCCGCACAAGCTGATCTATCGGCCGCTGCATCCCGAGCAGTCCGAGCTCTACGACCTCGCGACGGATCCCGACGAGGCGCACAACCTGTACGCCAGCGAGGCGGCGCTCGCCGTCCGCTTGCGCAGGGAACTCGCGCGCTCCAGTCCGTGGGTGCCCGGGCCGTACGAGAGCGTGACGGGAGCCGAGCAGGACGAAGCCGCCCATCGCGCGCTCGCGGAACTCGGCTACGCCGCCGGACAGACCGTGGATCCGACGTGGAGCTGGACCTGTCCCGAGCACATGGACGCGCTGCTCGAGGGGCCCAAGTCGCGCTGCGGCAGGTGCCAATCGCCGCCGCTGATGATCAAGCGCGGTGAAGGTGGGTAGGTGATTTGCCTCGTGGCGCTCTCGTTCGCACTCGCCCCACAGCGAGGCGACGTCAAGAACGAGGAGCAGCCGCCGTTGCGCGCGGAGTGGCGCGTGCCGACGCCCGCGCCGCGCGCGCCGGAAGAGTCGCTGGCGAGCTTTCGCGTCGCCAGCGGACTGAAGGTCGAGCTCGTGGCGTGCGAGCCGCTGGTCGTGGCGCCGGTGTGCGCGGTGTTCGACGAGCACGGCCTGCTGTGGGTGTGCGAGATGCGCACGTACATGCGCGACGCGGATGGCACCGGCGAGGCGGAGCCATCCAACGCGGTGGTCGTGCTGCGCGATCGCGACCGCGACGGCCGCATGGACGAGCGGCGCGTGTTCCTCGACGGGTTGGTGCTGCCGCGGGCGGTCGCCCCGACGCGCGGCGGCGCGCTCGTGCTCGCGCCGCCGAACTTGCTGTTTGCGCGCGACACCGACGGCGACGGCGCCGCGGACGATGTGCGGACCGTCGACACGGGCCTACAAGGGATCGCGAGCCCCGAGCACGCGATCAATGGACTGTGGTACGCGACCGACGGCTGGTTTTGGTGCGCGAATGCGCCGTGGCGCTACCGCTGGGAGGGCGAGCGGCTCGTGCGCGGCCGGACGGCGGGCGGCGGGCAGTGGGGGATCTCGCAGGATCGCTTCGGGCGCATTTTCTACAACGACAACTCGACGCCGCTGCGCGCGGATGCATACCCGTCACAGTTCGCGGTCCGCAATTCCGCGCTGGGCGTCGCGCACGGCATGGGCGTGTCGATCGCGCGCGGCTCGCGGCCGAATCCGACCCACTTCACACCCGGCGTCAACCGCGGCTATCGCGGAACCACGCTCCAAGACGGCAAGCTGAGCGAGTTCACGGGCGCCTGCGGGCCGCTCGTGTACGAAGGCGATGCGCTGCCGGAGCGCTATCGCGGCGCTGCGTTCGTGTGCGAGGTGACCGCGAACCTCGTCCACCACTTCGAGCTCGAGCGCTTGGGCGGCGAGCTTCCCAAGGCGACGAGCGCGAGTGGTGGCGGCGTGTTGATCGAGTCGGACGACGAGCGCTTTCGCCCCGTCAACCTCTCCGAGGGTCCCGACGGGGCGCTGTACGTCGTCGACATGTACCGCGGCGTGATCCAGCACCGCCTGTTCGTCACTTCGTGGCTGCGGGCGCAAATGGAGGAGCGAGCGCTCGAGGAGCCGATCGACCGCGGCAGGATTTGGCGCATCACGGCGGCGGACGCGGCGCCACGCGAGCAGGTGAAGCTCGCGGAGTGCTCGTGGACCGAGCTCGGCAACGCGCTCTCGTCGCCGAACCGCTGGACGCGCCAGACGGCGCAGCGGCTGTTCGCGGAGGAGGGCGACACGTCGCGCGATGCGGCGGAAGTGCTGGCGCAGGTCGTGGACCGATCGGACGAGCTCGCGCGGCCGCACCTCGCCTCGCTCGCGGCCGAGCCGGCGGACGCGGCGGTGCTCGCACGCCTCGGAGAGGACCTCTCGCTCGAGCGCTTGCTCGCGCTCTCGACGCTGCGCACGAGGGAGGCCTTCGACGCGTTCGTCGCCAGCGCGTGGTCGGGCAAGCTCGACGCCACGCGCCGTGGAGCGATCGTGTCGGGGCTCGCGGGGCGCGAGTTCGAGTTTCTCCGTCGCACGCTGGAGCGCCGCGCGGAAGGTTGCTTTCCGGTGGCGAGCGGGCCGGACGAGCTCGCGCTGGTCGAGTTGATCGGCGCCTGTGCGGCGAACGACGGCGGTGAGGCGTTCTTGGGTGAGCTCGTCGATTGGATCGGCGGTTTTGCCAAGGGCCTCGAAGTCAGCCACGCGTGGCGCAACGCACTCGCGAAGGGGGCGCTCGGCGCGCGCGCGAAGGACGCGCAGGGCAACTTCCGGCCGCTGCGAGTGCCGAGGGAGCCCGCGGCGTTGGTCCATGGCCTGCCCGAAGCGACCGCCTTCATGGAAGCGCTCGTGTGGCGCGGGAAGCCGGGCAGCGAGGGACTTTTCCCGCGCGACCTCGACGCGCGCGAGCAGGCGCGTTTCGAGCAGGGCCGCTCGATCTACGAACAGACCTGTGCGGCGTGCCATCAGGTGTCGGGCCGCGGCGACATCGCCACCGCGCCGCCGCTGCGCAATTCGCCGTGGGTGCTCGGCGACCCACGACGCACGACCAAGATCGTGCTGCACGGGCTGAGCGGGCCCGTGACGCTGGACGACTTCACGTGGGACGGCGAGATGCCGTCGCACTCGTTCGACGACGAGGACACCTCCAGCGTGCTCACCTACATCCGGCGCGCGTGGAATCACGGGGCGGATCCGGTGGCGCCGGAGCTCGTGCGAGCGGTGCGCGAGGCCCACGCGGCGCGGCGCGGCCCGTGGCATGTCAGCGAGCTGCCCTGACGTTCACGGCAGCGGCGTCAGGCGCAGGTTGCGAAAGCGCATGCGCGTGTTGTTGCCCGAGTGCACCTGCAGCGCGATGAATCCCGAGGCGTCGGCGTCGTCGGTCGTGTCGACCGCTGGCACGCCGTTGACCCACGTGCGGATGCGATGGTCGAGCAGCTCGATGCGATAGCAGTTCCACTCGCCGCGGCGGAAGGCGGCGCGCGCCTCTGGGTTCTCCTTCAAGTTGGCGAGCCACCCGCGGCGCCCCTCGTCGTACAGGCCACCGGACCAGGCGCGATCCGAGGGATCGATCTCGATCTGGTAGCCAAACACGCGGCCCTGCTCGTTCTGGTGCGAGCGCACTTGCACGCCGGAATTGCCCGGCAGCTCGTTCTTGAGCTCGAGCTCGAGCACGAAGTTCGAGAACTCGCGCTCGGTCGCGAGGAAGCTCTGGGAGCCGCCGCCGATGGAGCCGACGAGCTCGCCACCCTCGATCTCCCAGCGCGCGTCCCCGATCGGACGCCAACCTGAGAGGTCGCGTCCGTTGAAGAGCTCGATCGTCGAGTCCTGCCGTGGTGCTGCGGCGCAGCTGGCGAGCAACAGCGCGAGTGCGAAGCGAGCCATCAGCGCGCCGCTCCCGCGAGCAGCACCTCGTCCGCGGCCGCGAGCAGGCGCTCGAGGTCGGCTTCGGTGTGGTCGCCCATGTGACCGATGCGGAACGAGACGTCCTTCAGGTCGCCGTAGCCGTTCGAGATGGTGTGGCCGCGCAGCTTGAGCCCCTCGAGCAGCTTGGCGACCTCCAGCGGCCCTTTCCGAATGCAGGACACGGTCCACGAGCGATGCTCGGGGGCGGGGATGTACTCCAGTCCATGGCGAGCCGCCCACGCGGCCGTCGCGTGGTACATGCGCTCGTGTTTCGCGTAGCGCGCGTTCCAGGCGGCCGCGCCGCGCAGTGCGTTGGCGCCCTCCGGCAGCGTGACGCCGTTCGAGATGTCCTCGAGCTGCTGCGCGAGCGCGAAGTACAGCGGAAGGCAGGGCGTTGCGGGCGTCTTGCGCTCGCGATGTCCGTCGAGCACGCGCACGGCGTCGAGGTAGTAGCTCGCTCGCTTGCCCTTGCGCACGCGCTCGAGATAGCGCTGCGAAGCCGCGAAGACCGTGATGCCCGGCGGGAGCGCGAGCGCCTTCTGCGAGCCGGCGAAGGCGAAGTCGATCCCGTGCGCATCGAAGTCGATCGGCATTCCGGCCAAGTAGCTCACCACGTCGACCAGCCACAGCGTGTTCGGGTGGCGGCGCATCACGGCGGCCACGCCTCCCAACGGCGTGCGCACGCCGCTGGAGGTCTCGTTGGAGACCAGCGTCATGGCATCGAACGGCCCCTGCTCGACCAGCGTGCGCTCGATTTCCTCCGGACTCGCCGCTTCGCCAAAGGCCTTCTTCAGCACGACGGTCTCGAATCCGAGCAGCGCCGCGATGTCGGCCCAGCGCTTGGAGAACGAGCCGTTGACGATGCACAGCACGCGCTTGCCCGTGCCGTGGAGGCCCGCCTCCATCAAGCCGGTGGCGCTGCAGGTGTGCACCGCCACCTCGCTCGGAGAGCTCTCCGCGAGTCCGAACGCCAGTCGCAGGTGCGGGTCGATGCGCTCGTGCAGCTTCGACATCGCGGCCGAGCGATGGCCGATCATCGCTCGCGCGCACTCGGCGAGCAGGGACGGACGAACTTCGGTCGGGCCGGGAATCCAGAGCTTCATGTTCGGGGCACTCTTTTCAGCGCGCGACGCGGGCCGCGCGCAGCAGGGGATGATGACTGGGATCTCGAGCGAGCGTTTCGAGCTCGTCGGTGGCGACGAGCAGCGGCAGCAGCGCCGCGAGGTCGGGCGTGTCGCAGGTGACGACCGCGCGCGCGAACACGGCCTCGCGACGGGCGACGCCGCCGAAGGCGACGAAGCGGCGCGCGGCCGGGGCGGCCTCGAGGTCCGTGGCGCCGTCGCCGACGAGCGCGACGCCGCCGCGACGGTCCTCGCGCGCGAGCTGGCGCAGGAGCTCGAGCTTGCCTCCCGAGCGCGCGAGCGGCGAGTCCTCGTCGAAGCCCGCGTAGCGGCCGTCGCGGTCGAAAAAAACGTCGACGGCGAACACGTCTCCCGAGTCGATGTGGAGCTCGTCGGAGAGCGCGAAGATGGCCTGACGAAGGCCGCCGGAGAGGATGCACACGCGCTTTCCGAGCGCGGCGAGCGCGCGCATCAGCTCGCGGGCGTGGGGCAGCGCATGCGCCACGTAGCGCGCGCCGAGCGCGGCGATTTGGTCCCGCGTCGGCTCGAGCAGCTCGAGCCGACGGCGAAACACGGCCTCGAGCGGCACTTCGCCCGCCATGGCGCGCTCGGTGAGCGCGGCGATCTCCGGCTTGCGCTCGCTCGCGAGCTCGTCGATGCCCTCGATGGACGCGAGCGTCGAGTCGCAGTCGAACACCAGCGTGCCGTAGGGCGGCGCGGAGTCGTCGACGCGAGCGGGGAGCGCCATGGCTAGAGCTGCACCACGCGAACGGAGCGGATCGGCTCGAGGCGCGCGAGTGCTTCGAGCACCTCCGACGTGGGCTGCTCGTCGAGCGCGAGGAATCCCCGCGCGAGTCCGTCGGCGGCGCGCGCGCCCGGGCCGAGCTCGATGCGGCGGATGTTGATGTGCGCCGCGCCGAGCGCGGTGCCGAGCAGGCCGACGACGCCGGGTTGATCGACGTGCGTGGTGACGAGCAGCGGCCCCTGCGGCACGAGGTCGAGGAAGTGGTCGTCGATGCGCACGATGCGCGGGGCGAGGCCGAACACGGTCCCGCCCACGACGTGCACCTCGCCGGTGCGCGAGATCGCGCGCGCCTTCACGAGGCTGTGCAGGAAGTGCGACTCCTCGTCGCCGCGCTCGTGCACGGCGAGTCCGCGCTCGAGCGCGAGCCGCGGCGCGTTGACGAAGTTGAGCGGCGTGTCGCAGCCCTTGCGCAGCGCTCCGACGAGCAGCGCGAGGCGAACGTGGCTCGCGTCCTTGCGGGAGATCTCGCCGGAGAGCGAGATCTCGAGCGTGCGCAGCGGGCTGTCGCACAGCTGCGCGAGCGTCGTGCCGAGCTTCTCGGCGAGCAGCAACCACGGCGCGAGCTCGCGCAGCGTCGCGGCGCTGGTCGCGGGCAGATTGACCGCGTTGCGCGCGAGGCCTTCGAGCAGGAACTCGCTCACCTGCTGGGCGATTTCGAGCGCGACGTTGCGCTGCGCCTCCTCCGATGACGCGCCGAGGTGCGGCGTGAGGATCACGTCGTCGCGCGAGAGCAGCGGATGGTCCTTGGCCGGCGGCTCGCTCTCGAACACGTCGAGCGCCGCGCCCTTGAGACGGCCCTGCGCGAGCGCGTCGGCGAGCGCCTGCTCGTCGATCAGTCCGCCGCGCGCGCAGTTGACCAGCCGCGCGCCAGGCTTCATCGCGAAGATGCGCTCGCGCGAGAGGATGTGGCGTGTCTCGTCGCTGTAGGGAACGTGCAGCGTGACGAAGTCGGCGCGCGCGAGCAGCTCGTCGAGCGGCAGCAGCTCCACGCCCTCGAGCGGTGAGCGCTCTCCCGCGAGGTAGGGATCGTAGGCCACGACCTTCATGGCGAGTCCCAGCCCGCGCGTCGCCACCACGCGACCGATGCGGCCCAGCCCGACCACCCCCAGCGTCTTGCCGGAAATCTCGCTGCCGGAGAGCTTGCCGCGCAGCTTCCACTCGCCCGCGCGAACGGCGCGATCGCCGCGCGTCACGTTGCGGGCCAGAGCGAGCATGAGCGAGACGGCCAGCTCGGCGGTGGTGGTCGTGTTGCCCGCGGGCGCGTTCATCACGACCACTCCGCGCGAGGTGGCCGCGTCGACGTCCACGTTGTCGACGCCGACGCCCGCGCGGCCCACGACCCGCAGTCGCGGCGCGGCGTCGATGATCGCGCGCGTGACCTTCGTCGCGGAGCGCACGACGAGCGCGTCGGCATCGGCGACGCGCGCCACCAGCTCGGCCTCCTTTAGGCCCGTGCAAACCACCGGCCGAAAGCCGTACGCCGCGAAGGCGTCGAGCGCCTCCGAGGAGAGCTCGTCGCAAATCAGGATGCGCTCGGGGCGCACGGGGGCGACGCTCGCGGTAGGTGCGGTCGCTTCACGCAGCGGGGTGGTCATCGCGGTGTTCCTCGTCGTTTCGGCGCGCGAGCATAGGCGCGCGGCCTCGCTCGAGCGACGGCCGCCGCAGCGCCTGCTCGGCCGTTCAGCTCGAGAGCGCCGTGCGGACGAGGAGCTCGAGATTGGCGGGATCGACGGACTTCGCGGCCCGCTCGACCTGCTTGCGCGCGTCCTTTTCCGAGTAGCCGATCGAGACGAGCGCGGTGACGGCGTCCTCGAGCTGCGCCGGTCCGCGCGCGGCGGGCGTGCTCGCAGTGCCGCCGCCAAGCGCCGCCGCCTTGCCGCGCAGATCGAGCAGGATCTGGTCGGCGGTCTTCTGGCCGATGCCCTTGACCTTCGTGAGCCGCGCGGAGTCGCCCGCGATCACCGCCGTCACGAGCTCTTCGCACGAGAGTCCCGACAAGACCGCGAGCGCCACCTTGGGGCCCACGCCCCTCACGCCGAGCAGCGCGCGGAACATGTCGCGCGCCGCCGCGTCGCGAAAACCGTACAGCGCGTGGCTGTCCTCGCGCACGACGAGGTGCGTCCACAGCCGCAACCGGCCGCTGGTCGGGAAGCTTGCGCCCGGCGGCACGAGCAGCTCGTAGCCGACGCCGCGCACATCGAGCACGATGCGCGCCGCCGAGCGCCCCGCGACGTCTCCTTCGAGGAAGTCGTACACCTGAGCGCGGGGCTACTTCTTCTTTGTGGCC
>VGZD01000057.1 GCA_016872715.1 Planctomycetota bacterium
GTGCTCGCCACGGGGGCGGGCGGCGCGCGCCCATCCCCGAGGCGCGCATGGTGGACCAGCGGACGCCCGAGCGCAACCCCGCGCTGCGCGCACCCGCACCGGGGGCCACAGCGGGGGCCGCAGCGGGGGCCGCAGCGGAGCTCTCGGGGATGCCCTCATGGGGCCTTCGGGGGGCCCTCATGGGGCCCTCATGGGGCCTTCGGGGGGCCTTCGGGGGGCCTTCGGGGCCCCGCCGCCCCACGAAAATCCCGGCTGGGAATGGCCAGCATCCGTTTGGGACGCCGCCTTCCGTGGGGTAGATTCCCGAACTGTTCGCGGCCTCGAGGGCGGCCCCGGACCCCCACCCCTAGTGTTGAAGGGGGTGCGGTCCTCCCATGTCTTGCGCTCTCGCGAGGTGATCTCCCAGCCGTGTCCCAGAAGGCGATGCCCATGCCCGCGCCCGCAAGTTCCACGCCCAGCTCGCTCCCCATGGCGTGGCGACTCGAGGTGTTTCGGCGCGAGGGACTCGACGATCCCGACGGTGCGCGCGCGCTCGCCGCGGCGCGCGAGCTCGGCGTGAGCGCGGTGCGCTCCCTGCGCCATGGTCGCGGCTACTTGATCTCGCCCGACATCGACGAGAGCGCGCTCGCGCGCATCGCCAGTGAGCTGGTGTGCGATCCGGTGCTCGAGACGTGCCGCATCACTCGACCGGGCGCCGCGCCGCAGGTGACCGCGCTCGCGCAGCGCGTGCTCGTCGCGCGCAAGCCGGGCGTGATGGATCCCGTGGCGCTCACGGTCGAGCGCGCCATCGAGCGCGCGAAGCTCGCGCGTTGTCGCGACGGATCGCGCGTGCGCGTGCTGACCTTCTCGGCGTGGGAATGCACCGGCGCGCTGGCGCGCGCGGAGCTCGAGCTGGTCGCGACCAAGATCCTCGCCAACGACGTGATCGACGAAGTGCGCGTCGGCGACGAGGGCGTGCACTTCGTGCTGCCGGGCAACGTGGCCGTGCGCGACGCGGGCGCGATTCCCCTGTGCAAGGCGAGCGATGCGGAGCTCGAACGCATCTCGAAGGACGGCCATCTCTCGCTGACGCTCGTCGAAATGCGCGCCATCCGCGACCACTACGTCGCAGCGGGCCGCGAGCCCACGGTGGCCGAACTCGAGACGCTCGCGCAGACGTGGAGCGAGCACTGCAAGCACAAGACCTTCGCCGGCGTGATCGACTACGACGGCGAGCGCATCGAGAACCTGCTCAAGACCACGATCAAGGCCGCGACGCTCGAGCTCGCGAAGCCCTGGTGCGTCAGCGTGTTCCACGACAACGCGGGCGTGATCGAGTTCGAGCCGGGCTGGCACGTGTGCTTCAAGGTCGAGACTCACAACCATCCGAGCGCGATCGATCCCTACGGTGGCTCGGGCACGGGCGTCGGCGGCGTGGTCCGCGACATTCTCGGCGTCGGCCTCGGCGCGAAGCCGATCGCGAACACCGACGCGTTCTTCGTCGGGCCGCTCGACCTGCCCGAACAGGACCTGCCCAAGGGCTGCATGCATCCGCGGCGCATTCTGCGCGGCGTCGTCGCGGGCGTGCGCGACTACGGCAATCGCATGGGGATTCCGACGGTGAACGGCGGCGTGTGGGTCGATCCGCGCTACGTCGGCAACCCGCTCGTGTACGCCGGAACGGTGGGCCTGATGCCCGCGCACTGCGCCACGAAGGAAGTCAAGCCCGGCGACATCATCGTCGTGGCCGGCGGCCGCACGGGGCGCGACGGCATCCACGGCGCGACGTTCTCGTCGGCGGAGCTGCACGAGGACTCGGTCGTCGTGTCGAGCTCGGCCGTGCAAATCGGCAACGCGATCACGGAGAAGCGCGTGCTCGACGCGCTGCTCGCCTCGCGCGACCTCGGCCTGTATCGCGCGGTCACCGACTGCGGCGCGGGCGGACTTTCGAGCGCTGTGGGCGAGATGGGTGCGGAGTGCGGCGCGCGCGTCGAACTCGAGCAGGTGCCGCTCAAGTACCCCGGCCTCTCTCCGGCCGAGATCTGGATCAGCGAAGCGCAGGAACGCATGGTCTTCGCCGTGGCGCCGGAGAAGCTCGCGGAGCTGCTGTCGGTCTTCGCCGCGGAGGACTGCGAGGCCACCGCGATCGGCACGTTCACCGACACGGGCGTCCTCGAGCTCACCTACGCCGGTGCGAGCGTCGGCCAGCTCGACATGCACTTCCTCCACGAGGGCACGCCCAAGTGGCTGCGCAAGGCGACGCGTCCGGTGGTGCGCACCGACGATCCCGCTTGCCCGCCGTGCGCGGACGCCAACGGGGCGCTGCTCGCGCTGCTCGCGAGCCCCAACATCGCCAGCAAGGAGTGGATCGTGCGCATGTACGACCACGAGGTGCAGGCCATGGGCGTCACCAAGCCGCTGTGCGGCGAGCGCGACGACGGACCGGGCGATGGCGCGGTGCTGCAGCCGCTCCCCCACTCGCGCAAGGGCATCGCGCTCGGCTGTGGCGCGAATCCCGGCTACGGCCTGCTCGATCCGTGGGCCATGGCGAGCGCCGCGATCGACGAGGCGCTGCGCAACGCGGTCGCCGTCGGCGGCGATCCCGAGCGCACGGCGATCCTCGACAACTTCTCGTGGGCCAATTGCGCGCGCCCCGCGGAGCTCGGCAAGCTCGTCGAAGCCTCGCGCGCGTGCTACGCCACGGCCAAGGCGTTCGGCACGCCGTTCATCTCCGGGAAGGACAGCCTCAACAACGAGTTCCGCGTCGGCGACGAAGTGATCACGATTCCGCCGACCCTGTTCGTGTCGGCGCTCGCGATCGTCCCCGATGTCGCCCGCGCGGTGACGATGGACCTGAAAACCGCTGGAAATCCGGTGTACGTGGTCGGAATGACCCACGCGGAGTTCGGCGGCTCGCACTGGTTCGCGCAGGCCAAGGTCGAGGGCGGCCGCGTGCCGCGCCCCGATCTGGTGCTCGCGCCGCGCACGTTGAAGGCGCTGCACCGCGCGATCGCCGCGGGCACCGTGCGCGCCTGCCACGACCTCTCCGAAGGCGGGCTGGCGGTCGCCGCGGCCGAGGCGGCGTTCGCGGGCGAGCGCGGGCTCGAGCTCGACCTCTGTGCGCTGCCGTGCGGGACGATTCCCGCACACCACGACGCCGACGCGACGCGGCTCTTCTCCGAGTCGTGCACGCGCTTCCTCGTCGAAGTGGACGCGAGCCGCGCGAGCGAGTTCGAGCGCGCGCTCAGCGGCATCGACTGCGCCCGCATCGGGCGCGTGACCGAGGCGCGGCGACTCGTCGTGCGCGGAATGCGAGGCAAGGTCGTGATCGACGCGAGCCTCGACGCGCTGCGCGCCGCGCACCAGGGAGGGTTCAAGGGATGAGCACGCACGCCATCGTGCTGCGCACCGCGGGCACCAACTGCGAGCACGAGACCAAGCTCGCGCTCGAGCGCGGCGGCGCGAGCGCCGAGCTCTTGCACTTGCACAAGCTCTGCGCCGAGCCCGCGCGGCTCGACGCGGCGCGCATCCTCGTGCTGCCGGGCGGCTTCAGTTACGGCGACGACATCGCGGCGGGGCGCGTCCTCGGCCACGAGCTGCGCACGTTCCTCGGCCGCGAGCTCTCGGCCTTCGTCGCGCGCGGCGGCTTCGTGCTCGGCGTGTGCAACGGCTTCCAAGCGCTCGTGGACACCGGCCTGCTCGAGGGCCCCGACGCCGACGGACGCCCCAAGGGCGGCGAGCGGCGCTCGATCGCGCTCTCGGCGAACGAGTCGGGGCACTACGAGTGCCGCTGGGTGACGCTGCGCAACGAGCCCTCCAAGTGCGCGTGGCTCGAAGCCGGCCTCCTGTGGCCGGTGCCCGTCGCCCACGGCGAGGGCCGGCTGGTCTTCAAGGACGCGGCGACGCTCGAGCGCGTGCGCCGCAACGGGCAGATCGCGCTGCGTTACGTCACCGCCGACGGCGGCGCGGCGCACTATCCCGAGCTTCCCAACGGCTCGACCGACGCCATCGCGGGCCTGTGCGACGCGACCGGTCGCGTGCTGGGCTTGATGCCCCACCCTGAACGCAATCTCAGTCCCTGGAACCACCCGCGTTGGACCCGCATGGGGCCGCGCGAGGCGGGCGAGGGACTCGAGTTCTATCGACGGCTGGTGGAAGCCGCCGGCAGCGCGGCCCGTTAGCCGCGCACTGCGTCCTCCACCGCACTTCCAACCTCTTCTCCAACGACCTGCACCTCGGAATTCACGCCATGCGTACCTTCGCCCTATGTGTCCTGTTCTCCGCCTCGCTCCTCCCCGGTTGCCTCGCCGTCGGCGCGGCCGCTGGTGGTGTCGTCGCGGCCAACCACGTGCTCGACAGCAACGTCTACGTGACGCAGCTCACCTGCGACTCGCGCGAGGCGTGGAACACCGCCAAGAAGTTCCTCGCGGAAAACAGCAAGGAACTGATCGAGTGGGACGACGCCGCGCGCGTCGCCAAGGCCAACATCGACGAGTCGATCGTCACCGTCACGATCGAGACGCTCGACGTCGACCGCTGCCAGATGACGGTCTCCGCGAAGAAGTACCTCGCCACGATGAACGACGGCGAAATGGCCAAGATCATCACCGAGCGTCTGGTGCGCCGGTTGGCGAAGTAGCCTCGCGCGAGCACGCCTGCACGCGGCCGCGGGGGTCACTCCGCGGCCGCGCCGCTTTCCGTGCGTTGTTCCGCTTCGTCGTCGCGGCGCGCCTTGCGTGCGCAGCCGCGGCAGTAGCCGACGAGCCGGTGAGCGTGACTCACGACCACGAAGCCGCGCTTCGCGCAGGCTTCGGCCTGCAAGGCCTCGATGCGCTCGTCGTGGAACTCCTCGATCTTGCCGCAGGCGAGGCAGACCATGTGATCGTGGTGCTCGTGGCCCGTCACGTGCTCGTAGACGAGCTCGCCGCGGCCAACGTCCAGCGACTGGATGAAGCGCCCTTCGAGCAGCAGTCCGAGCGTGCGGTACACCGTCGCGCGCGAGACTCTGGGCCCCTGCTCCTCGCGCAGCCAGTCGTACAGCGTCTCCGCGCTGAAGTGCTCGTGCGTCGAGAACGCGCGCTCGAAGATGCGCGAGCGCTGCGACGTCAGCTTGAGGTCGCGCGCGCGCAAGAAACGCTCGAACGACTTGCGAATGGCTTCGTGCTTCACGGCGGTGCGCGGAGCATAGCCCCCGCGAGGCTCGCGCGCGGTTAGGCCTCGCCGACGGTCGCGCGCGCGCGGCGCAGGCCGATGTCGCGGCGGCAGAACTTGCCGTCCCAGCGGATCTCGTCGTAGGCCGCGTAGGCGGTCCTGCGCGCCTCTTCGACGTTCGCGCCCAGCCCCGTCACGCACAGCACGCGCCCGCCATCCGACACCACGGCGTTTCCCGCTCCCAGCTTGGTGCCCGCGTGGAACACGACCGCACCGTCGATACGCTCGGCCGCCTCGAGCCCGTTGATCACATCGCCCTTGCGGTACGCGCCGGGATAGCCCTCGGCCGCGCCGACGACACCCACGCAGGTGCGCTCATCCCAGCTCGGGGACTCGAGCTCGGCGAGCTTGCCGTTCGCCGTGGCGAGCAGGTACGGCACCAGATCGCCCTTCCAGCGGCGCAGGATGGCCTGCGTCTCTGGATCGCCGAAGCGGCAGTTGTACTCGAGCACGCGCGGACCGGCTTCGGTCAGCATCAGTCCGACGAACAGCACGCCCTTGTAGTCGATCCCGTCGCGCCGCAACCCGTGCAGCGTGGGGATCAGGACGTTCTGCTCGACCTGCCATTGCAGGCGCCGCGAGAACAACGGCACGGGCGAGTACACGCCCATGCCGCCGGTGTTGGGACCGACGTCGCCGTCGCCCACCTGCTTGTGGTCCATCACCGGCTCGAGCACGCACAGCGACTCGCCGTCGACGATCGCGAGCACGCTGACCTCCTCGCCCGCGAGGAATTCCTCGATCGCCACCTCGCGGCCGGCGTCGCCGAGGCGGCGCTCTTCCATCACGGCATCGATCACCGTGCAGCCTTCCTTGGCGCTGTGCACGACGAACACGCCCTTGCCCGACGCGAGCCCGTCCGCCTTGATCACCTGCGGCCACGTGCGGCAGCCTTCGAGAAACGCCTTGGCCGTGCCCGAGCGATCGAAGCGCCGGTAACCGGCCGTCGGGATGCGATGGCGCGTGAGAAACTCCTTGGCGAACAGCTTGGAGCCTTCGAGGCGCGCGCCCGACGAGCCGGGGCCGAACACCGCGATTCCCGCGGCGCGCAAGCGATCGGCGAGGCCGAGGCACAGGGGCTCTTCGGGACCCACGATCACGAGTCCGACGCGCTCGTGCGTCGCGACGTGGACGAGCTTCTCGACGTCGTTGGCCGGGATCGCGAGGTTGCGCGCGACGCGGGCGGTTCCCGCGTTGCCCGGAACGCAGATCACCTCGTCGACTTGAGCGGACTGAGCGATCTTCCAGCACAGCGCGTGCTCGCGCCCGCCGCCGCCGACAACCAGAACTTTCATGGAGCGTGTCCCTGCTGCGCGGGCCGCACCTGCGACCATCGCGAGCGCGAGAGGTTAGGGTTCCGCGCCGCGTGGGGCCACACCCACCCCGCCCGCCCTCGCCGCGCACGCCGCGCGGCGCTAACCTGCGCCTCGGATCCGGGGGGTACCTCAGTTGGTAGAGGCGGAGCTTTGGGTGCTCCGAGCCGTGGGTTCGAGTCCCATCCCCCCGACCCACGCGCGCCCGTAGCTCAGCTGGATAGAGCAGCGGATTTCTAATCCGCTGGTCGGGGGTTCGAGTCCCCCCGGGCGTGCCCTTCTGCGCGCGAGGTGGACTAGACTTTGCGCGCGATGGCGTGGGCTTGGTCATGGAGGACGAGTGTCGGGGCGCTGCTCCTCGTCGGGTGCTCGCGCGAGGCGGCGGTCGAGACGGGTGAGGTCGAGACGGGTGCGGGCGGGCGCGAGCCGGTGTTGGAGGTGACTCCGGTGGAGGTGGCCTCGACGGCGGTGGCGCCGCTGGCGGCGTCGAGTGCGCAGGCGGCCCCGGCCTTGGGGGAGTTGCCCGCGCCGCGGGGCGAGTTGCGCAGTCCGCCGTTCGAGGAGAAGTACGCGCGGCGCGATAGCCGCGTCGATGGCTGGGGGACGGAGCTCTTCAACGAGCGCGCGAGCACGCAGCTCTCGGCGCTCGCAAGGCTCTTGGCGCATCCCGCCGAGCTCGATGCGCAGCACTTGGCGCCGTTGCTCGGCGAGCGCGCGGCGTGCGCCGATCTGCGGCCGGAGTGCGCCAGCGTGGCGCTGCCGGGGAGCGAGTTTGGCGTCTGTCGGGCGGACGCTCCCCCGCGCGAGCTCGTCCACGTCGGGTCGGATGCGGTGCTCGCGGCATTGCGCGAGCTCGCGGCGGCCTTCGGCGGCGAGCGGTCGAGCGCGAAGTTCAAGGTGCTCTCGGTCGAGCCCGAGGGCGACTTCGTCCGCACGCGCGCCTACCTGCACGCCAAGGGCTTCGAGGCCGCTGGAGCGAGCGAGGTGCACGCGACGTGGGAGTTGCGCTGGACGGCGCTGGCGAGCGAGCGCGCCGACGAGCTACCGCGCATCGTGCAGGTCGAAGTGCAGCGCCACGAAGAGCTGCAGCGCGTCGGCAACGAGAAGCCGCTCTTCGCCGAGGCCACCGACGCGATCTTCGCCGCGGAGCCGACCTTCGACGCTCAACTGCGACCCGACCTCGAGCACTGGGCGGCGCGCGTCGACCGCACGCTCGGCATGTCGCTGATCGGCCACGAGGGCTTCGCGCTGGGCGACGCGAACGGCGATGGGCTCGACGACCTTTACGTCGCGCAGCCCGGCGGCCTTCCCAACCGACTCTTCGTGCGCCAGAGCGACGGCACCGCGCGCGACACGGCCGCGTCGGCCGGCGTCGACTTCCTCGATCCCTGTCGCAGCGCGCTCTTCGCGGACTTCGACAACGATGGCGATCAGGACCTCGCGGTCGAGCTCGACCCGCACGTGCTGCTGCTCGAAAACGACGGGACGGGCAAGTTCACCGAGCGCGCGCGCGCGAACGCGCCGAGCACGACCTCGCTCTGTGCGGTCGATTACGATTCGGACGGGGACCTCGACCTGTACTGCTGCGGCTACATCCTCCCCGACAGCGCCAACGTCACGCCGCTCCCCTACCACGACGCCAACAACGGCCGCGCGAACACGTTGCTGCGCAACGACGCGGCGAGCGCCGCTCACGCGTGGCGCTTCGTGGAGGCGACGCGCGAGAGCGGGCTCGACGAGAACAACCGGCGCTTCAGCTTCGCCGCGAGCTGGGAAGACTACGACTCCGACGGCGACCTCGACTGTTACGTCGCCAACGACTTCGGCCGCAACAACCTCTATCGCAACGAGGGCGGGACGTTCCGCGATGTCGCCGCGCAGGCGGGTGTGGAGGACATGGCCGCCGGCATGGGCGTGAGCTGGGGCGATTACGACCTCGACGGCGATTTCGATCTGTACGTCAGCAACATGTTCTCGTCGGCGGGCGAGCGCGTGGCCTACCAGCGCCAGTTCCAGGCCGAAGAGTCCGAGGCGACGCGCGCGGCGTTCCAGCGCCACGCGCGCGGCAACTCGCTGTTTCGCAACCGCGGCGACGGAACGTTCGAGGACGTGAGCGAGCGCGCGGGCGTCACCATGGGGCGCTGGTCGTGGGGCTCGCTGTTCGTCGATCTCGACGAGGACGGCTGGCAGGACCTGTACGTCCCCAACGGCTTCGTGACCGGACAGGATCCGGCGGACTTGTGAAGCTTCTTCTGGCGACAGGTCGTGTCGCTCTCCCCGACTCCCGCCCAGCGCACCTCGCGCGCGAGCTACGAGCTCGGCTGGGTCGCGATCCACCGCATGCTGCGCGAGGGGCACTCGTGGAGCGGGCGCGAGGAGGACTGCGCCTTCCTGAACACGCGCGACGGTCGTTTCGCGACGGCCTCGGGGCCGAGCGGCCTCGACTTGCCCGACGACACGCGCGCCGTCGCGCGCGTCGACTGGGATCTCGACGGTCGCTCGGACCTCGTGATCTGCGGGCGCAACTCGCCGCGCCTGCGCGTCTTCTTGCAGCGCGGCGCCGCGAGCGCGCGCACGCTCGAGTTCCTGCTGCGCGGTCGCACGTGCAATCGCGATGCCATCGGCGCGCGCGTGGAGGTCGAACTCTCGGACGGTCGCACGCTCGTGCAGGGCGTGCGCGCGGGCGAGGGCTATCTGGCTCAGTCGAGCAAGTGGATCCACTTTGGACTCGGCGCTGCGCGAGCCGTGCGCGTGCGCGTGCGTTGGCCCCAGCCGTCGAACGTCGGCTTCGAGGAGTTTGAACTCGCGCGGGAGCGCGGGCGCTTCACGCTGGAGGAGGGCCGCGGCGTGGCGCTCCCCGTTGCGCCGCTGACCGTGGCGCGCTTGCCGGTGGCGGCCGCCAAGACGGCGACGCCGAGCGAAGTGGCGCGCATTTCTCTCGCGGCGCGGGTCCCGCTTCCGCCGCTGGCGATCCTCACACCCGACGGCGAGGCGGCCGACGTCAAGACCGGCATCGAGCCTCCGCTCTTGGTGACGTTGTGGGCGAGCTGGTGCGCGCCCTGCACGGCGGAGCTGAAAGCGCTCGCCGCCCGCGCCGACGAGCTCGCCGCCGCGGGACTGAACGTGCTCGCACTCTCCGTGGACGACACCACCACGCGCGCGGCGGCGCTGGAGCTGCTCACGCGGCTGGATTGGCCCATGCACGCGGGATTCGCGAGCGTGGAGGCGCTCGAGACGCTCGATGCGCTGCAGGGCAGCGTGCTCGATCGTCGGCGTCGAACTCCGGTGCCGACGAGCTTCCTCGTCGACAGCGCGCGACGCGTGGCCGTGATCTACAAGGGGCCCGTCGACGTCGCCACGTTGCTCGCCGACCACGCGCGGCTCCAAGCGCGTCCCGAGGAGCAACGCGAGCGCGCGACACCGTTCAGGGGGCGCTGGATCGCGCCGCTTCCCCAGCCGGACATCGCGGCGCTCGAGACGGCCTACTCCGAGCGCGGACTCGCGCTCGCGCTCGACGACCTCGCTCGCGCGCGCATCGTCAGCCGAGAGCGCACGCGCGCGGCGATGCTGAACGACATGGGCAAGGTGCGGGCCGGGCAGGGCAAGCTCGAGGAGGCCGCGGCGAGCTTTCTCGAAGCGCTCGCGCTCGAGCCGCTGTTCCTCGAGGCGCACGTGAACGCGGCCTACGCGTTGCACCAACTCGGGCACGTCGCGGACGCCGTTCCGCTCTACGAGAGCGCGCTGCGGCTCGACTCGCGCAACGTCTCCGCGCTCTTCAACCTCGCGCTCGCGCGCTGTTCGCTCGGTCGCTGCGAGCTCGCGGCGGGGGAACTCGCGGTGCTCGACGTCGTCGACCCGCACGCGGCCGCGGACCTGCGCCGCCAGCTTCGGGAGTACTTCGGACGATGAGCAACGGGGCGCTAGTCTTGGTGGTCGATGACGAGGACAACGTGCGCGCGATCGCGGAAGCGATGCTCACGCGCTCGGGCTATCGCGTCGCGCTCGCGGCGGATGGCGTGGCGGCCTTGACGCTGCACGAGCGCCACGGCGCCGAGGTGCGCGCGGTGCTGCTCGACTGGACCATTCCGCTCCTCGACGGCGAAGGCGTGCTGCGCGAGCTGCGGCGGCGCGACGCGGCCCTGCCGGTGATCCTGTGCAGTGGCGCGGACGTGCCCGCGGCGAGCCTCGACGGCGTCCCGGGCGCGGCCCCGCTCGTGCTGCCCAAGCCCTACCGGATGGCCCAGTTGCTCTCCACGGTCGCCACGGCCGTCGGAAACTGACGTCGGTCGTCTCAGGGACGGGAATCGCGCGGCGCGCGGCGCTGCGCCCCCCGTCCGCGGCTCGATGAGAGCGCCATGCCCAAGCTGAGCGTGTGCATGATCGTGCGCGACGAGGAAGCGAACCTCGAGCGCTGCATCCGTTCCACGCGCGGCGTGGTCGACGAAGTGTGCGTGCTCGACACGGGCTCGCAGGATGGAACGCTCGAGCTCGCGCGGAGACTCGGAGCGCGCGTCGCGCGCGAGGAGTGGAACGGCGACTTCGCGGCGGCGCGCAATGCCTCGCTCGCGCTCGCCACGGGCGATTGGATCTTGGTGCTCGACGCCGACGAGGAGCTCGATCTCACGGAACTGTCGGCCGAGGAGCTGCGGGCGCGGCTCTTGGCGTTCGCGGACGGAGCTCCCGAACGCGCCGGTCGCGTGCGCGTCCGCAATCGTCTCGACGCGGGCGACACCTCCGAAGCCGACATCGTGCGCTTTTTCCGCCGCGACTCGCGCGGCCGCTTCGAGGGTCGGATCCACGAGCAGTGGACTCTCGCGGGCGAGCTCCCGCCGCGTGCGGACACCGGAATTGCCCTCGTGCACCACGGGTATTCCAGCGCGGCGTTGGAGCGCCGCGGCAAGCTCGCGCGCAACTTGGCCATGCTCGCCAGCGAGGTCGAAGCTCGCCCGGAGGACGGCTATGCGTGGTACCAATACGGGCGCACGCTGTCGGCTGCCGGTCAGTCCGCCGACGCGCTGTGCGCGCTCGAGACTGCGCTCGGGCTGGCCTCCGACCACGACGACTGGGCGATCCACGCGCTCGAGCTCGGCGGCCTCGCCCTGCGCGCGCTCGGACGCTTCGAGCAGGCGCGCGCGCTGGTCGAGGGCGCGCTCGAACTATCGATCGAGCGGACCGACACGCGTTTCTTGGCAGCGCTGCTCGCACTCGACTGCGGGGACGTGCAGGCGGCGGAGGCGGGCTTTCGCACCTGCCTCGCCCAGGGTCCCTCCCGCGCGGGCGTCGAGCGCTCCGCGGCCGCGGGCGGCTGGGCCGCGGCCTACAACCTCGCCGTGATCTGCGAACACACGGGACGCGCGGAGGAGGCGGCTGCGCTCTACCGCTCCGCACTCGCCGAGCGACCGGGCGAGCCGCTCGCCGCGGCCGGACTCGAGCGCCTCGGCGGCCCCCTACCCCCGGCCCCCGCGATCCGATAGCCTGTGCGGCCTTCGAGCAGGTCATGAACATCTTTTGCCGCCTCTTCGGTCACACTTGGGTCCCGGTCACGGACAACCCCAAAATCGCCTGGAACACCAAGGACGACGGTCAGGTGCTGCACGCCACCCCGGCGGGAGAAACGCGCTTCTTCGATGAGTGCGTGCGCTGCCGCGAGCGCGCGGAAGTGATTCCGACGCGGCGCTTTGGGGGCTCCAAGCCCGCCGAAGCCGCCCAGGGCTAGCGCTCGCGCTCTCGGCGCTCCCTGCCTCGCGCGAGCGTTCGGGACCCGCTCGACGTTTCTTCGCCTTGGGGCGGAGGA
This sequence comes from Planctomycetota bacterium, assembly GCA_016872715.1. Classification (GTDB taxonomy): domain Bacteria; phylum Planctomycetota; class UBA1135; order UBA1135; genus F1-120-MAGs118. The sequence goes on from VGZD01000057.1 coordinate 12,298, forward strand.
AGTGCGCCCCGCCATGACCCGCCCGCAGCCTTCGAGTGAGGACCTCGCCGCCGAATACGAGCGCGTTTCCGCGCTCGGCGACGCCGTGCTCGTCGAGGCGGAACTCGCGCGGCTCGAGCGGCACTCGCCGGAGTTCGGCGCGGCCCTGCGGCGGCGCTTCGAGTTGCTCGCGGAACTGCGCGCCGCCGCGGCAGCGTCGGTGGGCGGAGCCAAGCGACTGCTCGCGAGCGTGCTCGAGCCCGCGGGCTCCACGGATCTGCGCGACGAGCTGCTCACGGAGATCGAGAGCGACACCGCGGGGCTTTCCCCCGCGCTGATCGAGCTCGAGGCACTCGCGCGCGGCGGGATGAGCGAGATCGTGCGCGTGTGGGATCCGGCTCTCAAGCGCGAGCTCGCGCTCAAGCGGCTCGCTCCGCACGGCGACGCGGAGCGCGAGCCCACAGCGACGCAGGTGCGACGCTTCATCGACGAGGCCCGCATCACCGGAACGCTGGAGCACCCCTCGATCGTCCCCGTGCACCATTTCGGGCTCGATCCGCGCGGCCGTCTGTACTTCACGATGCAGCGCGTGCCGGGGCCGACCCTCGCGGAGGTGATCGAGCTCTGCGGTCGGCGCGACGCCACGTGGACGCTGCCGCGCGTCGTGCGCGCCTTGCTCGCCGTGTGCGAGGCAGTGGCCTTCGCCCACGACCAAGGCGTGATTCACCGCGACATCAAGCCCTCGAACATCAAGGTCGGTCGATTCGGCGAGATCTACCTGCTCGACTGGGGCGTCGCGCGTCGACTCGATGCGGCGGACATCGACGCGGCGGACATCGACGCGGTGGACATCGACGTCGTGGTCATGGGCGCGGTGAACGCGCCGACGCCCGATGCCGCGGCGGGCGATCTCGAGCGCGACGACGGCCTGCGCACCGCGAGCGGCGTGATCGTGGGAACGCCTGCGTTCATGGCACCCGAGCAGGCGCTCGAAGTGTCGCCGCCGCATCCGCGCACGGACGTCTACAGCCTCGGTGCGGTGCTCTATCAAGTGCTCTCCGGCGAGCCGCCCTACGGGAGCGACGGAAACGACGCGTCCAAGACGCTCGAGCGCTTGCTCGAAGGGCCTCCGCCCTCGCTGCTCGAGCGCGCGCCGCACGCCGACGCCGAGCTCGTGTCGATCTGCGAGCGCGCCATGGCTCGCGAGCCGTCCGTGCGCTACGCGGATGCGCGCGACCTCGCACAAGACCTGCACGCATGGCTCGATGGTCGCGTCGTGCGCGCGCACGCGAGCGGCGCGTTGGCCGAGTTCGGCAAGTGGACGCGCCGCAATCGACTGGCCGCGGCAAGCCTCGCCGCCGTGATCGTGATCTCGCTGTCGGTCGCGCTGTGGATGACGCGCTCCAACGAACAACTGCGCGACGCGCGCTCGGATGCCGACGCGGAACGCGAGCTCGCGCGCGCCTCGGAGCGCAACGCGCGCATGATCGCGGCCGCGAGCGCCGCGGACTCGGGCGAGCTGTTGATGGCCCAGCGCATGCTCGACGGAACGCCGGAGAAATCGGCCGACTGGGAGTGGCGTCACCTCGCGTTGCGCGTCGATTCGAGCGAGCGCGTGCTCGCGGATGTTGGGTCCACCATTCTCGCGGCGACGCTCGTCGACGAGCCGCCCGCGCTCGTCGTGGCGTGCGCGGATGGCGCGGTGCGCTGGCTCGATCTCGCGAGCGGGGCCGTGCAGCGCGAACTGCGCGTTCGCACAGGTGCGGCGACGGCGCTCGCGCTCGCTCCGCAGGCCGACCGCTGCTTCGTCGGACGATCGGACGGAGCCATCGAGGCCTTCACGCTCGCGGGCGAGCGCCTCGCCGAGGGTCCGTCGAGCATGGACGCGGTGGCGGTGCTCGCCTGCAGTCACGACGCTCGGCTGGTCATCTCCGGCCACGGCGAACGCGAGCGCCGCTACCGCGGCTGGCTCCACGAGCGCGGCGCGCTGTTTCCGCTGTGGACGCGCGAAGGCCGCGCGCACGCGGTGACCTTCGTACCCCAGACGCGCCTGGCGTTGATCGCGGGGCAGACGCCCAAGTTGAGGGGTGATTCGGTGACCCTGATCGACGGTCTCTCGAGCGCGTGGATCGGTCGCTGCGGGTATCAGGGCGAGCGCCTGTACGACCTCGAGCTCTCGCCGGATGGAGAGCGCCTCGCCGTGCTCTCGTGGGACGGCACGCTGACGTTGCGGCGCCTGTACGAGTCCACGCCGCTTTGGAGCGTCGAGCACAAGGGGCCGGAGGGTCGGCCGTTTCCGGGTACGGCGGTCGCGTTCGAGCGCGGCGGTGAGCGGCTCGCGAGCGGCGGCTGGGATCGCAGCCTGCACCTCTGGGACGCGCGCACCGGCGCCCATCTCGCGCAGCGCTTCGGCCATCGCGACCGCATCACGTTCGTCAGTTTTTCGAGCCCCGGCCGCGTGCTCACGGCCTCGCTCGACGGCACGGTGCGCGAGTGGGACCTCGCGAGCGAGACGGCGCTGCGCCGCACGAGGCACCCCCACTGGATCCTCGGACTCGACTACTCTCCCGACGGCCAGCGCCTCGCGACCGGTTGCCGCGACGGCTTGCTGCGCGTGTTCGATCGGCGCAGCGGCGCGAACCTCTCCACCGCCGCCGAGCAGCATCTCAAGGGATGTTACTCGGTCGCGTGGAGTCCCGACGGACGCTGGCTCGCCACGGCCGACACGCACTATCCGCCCGAATACGGCGAAATCAGCGGCTTTCACGTGCACGATGCGACCACCTACGCGCGCGTGTCCTCGTTCGTCGCGCCCTCCGCCTCGGTGTTGGAGCTCGCGTTCCTCGACGACTCGCGCACGCTCGCACTCGCGCGTCACGACGGCCGGATCGAGCTGCGCGATGCGCTCACCGGAGCGCTGCGGCGCTCCCTCGAGGGTCACACGCACCCGCGCATCAACTCCGTCGACGTCTCGCCGGACGGTCGTCGGCTCGCGAGCGCGGGCTTCGACGGCAGCGTGCGCATCTGGGATCTCGCCAGCGGCAACTGCGAGCGTGTCTTCACGGCCCACCGTCAGCCGGTGCGCGCCGCGCGCTGGTCCCCCGACGGCCGCACCATCGCCTCGTGTGGCGCGGACTGGGACCACACGGTGCGCACCAGCACGCTGTTGTGGAATCCCGACTCCGGCGTCGTCGAGCGCGAGCTCATCGGCCACGAGATGGGCGTGCTGGAGGTGGCGTGGTCGCCGGACGGAGCGCGGCTCGCCAGCGCCGATGAAAACGGCCGCGTGCGCCTGTGGGACACGCGCAGCGGCGAGTGCGTGTTGTGGATTCGCGACGAGCAGGGCTGGCTGGGGAGCCTCGCGTGGAGTCTGGACGGCCGCGACCTAGCGACCGGAGGCGCCGACGGAACTTTGCGCGTCTGGAGCAGTCGCGCGGTGGAGAATTCGCGCTAGCATCGGTGGGCACAGGCCCCCATGCCGCTCGATCCGCTCGCCCCCGGCCTCTCCACGCTCGAGATCGTCCGCCACGGCGGCGTCAGCGACGCTTGCAACGCGCTCCTGCTCTGGCTCGAGCGCGCGGTGCGCGCCAACCCGCGCTTTCGCCGCGGCGGCGTCGAGCTCACGGCGCAGGACATCGCCGGCGATGCGTTGATGCGCGCCATGTGCAGCGAGACGGTTCAGAGCGGTCGCTTCGAGTCGCGCGGTGTCGGTGCCTTCCGCGGCTACGTGCGTTCGATGATCGACAGCGTGATCGCCGATGAAGTCAGCCGCCGTCTCGCGCACAAGCGCGGCGGCCGACTGGTGCACGAGCCGCTCTCCGACTCCTACTTGCCCTCGCAGTTGCGCGAGCGCGACCCGCGCACGCCCAGCCGCGAAGTCTCGGGCCGCGAGCAGGTCGACCGGCAGCTCGCGCGCCTCGATCCGCTCGAGCGCGAGGTCGTGATCCTGCACGTCTACGAGCGCTGCGACTTCCCCGAAATCGCGGCCCGGCTGGGCGGCAGCGATTCCTCGCACCGCAGCCGCTTCGATCGCGCGCGTCGCAAGCTCCTGCGCGGGCTCGCGCCGAACTCCGACTGCGCGTAGGAGTTCTCGGGCGAGTGCGCCTGCTAGACTCCGCGCCCCGCATGCGCCGCGCCCCGCGTCTCCGCCTCGTCGAGGCTCTGCGTCCGAGCGACCTGCAGCTCACGCTGATCTGGGCCGGAGTGGTGGGCCTGTGCGGCGCGCTGGTGTCGGTCGCGTTCCGCTGGCTCGCGCAGCGCGTTCAGGAGCTGGCCTTCGACGTCGAGGGCGACCTCGTCGCTGGCGCGGCCTCCATCGCGAAGTGGGAACGGGTCGTGATCCCTGCGGTGGGCGGCCTCGCCGCGGGCCTCGTCATTCGCTTCGGCGCGCACCTCGCCAAGGGGCAGCCCTCCACGGACTACATGGAGGCCGTCTCGCTCGGCGACGGCACGATCCGCGTGCGGCCGAGCCTCGTGAAGAGCACGGCGTCGCTCCTGAGCGTCGCCAGCGGCGGCTCGATCGGTCGCGAGGGCGCGATGGCCCAGCTCTCGTCGATGCTCGCGTCGTGGATCGGCCGTCGACGCGCGCTGCCGCGCCCGCGCCTGCAACTGCTCGTCGCCTGCGGCGCCGCGGCCGGCATCGCCAGCGCCTACAACGTCCCCATCGCCGGTGCGCTGTTCGTCGCGGAGATCGTGCTCGGCACGATCGCGATGGAGAGCTTCGGCCCGCTCGTGTTCGCCTCCGTCGTCTCGACACTCGCCACGCGCGCGCTGCTCGGCGGCGCGCCGCTGTTCGAGATTCCGCACTTCGAGCTCGTGAGCTACGTCGAGCTCGGACCCTACATGGTGCTCGGCATGCTCCTCGGCGCCGTCGCGCCGTGGTTCGTGCGCTCGCTGCGCGACAGCGAGTCGCTGTTCGTCTCCGCCGTGCCGATGCTGCCGCTGCGTCTGGCCGTGGGCGGCGCGATCGTCGGGATTTTCTCGCTCTATGTCCCGGAAGTCTGGGGCAACGGCTACTCGTCGATCGACGCGATCCTCGGTTCCAGATGGCTCTGGCAGAGCGTCGCCATGGTGCTCGTGTGCAAGTTCGCGGCGACGATCGCCACCGTCGGCTCCGGCGCCGTCGGCGGCGTGTTCACGCCGACCTTGTTCGTCGGAGCGGCCTGCGGAGCGCTGTTCGGCGAGCTCGTTCACGCGCAGATGCCCACGCACAGCGCGAGTCCGAGCGCCTACGCGCTCGTCGGCATGGGTTCGTTCCTCGCCGGCGTCACCCACGCGCCGCTGACGGCGATTTTGATGCTGTTCGAGATGACGCGCGACTACGGCATCGTGCTGCCGCTGATGCTCGCCTGCGTCGTCGCGTACTACACCGCCCGCGCGATCGAACCCAAGTCGATGTACGCGCCGCGCCTCGCGTCCCAGGGTCCGCGGGCGACGCTAGCTCGCCCCGAAGACGCCACGATCCGCGAGCTCGTGCGTCCCCCGCCGGTCACCGTGCGCGACGACACGCCCTTCGCGGATCTCGTGACGCACTTCGTGAACCACCGCCACAACTACGTGTACGTGGTCGACGCCGAGCGACGTTTCCTCGGCGCGGTCAGCCTGCACGACATCAAGGGCTCGCTGGCGGACTCGAGCCTCGCACGATTGGTGATCGCGTCGGAGCTCATGGATCCACAATTCCCGTTTCTCGAAGTCGATTCGACCGTCGGCGTCGCGCTCGATCAACTGATGCGCCACTATGGCGAGCGCCTGCCCGTCGTCGACGGCCACGGCGGCCGCATGCTCGTGGGAACGCTCTCCAAGCGCGACCTACTCCTGACGGTCGGAATGCGGCGCTAGCTTTCGCGCGCTCAGTCGCGCTCGGTCGATCGCCAGTGCTCCCGCGATCTCGCGCGCGCTCAGCCGCCGAACCCGACGAAGAAGCTCGCGCGGTCGTAGTCCACGTCGCCGTTTCCGAACATCTCCGGCAGGTCCGTGCCGCGCAGCGCGCGCAGGTCGAGGCCGAGCATCCAGTTCTGGCCGAGCTGCAGCTCGAACCCCGCGTGCGCGTAGAGGCCGAAGGTCATGCGCTTGTGGTTGATGCGCGCTCGATGGTCGTCGATCGCCGGCGGAACGGGCGGCCCGCTCTCGATCTGCTCGGCCTCGTAGTAGATCGCGGTCGCTCCGAGGCCGATGTAGGGACGCAGCGACGTCGTGCGCAGGAACGTGCGCCGCATGCCGAGCGACGCCTCGTACATCTCGAGGTCCGAGGCGAGGTTGTAGTCGAGCACCCCCGGCGTCGCGGGGCCATCCGTCGCCCGATCCCCCTCCTTGAAGTACACGCTCCCGCCCCACTCGAAACCGATCCAGTCGTCGAGGTTTTCGTAGGAGCTGTCGAGCGCCATCGTCACGCTCGACTCCAGCGGCTCCCAGAAATCCGCATCGTCGAGCTCCTGCACTCCGAGCATGACGTGCGTCGTTCCGAGCGCTCCACCCGCATCGCTCGCCGCCGCCCTCGGCGCACTCGCCGATTCCCACGCCACCGCCGCGACCGCCCCATGGCTCGCCCCGACCGGCTCCAACAACCCGCGCCCCGTCGCCCGCATCGGCGCCGAACAAGCCAGCACTCCAAAGGCGCTCCAACCCACCAGCACACCACTCCACCACCGTCGAGGGAAGCTCATCCCGCGCACGATACCGACGTCCTCTCGGAGCTACCACCGCGCTCCCCCCGCCACCCCCGCCGTTCACTCCTCCCGCCCGCTCCTCCCGCTCGCCTTCCAGCGCCGCACCACCCTCGAAATCTTCCCTTCATCGCGCCCCCCCACCGCTCTCTCGCTCGCACCGCCCAGCGCCGCGCGCGCACGCACGCACGCCACCTCGGTTCGCGCTCCATCTGCTCGTGCTGCACTCTCGCGCGAGCGCGCCGTCCCTCCCACGCTCCCCGCCGCGCCTTCGCTCGCGCCATTCCTGCCTCCCCAGCACGTTTCCGTTCGCATTCTCCGCGCGACATGGCTCGACCACCGCTTGGCGCGGCGTGCCGCGATCCTCGGCCGCGACGCTTCTCGTTCCCAGCCGCCACTCGAACCAACATTCGCCGCTGCGCGAATCTGCCGCGCGCCGTTCCTCGCTACGATCGGCGCCCGATGCTCACCGATGCGCAGAGCGCGAGCCTGCTCGCTTCCGCCGCCCTGATCGCCGTCGTTCATACGGCCGCGGGCCCAGACCACACCGTGCCCTTCGTGATGCTCGCCCGCGCCCGCGGCTGGAGTCGCGCACGCACGCTGTGGATCACGGCCCTGTGCGGGCTCGGACACGTGGCCTCATCGCTCATCCTCGGCGCGCTCGCCAGCGCTCTCGACGGCGCCCTCGGCCCGTCCAGCTTCGCACTCGCGGACTTCGAGTCGAGCCGCGGCGACCTCGCCGCTTGGGGCCTTGTGCTCTTCGGATCCGTCTACGCGCTGTGGGGCGCGCGCCAAGCGCTCCGCTCGCGCGCCGGCCTCGCGCTCCACTCCCACGACGGCCACATGCACGTCCATCCCCACGGCGCCCACGAGCACGAGCACGCGCCCAGCGAACTCCGCCCCAAGCGCCGCAGCGCCACCTTCTGGACCCTCTTCACGCTCTTCGTCCTCGGCCCCTGCGAACCCCTGATCCCGCTCTATTTCCTGCCCCTCAGCCAAGGCGAGTTCGCCCTCGCCAGTTGCACCGCCCTCGTCTTCGCGCTCGCCACGATCGCAACCATGCTCACCCTCGTCAGCCTCGCCCACACCGGCCTCTCCACCCTGCGCCTCGCCGCCCTCGACCGCTGGTCCCACACCCTCGCCGGCACCGCCATCTCCGCCACCGGCCTCGCCACCCTCGTCTGCGGCCTCTGATTCCGCCCCGCCGCCGCGCGCCGCGACGGGCCCCCTCAGCCGATGACGCGACATCTCCGCTGACACCGGGGGGCGAACGTCATTCGCTTGGAGTTCCATCCGCGGAGCCAACTAACGTCGGTCTAGCCGCACGCGATGAACACGTGACTCGTGCGCGTCGAATCTTGGCACGTCAACTTTATATCCCGGTCCAGACATGGGCTTATCCAGCCAGATTCGATACGACCCGGGTCGCAGGTTCGGCAGCCAGTAAGGTGGCTCGACAAACATGACAGCACGAGCCGTCCGAGGGACACTAGCCGCAAGCGGAGAGTCCTCGGCTGCGGATTCCATACTCCAATAGACCGAAAGCACGCCGCTGGCGGGGAATCCGTCAGCTTCCCTGACGTCGAGCGTCACGCCGCTCAGATACTGGGGCCACCGAAGCTCTACCGTGGTCGCCCCCGCCACGTTGAAGTCCAGCCAAGCTCCTGGATCCCCTGCGGGCAGGGTAACGGCACCACCACCCGCCACGAACCGCATGCGGTGATCTCCAGACGGTAGGGCGAGGTGGACTTCGTGGTTCGAGTCGAGGTGCACAAAGCAGGACCGAACTCCCAAACCACTGGAATCCAGGTGTAACTGGTACGGCGGCGGAGGTCGAGGCTCCCGAATTCCAGGGCATCCGGCGATTCGGAGCGTCACAGGATGATGCGAGCCTAGCGTGGAAAAGAGTGGCACGACCTGCGCAGACATTTGCGGCGAGAGTTTCTCAACCGGTAGCACAGACCGCGCGGGCGCGAAGCCAATCGCGTCAACCGTTAGGACGAGCGGCTCGCTCGGAGCCTCGATCGACACGACGCGGAACAAGAACACGCGAATCCCATCCCTTTGAGTTCCCAGGGCGACTGACTCCGGAAGACCCAACTCGTCGAGCGCCAGTCCACTGAGAGTGATGAGCTCTCCCGGCCGAGACTCCACTCCGATGTTCGAGAACTGCGCGAGCGTGTCTGGAAGTGTAACCCCACTCCCGGCATCAACAAACTGCGCAAGAACTCCAAACACTGGCAGCACTTCAACCGCAACGATCGTAGCGGCTGCCTCGGGCATCTCCGAGGTGATCGCCGTAGCGCGCACCCCGACTGAGTCGGTTAGATGGCCATCGACAGCTGCGTGAATACTGTACTCCGTTTCTGGAGTAAGCCCGAACAGCTCGAAGCGCCCAAGTTCATCGGCCTGAGCTTCAACAGCGAACGTCGAGCGCGATTCGCGCGCGAGCGAGCGAGGCCGCAGGGCAGCGGGGTACGCCATCACCCGTGCGTTCGGCATCGGGCGTCGATCAACCCCGTGCACGACAACGCCTGCGATCGTGCCTTCCGCACGTAGGTCAACAAGCACCGGCTCGGGCGTCCCGTCTGTCGTCGATGGTTCCCACAAGGCTCGCCCGAGCAGCGGCCCCTGTCGAGCAAACACGACGGTTGGCTCGGTGGGCAGCTCGGCCACCCGGAAGCATCCGACAACGTCGGTCGCGCCCCCGCCGGCCGGCCAACCGTGGATCACCAACTCAACCCGCGCATCCGCAGCCCATTCGGACGATGGGCCGCGAACGCGGGCGATCAAATATCCTTGACTGAGAGGCCGATCGACCGCGGCCGATTGCGGGGCCTCGACTTGGAGCCGTAGATCGCTCCGTTCGGTTCCGGATTCAACGATGCCCGGGCCGTGCGGCTCAGACCGTTCGCTCGTGGATCGAGCCGGAACACCAGCGTCGCCGCGCAGTCGAAGGAAGGCCGCCAGAGCGAGGGCGACCAGGGCCAACCCGACACTCAACCGCCCAAGCCGGCTTCGCGACAAAGTGGCGTGGAGCATGGCTCTAGTAGGAGACACACAACCCGACGCTGTAACCCGTCTCTTCATTCAGACCTAGAGAGCAAGTTACGCCGTCCGGACACGAGCTAATGCCACACGGGCCCTTGGTCTGCGCGTAGTAGGATCCATCCGCGAGCCGCACCCGGATGGCGTGGCAACAGCGCGGCTCAGCGGGCCCGCCATTCGTGCAGTAGCAGTAGGTGTACGTCGCACCGAATACGCCAGGAAGCGGTATCGGGACGCGCGTTTGGCACTGAGAAGAACACGGGCTCAGGCAGTCCACCTTGTCGGAATCCGGAGCCACTCCCGTTTGGCACTGATCGACCGCACTCGCGACCCGCCTCGCCGGTGCGGCGAGAGCGGTACCAAGGGTCCCGGCCACGATGAAGAGACACACCGCAAGTATCGATCTCATATGGATATTGCTCCATCGACGACGTTGCTAGGTCAAGGATTCTACACGTGCCGGTCCAAGCTTCACGCACTGGCCGCACGTGAGCGCCACGCGCTTCTAACGAACTTCTGTGCCAACGGCGAGCAGCGATCTACCGCGTGGCTCTCGAGACGGGACTGCGCAGTGCCGAGATCTCTTCGCTGCAGGTTGCCGATCTCGAGCTGGCCGAAGGAGCCGAGTCGCTCACGGTTCGGGCGCGGCATGCGAAGAACAGGCGTGATGCGCTGCTGCCGCTGCGCGCGGATACGGCGGCGCTCTTGGCGGAGCAGGTTCGCGGGCGTCATCCCAACGCCAAGCTGTTCGACCTGCCCAAGGGCTGGCGTGCAGCGGAGATGCTGCGCGAGGACCTGGAGCGCGCGGGCATCGCGAGCGAGGACGAGCAGGGGCGTGTGAACGACTTCCACTCTCTGCGGCACACCTTCGCGTCGCTGCTGGCTCGCGCGAACGTGGCGCCGAGGATCGCGCAGGCGTTGATGCGTCACAGCGATCCGCGGCTGACCTTGGGCGTGTACTCGCACCTCGGAGCGGACGACGAGCGGCGCGCGCTGGAGGTGCTGCCGAGCTACCGTCCCCAGCGTCCCAAGGCGCCCGCGGAGGACGAGCGGGTGCGGCGGACGGGGACACATGCAACTTCCTTTTCTTGCCGGATTTCTTACCGGGAAGGGGTGCCGCAGCGTGCTGTTCCGTGCGGGACCATGGCCGTTGTAGGGCCTGAGGGGTGCACCCGGGGGGATTCGAACCCACAACCCTCGGTTCCGAAGACCGATGCTCTGTCCAGTTGAGCTACGGGTGCGTTGGGGGGGGAATGGTAGCGCGGCGGGGGGTGAGGAGGGTGTAGAGGAGGGCGGAGAGGGCGACGCCGGAGAACCAGGCGTAGGGGTAGATGGCGGTGAAGAAGTGCGGGGCGGAGTCGAGGGCGCCGATGCGGGTGAGGAAGCCGGGCAGGTTGGGGAGGAGGCCGAGGGCGAGGGCGAGCATGGCGGGCGGGTTGATTCCGGCGTGGGCGCCGGAGGGGCGGAAGAGCTCGTGGACGTCGAGGTGGCGGCGGCGCACGAGCCAGTAGTCGGCGATCATGATGCCGGCGATGGGGCCGAGCAGGGCGCCGACGCCGCCGAGCCAGCCGTCGAGGTAGGTCGCGGGGTCGGCCATCAGTTTCCATGGCATGCACAGGATGCCGAGGATTCCCGTGATGAGGCCGCCGGTGCGGAACGAGATGTGGCGCGGGGCTAGGTTGGCGAAATCCTGAGCGGGGCTCACGACGTTGGCGGCGATGTTGACGGAGAGCGTCGCGATCACGATGCCGAACACGGCGACCACGGCGACGATCGCGCGCGTGGCCGCGTCGGGGATCAGGGGAGCTCTGAGGCCCGAGGGGGTTTCGGGCGAGGTCATCACGCCGAGCAGGTACTCGGGGTTCCACAGCTCGCTCAGGTTGGCTTCGGGCAGGATCGCGGTGCTCGCGCTCGTGATCACGACCGCCATGGCGGAGAACGCGATCATGGTGGTGGGCAGGCCGAGCGCCTGACCGAGGGCTTGCTCGCGCTGGCCGCGTCCGAAGCGCGTGAAGTCGGGGATGTTCAGCGCGAGCGTGCTCCAAAAGCCGATCATGCCCGTGAGCGAAATCACGAACACCGGCCAGAACTCGCCCAGCGTCGGGAATTTCGAGGGCTGGGAGAACAGCGGGCCAAGCCCGTCGGCGCGGTCCACCACCCACCCTAGGAGCGCGGCGGCGAGCACCAAGACCAGCGGCGCGGCCCAGTTTTCGAATACGCGCACGGCGTTCATGCCGCGGTAGACGATGAGGATGTTCAGCGCCCAGAAGATGAGGAACGTGATCGCGCTGGGCACCGAGAGGCCCGCGAGCGTCGTGCCCTCGGCGAGCCGCGCGAACGAAGGCCAGAACGTGCACAGGAACGTCTTGAGCGCCTCGCCGCCGATGTAGACGTTGATTCCAAACCACCCGCAGGCCACCAGCGCTCGGAGCAGCGCGGGCACGTTCGCCCCCACCGTGCCGAAGCTGGCGCGGGCGAGCACCGGAAAGCTCACGCCGTACTTCGTGCCGGGATGGGCGTTGAGGAGGATCGGGATGAGCACGATCAGATTTCCAAGGCCGATCGTCGCCAGCGCCTGCCACCAATTCATTCCGACCGCCATCAGGCCGCCCGCGAGCGTGTAGGTCGGAATGCAGTGCGCCATGGAAATCCACAGCGCGGCGAAGTTGTAGGTGCTCCAGTTGCGGCGCGCGGGGGGGACGGGCGCGAGGTCGGCGTTGTAGAGCGGACTGGCGAGGACATCCGCAGGCAGGTCCGTCGGTCCGCCCGCGTGCGCTTCATCCCGTTGCATCGAGTTGGTCCCCTGCGTGTTCGCCCGTGGATTAGCCTTCGAAAGCCGCGTCGGTGATGTCGAGCCCGCGATCGATGATCGCGAAGGCCTCACGGATCTGTTCGGCGTTGATGGTGAGCGGCGGGATGGTCGAGAAGCTCGACCAGCGCTGG
>VGZD01000058.1 GCA_016872715.1 Planctomycetota bacterium
TGCGCTCAGAACGTGAAGATCATCCCGAGGAACAGGAAGTCGATGTCGTCGGCCGCGCCCGTCTCCGCGACGGCGGCGCCGGTGAAGACGTGGCTGTAGCCGCCGTAGAGATCGAGGTGGCGGTAGAGGCGGTGCTGCACGAGCAGGTCGACTTCCTCGCCGATGTGCGTGGAGTCGAAGCCGCCGGCGGGAGCGTTGCGCGAGACCGAGCCGTTCAGCTGGTAGATCGCGTCTTGGTCGCTCATCAGGTTGAGCGTGTGCACCGTGAGCGAGATCGTGGTCGCGGGGCCCGGCTTGATGCTCGTGCCGAGGTGCGCGGCTGCGATGTTCTGGCGCGAGACCGTGTCGGCGTAGCCGAGGTAGAGGTGGCCGAGCGGATAGAGCTGGTGGAAGGTCTGCACGTCGCCGCCCGGATGGCGGTCGCCGCTGGCGAGGTCGAAGCCGCCGAAGATGCGCGGCGAGAGCGATTCGGTGTCGAGCTTCCAGCCCGCGACGCCGGTGAGGAACCACGCGTTCACGTCCGCGTCGCCGATCGTGCCCACCTGCCAGCCGCCTTCGACTTCCCAGTCGCCGCGCTCGGCGAAGGTGCCCCAGCTGCGGCCGCCGATCGTGTGGCGACGCTCGTCCGCTGGGGGCGTGCTAGTCGGGGGCGTGTCGTTGATGGCAACGTTGGCGCGCGTAGTGCCGAGTACATACAGGTCGAGGCCCGTGCCGCCGGGCTGCGGCGCCCGCGTGGCGTAGATTCCGTACAGCGCGCGATCCTCATCGACCTCGTTCGGCTCGGTCTTGTCGACGGGCACGTACCACGTCAGCAGGCCGTTGACCGCCCAGCCGCCGTGGTTCCACAGCGCCGTGAAGCCGTCCCAGCGGTTCAGGGTGTTGGCCCACGGCAGCGAGCTCACGAGGCGCTGGTTGCCGAAGCCGAAGCTCTGGCGCCCGGTGCGCAGGCGGAGCTTGTCGTCGCCGACCGTCGTCTTGAGGTCGAACCACGCCTGTTGCGCCTCGAGCGTGTCCATGTCCGTGATGCGCCGACCGCCCTGCAGGTCGCGATCGGTGCTCTGCGCGCTCATGCCCTCGATGTAGGCGCGCAGGTGCTCGCCCGCATGCAGGTCCGCGTGCAGCAGCATGCGCGAGAGCGTGAAGATGTCGCTGTTCTTGCGGCTCGCACCCGTCGGCGCGGTCCCACCGAACCCGAACCCGTCCCAGCTCTCCGTGCGCGCCTCGATGCGGCCACCCATGGAGAGCCAGCCCGCGTCGCCGAGCTTGACGTGCTTGAGCGGGTCGAAGAAATCCCCGCCCGGCGTCTCGACGAACTTCGACCAGTCCTCGTCCTGCCGCACCAGCTTGTAGCCCGGCAGCTCCGGCGTGGACGGCATCGGTTGGGCCTGCCCGAAGGCGGCTGGGGCAAGGGCGAGGAGGGAGAGGGGGGCTGCGATGGGTTTCATCGGGTGTCGTTGGGGGAGTTGGTGGTGGGCGCTGCTCGCGCAGGCGGCGACTGCGAGCTGCCTGCTCGGCGGCGCATGCGCAACTCCCGTTCCAACGCCAGCGGCCGGAGGGAGTCGGCCGGTCGCCGCTGGCTCGCGCAGCTTTCACGACCGAGATCTCGAGGATCACGGGTCGAGCCGAGCGAGCCGTCATCTAGTAGCCGTGCCAGCGCATCCGCCACAATGAGCGCAAGTGCGCAGCCCGAAATCCAGACCCGACCCGCGCCGCGCCCCTCCCAGGGGCCCCGTGGCGCGACCGCGCCGCGGCAGCGCCCCGCAGGCCTCCCGCGAAGCCCGCGCTTCGGCGCTCAACGCACTTGTTTCCGAGTCGGCGTTCTCCCGCGCGCCTCAGTAGTTCCACTGCAGTTGGAAGGCGAGCCGGTCGGCGTCCTCGGTGCGCGCGTAGAAGCCCGGTCCGGAGGTGTCCGTCGTGTTCGTGCGTTCGAACGTGTGCGTGTACATGACGGTGAGCTCGAGCTCCGGCCACGGCGACCACTCGAAGCCGACGTCGAGCTCGTTGATCTCGTTCGAGGGGGCGTTCGCGCGGAACTTGCGCGCGCCGTCGAAGTAGTTCCAGCGCGCGAACGGAAAGAGCGGTCCCTTCGAGGTCTCGATCAGCGCGTTGACCTGCAGGTAGCCGCCTTGGAGCGACTCGACCTCGACCGCCGTGAGCGTGTTGTTGAGCTCCGGCCCCTTGCCCCACGTCCACTCGGCTTCGAAGCCCAGAGGCTGGGGATAGAGCGCCGCGGAGAGGGCCACGCGCTCGTCGTCGAGGCCACCCGCCTTGGCCGTCGGCGTCACGGCGCCAGCGCCGGAGCCCAGTTGTTGCGTGCTCACCACGAAGTCGCCCGTGTAGGCCTGCGCGCCGAGCTCGAGGATCTGTCCGTTGTCGAACTGCAGGGGATAGGTCGCGCGGCCGAGCCAGTGGAACTCGTTGTTCTGGTCCGAGCGATTGAGGCCTTGGCCGGAGTAGGCGCCGAAGCCGAGCACGCCGTAGTCACCCGAGCCTTTCAGGCCCTTGCGCACGAGGTCGCGGAACAGCGTTCGGATTTCCTTGGGCGCCCAGTAGAAGTACGCGCCGAGGTCGCGCTCGCCCTCGACCGCGGAGTTGAGCGCGTCGGCGCGCTCCATCGGCGCGCGGTTCTGGCTCGACTGCAGGTTGACGAAGCCGTAGGGCACCTTCGACTGCCCGACACGGAAGCGGTATTCCTTGTCCGCGTCGAGCGCGATGTCCGCGTACAGGTCGCGCGCCTGCAGGCCCTTGTCGCCCGAGCCGCCGACCGAGCCGAAGGCGTCGAACTGCGCGTAGAGGAACACATGCTCGCTGACATCGCCGGAGAAGATGAACCGGCCCCGGCGGATCAGGAGGGTCTCCGTCTCGCTCACCGAGCTGTCAGCGGGCACGACGAGGTTTGGAGTGTGGTCTTGGTTGAAGAGCGAGGTGGCGCGCAACTGGGTGTAGCCGCGCAGCCCGATCTTCTCGTACCACTTCGACTTGGCGGCCTTCTCGGCGGCCTCGCGCGCGACCTTCTGCTCGGCCAGTTGAGCCTCGAGCGCGGCCAAGCGCGCCTCGAAGTCCTGCTTCAGGGCGCTGACCGAGGCTTCGAAGGAAGCAACGCTCGAGGCGCTGGCCTCGACGGATGTCGCGGACTGCGCCCGCGCGGACGCGGAGACGGCAGCGGGGCAAAGGCACAGCGCGACGGCGAAAGTGGGGTGGGACATGGCGTGAGCTGCCGTGGGGGCGCACCGCGCAGGCATCGGGCGGGCGTCGGCAGGCACGTGAATATCAGGACTTTCTGTAAAGCCACGTGAAAGCCGCCCAGCCACGGTCAGGTTCTGTCGAAGAAACCGTCCGAAGCCCGCCGCGGCGGCCTGTCTGGGGGGCCACGACGTCAGAATCGGGGCGGGCGAATCGGGGCGGGCGAATCGGGGCGGGCGAATCGGGGCGGGCGAATCGGGGCGGGCGAATCGGGGCGGGCGAATCCACGCCCGCGCTCCAGCCCCCAGTCCGGCGCGGCCTGCGTGCTCGGTCCTGCTCGCCCCGTCCTGCTCGCCCGGCTGTGGCGCTAGTCGCCGACCGAGCCGCGCTGCGTCGTGAGCAGCTCGCTGGCGCGGTCGTTGCCGTCGACCTGCATCACGAGTTCCTTCAGCAGGCCGTCGTGAATGTCGTAGACGATGCCGTGGAGCATCGGGCGTCTGCCGCGCTTCCACGCGCTCTGCACGATCGGCGTGCGCGCGAGATTGTGGACTTGTCGCAGCACGTTGAGATCGACCATGCGCTCGAAGCGGCGCTCGTCGTCGCCTAGGCGCGCCAGCTCCTTCTCGTGGCGAACGCACGTGTCGCGGATGCCGGCCAGCCAGTGGTCGACGAGGCCGTAGCTCTGGTCGCCCATGGCCGCCTTGACGCCGCCGCAGCCGTAATGCCCGCAGACGATCACGTGCTCCACGTCGAGCACTTCGACCGCGTACTGCAGCACGGACAGCAAGTTGAGATCGACGCTCCGCACCTGGTTGGCGATGTTGCGGTGGACGAACATCTCGCCCGGCGCGACCCCGGTCAGAGTCTCGATCGGCACGCGACTGTCGGCACAGCCGATGAACAGGAAGTGTGGTTCCTGCTTGCCAGCGCGCTTCGAGAAGAACTCGGGGTCGTGCTTGGAGATGTCGGCGACGATGTCGCGATTCTGGGCAAAGAGTCGACGGATGTACTCCATGGCGGTGTTCGAGCAGGTCAGTGACCGGGCGGCGGAGTCGGAAGGTCGATGCCAACGACGCGCAGGTCGATGCCGCGTTGGAGCGCCTGCGACCGGAATTCGGCCAAGTGTTCGAGCACGTCGTGGTGGATCACGCGGCAGCTCGAGCCGTCGATCTCGAGGCGATCGCCGGGCTCGAGGCTCGCGAGCAGCTTGGCCAGCGAGGCCTTGTTCAGGAACGAGACCTGCTCCTGAAGCTGCACGCGCTTGAGCACGGCGCCGGGCGGGCTCGTCACGGTGAAGCACTCGAAGCGCACCTCGTCGAGGAGGATGAAGGCGAAGGCCATGGCGAGGCCGAGCGCGATGCCCACGAGCAGGTCGGTGAAGAGGATCGCGGCGATCGTCGCCGCGAAGGGCACGAACTGTTTCCAGCCTTGGCCCCACATCGCGCGAACGATGCGCGGGTGCGCGAGCTTGAAGCCCGTGTAGAGCAGGACCGCCGCGAGCGAGGCGAGCGGGATCGCGTTCAGCAGCGCGGGGATGGCGACGACGGCCAAGAGCAGCAGCACGCCGTGCAGGATCGCGGCCAGTCGGGTCTTCCCTCCGGCGTCGACGTTGGCGGCGCTGCGCACGATCACGCCGGTCATCGGCAAGCCACCGATCAGGCCGGACAGCACGTTGCCGGCGCCCTGCGCGCACAGCTCGCGATTGGGTGGCGACACGCGCTTGTGCGTGTCCATGCGGTCGGTCGCTTCGAGGCTGAGCAGCGTCTCGAGGCTCGCCACGACGCCGAGCGTCACGGCGACGCGCCAAGTGTCCATCCGCGCCGCCGCCGAGAAGTCCGGCAGCGTGAAGAAGGAGAAGAACTCGCCCGCGCTACTCGCGATCGGCAGCTGCACCAGATGCTCGGCGAGTAGCGTCCAGTTCGAGCCCGAACGCTGCAACGCGGCGTTGATTCCGACCCCGA
Organism: Planctomycetota bacterium; assembly: GCA_016872715.1. Taxonomy (GTDB): domain Bacteria; phylum Planctomycetota; class UBA1135; order UBA1135; genus F1-120-MAGs118. Next base: position 5,145 of record VGZD01000058.1, read on the forward strand.
CGAGCACTGCCACGAGCGGCCCCGGCAGCAGTTTCAGGCGCTTGAGCCCGGTCGTGTCCCACGCGATGAGCAGCGCGAGCGAGACCGCCGCGATCAGGAGCGCGCCCGGCGTGATCGCGTGCAGCGCGTGGCCGATGGCCGTGAAGGTCGTGTCGCCGTCAGGCTGCACGAAGGACTCGTCGCCCTCGAAATCGTGGTCCCAGCCGACCGCGTGGGGCAGCTGCTTGAGGATCAGGATCAGGCCGATCGCCGCGAGCATTCCGCGGATCACCGCCGAGGGGAAGTAGTAGCTGATCGCGCCCGCGCGCAGGGCTCCGAGGACGAGCTGCACGCCGCCGGAGAGCACGACCGCCATCAGGAACGCTGGATAGGAGCCGAGCGTCGCGATCGCGCTCACCACGATCGCCGTCAGACCCGCGGCTGGCCCGCTCACCATCAACTGCGAGCCGCTCAGGATGCCGATGACGATGCCACCGACGATGCCGGAGATGACGCCCGAGAAGAGCGGCGCACCGGAAGCCAGCGCAATGCCCAGACACAGCGGCAGGGCGACCAAGAACACCACCACTGCGGCGGGAGCGTCCTCGCGCGCACTGCCCACCATCGTCGGCATCTGCACAGCGCTCACCGTCGGGCGCACCTGCGCTCGTCGTGCTCGCCAGAGGCGTCGGGTGGCTGACACGAACGTGTTCATGGGGCGTGCGAAAGCGACGCTGCGCGAGGCGGTCGCGGTCCGTTGTCGGATCAGGGTTCTACCACCGAGCGGGCAGGGGTACTAGAAAAAAGCGTGTCGGGGGCCCGCTTGGACGCGCGGCGACCGAACTCAGCGGCCGCTAGTGGTTGGGAAGTAGAGGCGGAACTCAGAGCCCTTGCCGGGGCTGGTCGAGACCGCGATGCGGCCGCCCTGACCGTGGACGATGGCGAACACCGTCGAGAGTCCCAGTCCGGTGCCGCGGTCGGAAGCCTTGGTGGTGAAGAAGGGCTCGAAGATGCGTTCGCTCACCTCGGCACTCATGCCGCAGCCAGTGTCGCGCACGCAGATGCGCACCCAGCGGCCGGGCGGAACGCCGTCGGGGCCGACGTGGTCTTCGGCCGTTTCGAAGTGGTCCACTTCGAGGCTGAGCTTCCCATCCGACGGCATCGCGTCGCGAGCGTTGACCACGAGGTTGAGGATCGTCTGCTCGAGATCGACGGGATCGATGTGGATCGTAGGCGTGCCGGGGCTTGCGCGCAGCTCGAGCGCGATCTCGTGCCCGAGAATCTGGCGCAGCAGTGGCGTCGCGGCGCGCAGGGCTTCGAACACCTCGACGTCGCGCGGCTGTCCTTGCCGCTGGCGGCTGAACTGCAGCAGGCGCCGCGTCAGGCCTGCGCCCTGGGCGAGCGCCTGTTGGAGCGCCTCGATCAGCTCTTGCGAGGACGTGTCGAGCACGCCTCGCCCGCCGAGCTCGCCCGCGAGCATCTCGGTCGCTCCGGAGGCCACGGTCAGCACGTTGTTGAAGTCGTGGGCCACGCCGCCCGCCATGCGGCCGAGCGCTTCGACGCGCTGCATCTGCTGCAGCGCCGCTTCGCGCTCCTCACGCTGCACGGCGGCACCGAAGGCGACCGCCGCGATGCGCAGCGCGTCGATCTCGACCCGCTCCCAGCGTTGGGGTCGTGCGCAGGCGTCGAAGCCGATCATGCCCCAGAGGTGGCGGCCCGCGCGGATCGGCTGGACGAGCAGCGACAGGATCTGCTGGAACTCCAGAATCGGCTGCTCCTCGGGCGGGAAGTCCGCGATGTCACCGAAGATGGGCTCGCCGCGTTCGAAGGCGGCGAGCCAGCGGCCGAACCCAGCGGCCTCGAACGGGATCCCCTGCAGGTCGGGGTTGTCGATCTGGGGCGAGACGCCCGGGGCCACCCATTCGAACGTCTGGTAGGCGCACACGACGCGCTCGGCATTGCGCCGGATTTCGAAGATGTAGACGCGGCTCACGCCGGTCGCCTCGCCGGTGATCTGCAGCAGCTTCTGCGCACAGTCGCGCCAGTGCGAGGTCTGCGAGATCAGCTCGGTGGCGCGCGCCACACCGCCCAGAATGGCATCGCGACGCTGCAGCAGCTCCTGCGCCGAGTCGTCGTCGGCCGGGCTCGTGGGCGTCGAATGGGCCGGAGCGCGCATCGCTCCCTTGAGTGTAGCCGCTCGAAGCGGGATTCTGACCGACGCCGCGTCGCTCGCGGCGCGACCAGAGGCGGATTCTACTTCCATGAAACAAGTCGTTCTCGGCGCAGGCGTCGCGGCGTTGGCGGCGCTGCTCGCCTTCGTACTTTGGTTCAGCGCTCCCCGCACAAGTCCCGAGCTTGGGGCGGAGATCGCCGAGCGCAGTGCTCAGGGCGACGGCGCGCGTGTGGCCGAGCTGGTGTCGGAGCGGAGCGAGAGCGGGCTGTCGGATGTCGCGCCGCGGATGGACGAGGAGTCGAGCGTGGACGCGCGCTCGGGCGCGGCGGCGCGCGGTGAATTCGTCGGGACGTTGACCATCGAACGCGCCAACGGTCGCGTCGACTCCGCGGCGCGCGGCGAGTTCGCGCTGCTCTTGCTCGACGCGGAAGAGGAGCTCGTGGCGCGCGTGCGCGTCGACGCGCGGGACGGGCGCTGGCGAGCGGCATGTAGCGCGGCGCAGGCCGCGCGGGTGGCGTGGCTTGGGGTGGCCGACGTTCACAGTGAGGGGCGCGCCCTCGCGCTGCTCGCGCCGACTCGATCGGAGCCCGCCGACGCGATGCTCGCGGTTCTCGCGCGCGAAGCTCGTCCGACGCTCCTGCACGTCGTCGATGCGCGCACGGGGGTCGAGCTCGCGGGCGTCGAGTTGCTGAGTTCGCTCGGGGAAGCGCACCGAGTTGGGCGGAGCGATGCGCTCCAGCGCGCAGCGGTCCCCGTCGCAGAGGGCCTCGTCGCAGAGGGCCTCGTCGCAGAGGGCCTCGTCGCAGAGGGCCTCGTCGCCGAGGGCCTCTCGTCGCCGATCGATCTCGCCGCGCTGGCCGGGCTCGCCCAAGGCGCCGCCGCCTTGTTCGTCGGCGCCCCGGGCTACGCGTGGACCCCGATCGCGGTCGAGGTCGGCGCGGGGACCGAGCGCAGGGTCGAGCTCGAGCTCGGCGCAACGCTGCGGCTGCTCGTCGAAGGCGACTTGAGGCCCGAGGCGCCGGTCGCCGTGGTGCTGCGCCGCACGGCGGCGCCCGAGCTCCGACCGCGCCAGTCCGCGCCGCTCCTCGCGCCGACGCTGCTCGTGTTCGACGGACTCGCGGCGGGGGAGTACACGCTCTCGGCCGAGCTGGAACAGGGCAGCGGCGTGGCGCTCGAACTCGGTGCGCTCACGGTCGCCGTCACGGCGGGCGGGGTGAGCGATGCGACGCTCGTCGTGGCTCCGCGCCCGACGATCGAGTGGGCTCCCCTGTCCGGCGTGCTGCTCGTGCCCGTCGAGTGGGAGCTCGAGAGCTTGCAGGTCGAGGTGCAGGCGCTCGCGCCGCTCGGCCGCGACGAGCGACCGTGCGTCGAGCTCGACGTCGACCTCGCCGATGGCGAGCACGGCGACGACGGGTTCGACACGTTTCGCTTCTCGCACGTCGGACTCGAGGTGGGGCGCTATCACCTCACGGTTCGCACGCCGCCTTTCCAGATCGAGCTCGACCTGCCGCCCATCGGCCTCGCGGACCTGCGCCTCGTCGCACCGCCTCCGGCGCTGCTCATCGTGCGGCTGCGCGAGGTCCAGACCGGGGCCGCGCTGCGACCCTCCCAGCTCGGGTGGTTTCCCTGTCGCGACGGTCGGCCCTTCGCTCGGCGCGAGCGCGCGTCCTACTCCGAGCGGCTCGACGGCTATCGCATCGTGACCGCGCCGGGCGAGGTGCTGCTGCGGAGCGATCCCGACGACGGCATCGAGCTTCCCGAGCCGCTCGTGCGCGTGCCCGTGGGTTCGAGCGAGGTCACGCTCGACGCGGCGCGCCGGACCGAGGTCGACATCGTGCTGCTCGACTCAGGGGTGCCCCAGCCGTTCCCCGATGGCTGGCGGGTGACTCTGGCCCGAGCCGAGGAGCAGGAGCCGCTCGAGGTGGTGCTCACAGCCTCGCGCAACCTGCGGCGGGCGCAGTTGCCCGCGGGTGGTCGCTATCGGATAGACTTCGACCCTTTTCCGGGCTACAAGCCGCTGCCGACGCTCGAGTTCGAGGCGCTGCATCGCCAGCGATCACGCATCGAAGTGGAGCTAAAGCGGTAGCAACCGCAGGTCAAAGTCAGCACTCGGAGTCGAGTCGCCCATGGGCGCGTCAGGCTGGCACAGAAACGTGGCCGGCGCCACAAATCAAGGCATATAAGCACCATTTAGTGGTCAAATAATGCCATTTTGATCCATTCCAAGGCAAATCGCCACCTCATCCGGCATGGCCAGCTCGGGGTGGTCGAAGTGTACGGACTGTGGGTCCACCGCCAGCTCGGCGACCACTTCGCGCAGGCGCACGAGGTCGAGCACGCGGTCTTCGAGGCGGCGTCCCGCGGGCACTTGGAGCACCCATTCGACGCGTCCCTCGGCGACCACCGCGACGTCGATCTCCGGTCGGGCGGGAGCCGCGGCGAGCCTGACGCAGGCGCCGATGGGGTCGGGGTGGAACCGCGAACTGCCACGCAGGCCCCAGAGGCGTTCTCCGTCGTGGGCGCGCAGACGCCACTCGTCGACCTCCACGAGCGGGCTCGAGAGGTCGGGGCGCGGGAAAAAGGCCAGCACTCGCGGGGTGGCGCGCAGGCGTTCGAGCCGCGGCCGCCAGAAATTTGGTTCGATCAGGTAGCGACTGCGGAGTTGGAGGCCGGTGTCCATCGTGCGAGGGGGCCTAGCCGACTCCCGAGGCGGGTGCGAACGGGCGGACAGCCGGAACGAGGTCGCGCGGCGGAAGTCTTTTCCGGCGTGGAACGTGCCTGCGCGAGCGCGGCGCGGACCGGGGCGCCGTAAGACGCGAGCAAATCGGGGGGAACGAGGGCGGCGGACCCGCGCTTTCCATGCCCCGGTGCACACCGTGCCCCCTATCATCCCCGTCCCTTGGGGCCGCGCCTCCTCGCGAGCCGCGCGCGCCACGATCCGTCCCCCCCGTCTGTCCCACCAACCCCGCCGTTCGCCCGTCTCTCCCCGAGACGGGCGTGGCGAACGGCCCGCGACGCACTGCTCTCACCGAGCTCGGGCGCCGCGGGCCCCGGAGCCAGTGCCTTGCTAGCCATCCCGAGCCTTGTCGCGTTCGGCATCGCCGCCCTGCCTTCGCTCGTCCTTGGGGACGAGCCCGCGGCCACTCCCAAGGACCTCTTCATCCGCGCCGAGCAACTGCACGTGCGGCCCGGTCGCGTGCTCGAGCGCGGCATGCTGTGGGTTCACGAGGGCCAGATCGTGGCCGTCGGCACCGACCTCAAGCTGCCCAAGGACGCGCTCGTGATCGAGGGCAAGGTCGCCTGCGCGGGTTTCATCGACAGTTGGTCGGCCTTCGCGCTCGAGCCCAACGCGCAGTTCGACGATCGCGCGGGTCCGGCCACGCGCGCGGTCGATGCGGTCGACAGCTACGTCGACGAGCGCCACGAGCGCGCGCTGCTCGCGGCGGGGATCACCGCGGTGCGCCTGCAGCCGACGGTCGGTGCGCGCGCGGGCGGCGTCGGCGCGGTGCTGCGCCTGCATCCCACCAAGAGCTTCGCCCAGACCACGGTGATCGCGGATGCTTGCTCGGCCACGGCCATCGGCGTCTCGCGCGGCGACGGCCGCTCGTTCGACGTCTTCGAGCGCGTCTCGGCGGTCGATCGCGTGATCGGCGCCATCGCCGACGGCCACGCCTACTTGGTCGAGGGCAACGAATATCGCCACGAGCTCGCCGAGTGGGAGAAGAAGATCGCGGACAAGCAGAAGGAGCTCGACGACGGCTTCAAGAAGGCCAAGAAGGACCGCGAGAAGGCCCAGACGGAAGCCAAGGACAAGGGCAGCGAGTTCAAGGACAAGGAATACAAGGAAGACAAGAAGCCCAAGGCGCCGCGCTTCGACGAGGAGAAGGAGATCTACGCGCGCATCGCCGCCGGCGAGCTGCCGCTGGTGGTCGAGGTGCACCGCGCGCTCGAGATGCGCGCGCTGCTCGCGGGCACCGCGCGCTTCGACCGCCTGCGCCTCGTGCTCGCGGGCGCGAGCGAGGCCGCGCAGTGCGCCGAGCTGCTCGTCGAGCGCCGCATTCCGGTGATCGTGTGGCCGGTGCCGATGGGCGTGCAGCGCGCGAGGGAGTACCGCGGCGCGAGTCTCGCGCTCGCGGCGGAGCTCGATCACGCGGGCGTCGAGGTGCTGCTCGGCAGCGGCGCGATGGACCCGCTCGCCTCGCGCGACCTGCCGCTGCTCGGCTCGCTCGCCGTCGGCCACGGCCTGCCGCGCGAGACCGCGCTCGCGGCGCTGACCACGCGCCCCGCGCGCGTCTTCGACGTCGCCGACCAGCTCGGCACGCTCGAGCTCGGCCGCAGCGCCGACGTGCTCGTTCTCGACGGCGATCCCTTCGCCGCCACGACCTCGATTCGCTACGTGCTGTCGGCCGGCGAGCTCGTCGTCGGGGAGGTGAAGAAGTGATGCTCTCGTTCCTGCTCGCGGCGGCGGCGCTCGCGCCCGCCAACGCTCCGACCGCGCACGGCGCGGACACGTTCACGCTCAAGGCGGCGCACCTGCGGCTGTACGGCAACAAGGTCGTCGATGGCGGCGTCGTCAAGGTCGAGCAGGGCAAGGTCACCTACGCCGGTGACGCCAAGGGCGCGGGCGAGCTCGGCCCCGACGTGATCGTGCACGAGGGCTGGGCCAGCGCCGGTCTGGTCGCCGCGCGCACGTGGAGCGGACTGGGCGGCGAGGGCCTCGAGCCCAAGCGTGCGTTCACGGCCGAAGCGCGCGCCGCCGACGTGGTCAAGCTCGGCCACGCGGACTTCGCGCGCGCACGCGCCGAGGGCATCACGACGATGGTGGTCGCGCTCAGCCCCGCGAACGTCGCGAGCGGCATCACCACCGTGGTCAAGACCGATGGCGCGACGACGCTCGCGCGCGACGGACACCTCCAGCTCGGCCTGTCGTCGCAGGCGTTGCGCACCAACCGCTTCCCGACGAGCTACACGGCCGCGATCGAGCTGATCGAGGCCGAGCTCGCCAAGCCCACGGGAGTGTGGGAGCGCGTGCGCGGTGGCAAGCTGCCGGTGTACCTCGACGCGCTCTCGCGCGACGAGATCCAGCGCGCGGTCGCGCTCGCGAGCGAGCACCGACTCACGGGTGCGCTGCTGCGCGCGCCGCTCGCCGGCGAGCTCGCGGGCGACATCAAGAAGGCGGGCCTCGCGGTCGTCGTCGGTCCGTTCGGGCCGGGCGAGGAAGCGCGCGTGCTCGCGTCGGTCGCGGCGCTCGGCCGCGAGCGCGTGCCGGTGGCGTTCGGCCTCGAGTCTCCGGCCTCGCCGGAAGCCCTGCTGCGCGTGAGCGCGGCGATGTGCATGCGCGCGGGCCTCGATCCCGTGCAGGCGTGGGAAGGTTTGACCACGACCGCCGCCGCGGTCGCCGGCGTCGGCGCGCGCGTCGGCAAGCTCGCCGCCGGTTGCGACGCGGACATCGTGCTGTGGAACGGCGATCCGCTCCAGCTCGCGAGCAAGGTCGAAGGCGTGTTCATAGGTGGCGTGCAGCACGAGTCCAAGGGTGGCGCTGGCCACGGGGGTGCCCATTGAGCCTGTTCGTTGTGATGGCCGCGGCGACGCTCGTCGCCGCGGGTGAGTCGAAGGACCAAACGTCCTGGACCGTCTCCGCCGAGCGCGTCTACACCGCGACCGGCAAGGTGATCGAGGAGGGTCGCGTCACGGTCGAGGACGGCAAGATCCGCTCGGTCTCCAAGGGCGGCGGCGGCGACCTCACGTGTCATGCGATCACGCCGGGCCTGATCGACCTGTCGGTGCGCATCGAGCGCGATCTCTCGTCGATCGAGCAGTCGCGCGAGATCACGCCCGAGAAGCGCGTCGCCGACGCGCTCGACTGGTTCGACGAGGCGTGGAAGCGCGAGGCGCGCAGCGGCGTCACCAGCGTGATGATCAACCCGCTCGAACGCCAAGTCGTCGGCGGGCTCAGTGTGGTCGTGAAGACCGCCGGTGAGAGCGCACAGCAGCGCACGGTGAAGGCCGACAGCGCGCTCTACGGCGCGATCGGCTCGGCGCCGAGCCAGTCGAACCACGCGGCCTTCGGCCGCCCCGACGACTTCTACTCGCGCCGCCCGACGACGCGCATGGGCGTCGAGTGGGAGTGGCGCAAGGCGTTCTTCGACGCTGCCTTGGCGCGCGAGGACAAGAACCTCGCTGGGCCCGGCACGCTCGAGCTCCAGAAGGCGCTCGCGGGCGATCTGCCGCTGTGCATCCAAGCGTGGACCACCCAGGACATCCGCACCGCGGTGTTCCTGAAGGAAGAGCTCGCGCGCGAAGGTCTCGGCAAGCTGCGCCTGGTGGTCGATGCGGCCGCGGAGGCGTGGAAGGAGCCCGAGCTGCTCGTGCGCAGCGCCACGGCGGCGATCCTGCCGCCCTTCAGCGCCATCGGTCGCAGCGGCGACGGCTCGTTCTTCGCGCTCGACACCGCCAAGGTGCTCGCCGAGCGCGGCGTGACGATCGCGCTCTCCGGCCACGGCGCTCGCGCCGCCTCGGAGCGCCTGTGCTACCAGCCCGGCCACGCGATGCGCGGCGGGCTCGCCTTCGACGCGGCCCTCGCGGCCGTGACCATCAACCCCGCGCGGATCGCCGGCATCGACAAGCGCGTGGGCTCCCTCGAAGCCGGCAAGGACGCCGATCTGGTGCTCTGGAGCGGTCCGCCGTTCGAAGCCACCTCGGCCGTCATCGGCGTCCTCGTCGACGGGCGCCTGATCCTCGATCCGCGTACCCAGAACAAGTAGCCCTCTCGCTCCCACCTCCACCCATGAAGATGCTCCACACCACCACTCGCGCCGCGGCCATCGCGCTCTCGGCTTGCCTGCTCGCGTCCGCTGCCGCCGCCGACGGAAAGCTCGCCATCAAGGCGGGTCGCGTCCTGCCGGGGCCGGGAATGCCCGAGCTCGAGAAGGCCACGATCGTGATCGAGAACGGCCGCATCGCCGCCATCGGCAAGGACGTCAAGGTGCCTTGGGACGCGGTCGTGATCGACGCGCCGAGCTTGGTCGCGATCCCCGGCTACGTCGAGGCGCACAGCGCGCGCGGCATGGACCGCCCCAACGAGAATCTCGACGTGGCGCCGTTCCTCTCGGTGCGCGACTCGATCGACCCGGTGGGCTTTTACTTCGAGGACTCGCTGCGCTGGGGTGTCACGACGATCAACATCCAGCAGGGCAACAACTGCGTGGTCGCCGGTCAGGGCGTGATCGTGCGTCCGATCGGCCTGACGGTCGACGAGATGATCGTGCGCACGCCGTCGGGCGTGAAGCTCTCCGCGAGCCCCAAGATGGGCTTCTCGGCCGCCACTCAGGCGCAGGCGCTGCGCCGCGCTTTCGGTGACTTGCGCCGCGCGCTCGAGCAGCTCGTCGCCGAGAAGAAGGAAGGCAGCGACCGCGCGCGCCGCGAGGCGCTCTACCAAGGTCGCGACCTCGAGGGCGAGAACGCCAAGGGCAAGGCCATGGAAGGCGCGGCGTGGAAGGTGACGGGGCTCGAGCTCGTGCCGCGCGGCGAGATCGACGAGAAGCTCGTCCCGCTGTTGGCGCTGGTCGAAGGCAAGCTCCCGGCCTTCTTCTACTGCGGCCGTCCGATGGACGTGCACACCGCGCTCGATATCGCCAAGGAGAACGGCTTCCTCGCCAAGACCACGCTGGTGATCGCGCCCGCGGCCTACAAGGCGGCCGGTGCGATCGCGGCGGCGAAGGTGGCGGTGATCCTCGACGGCGCGGCGGTGTACGTCGAGACCGATCCGCTGACGGGCGAGGAGCGCGAGGTGTTCGTGCCCGGCGAGCTCAAGCAGGCGGGCGTGCGCTTCGCGCTCGCGAGCGCCAACCCGACCACCGAGTCGCTGTGGTTCCAGGCCGCGCAGTGCGTCGGTCGCGGCATGCCGCGCGCCGAAGCCGTCGCCGCGGTGACGACCATCCCGGCCGAGATCCTCGGGCTGGGCAAGCAGCTCGGCACGCTAGAAGTCGGCAAGTTCGGCACGGTCGTGCTGTGCTCGGGCGACCCGCTCTCGGTGACCTCGTGGGTCGAGCGCGTGGTGGTCGAGGGCCGCGACGTGTACGACCGCTCGAAGGACGTGCGCGTGAAGCACTTGATCGGCGGACAGGCTCCGGCCAACACGCAGGCCATGGGCGCGTCGCTGCTCGGCGATCCGCGCAAGGTCGTGTGCTGCGAGGGCGAAGATCCCGAAGAGCACGCCAAGCACGAGGCCGAAGAGCGCGCCAAGAAGGACAAGGGCGAGGCGGAGGACGACAAGTGATGGGGACGGCACGTACCGCGGCCGCCGCGCTCGCGGCTCTCGCGCTCGCCTCGCTCGCACAAGCGCTCGGCGACACCGTCGTGCTCAGGGCGGGCACGATTCACACCGTCGACGGCTCGACCGCGATCACCGGCGGCGGCGCCGTGGTGGTCAAGGACGGCCGCATCGTCGCGGTCGGCAAGGACGTCGAGGTGCCCGCGGGCGCGCACGTCGTCGACTACGGTCCCGACGCGGTGCTCGCGCCGGGCCTCGTGTCCGCTGGCTCGGCCTTCGGGGCCGCGCAGGGCTCGCCGCGCACCGCCGATCCGGCCGTGCGCGCGATCGACAACTTCGACACGTACTCGAACGCGTACCTGCTCGACCTGATGGGCGGCGTGACCACGGCCTACGTCGCACCAGCGCGCGCGCGCCTCGTCGGCGGTCAGGGCGCGGTGGTGCAGCTCGCGGGCGAAGGCGGGGAGCGCGTGCTCGACGAGAGCGCCGCGATCCATGGAACGATCACGAGCGCCGCGCGCAGTGTCCCGGGCTACTGGGAGCCGCCGGTGCCGGCGACGATCGACGTCGGACTCGGCTTGGTCGAGCAGCAGCTGCCGGGCTCGGCCATGGGCGCGGTGCTCGCGCTCGACGAGCTGCTCGCGCGCGCCAAGGGCCGCGTCAAGGAAGACGGGCGCTACGGTCCGCAGACCTCCGAGGTGCTGCGCGAGCTGATGAGCGCATCGACTCCCTGGCGCATGGGCGCCGACAGCGCGGAGGAAGTGCGCGTGCTGCTCGAGTGGTCCAAGCGCGAGAAGTTGCCGCTGGTGCTCGAGGGCGCCAGCGGTGCGGCGGCGCTCGCCAAGGATGTGGCCGAGGCCAAGGTGCCGGTGATCGTCACCGTCGATGCGGCCGCCGACAACCCGGGCCGCGACTTCGGCAAGGGCGAGGACGCGCGCTGGCCGGTCTACGACGCGGCGGCGAAGTACGCGGCGGCGGGTGTCGAGCTCGCGATCGCGACGGACTCGCGCCTGCGCGCCGGAGACCTGCGCTTTGCGGCGCAACTCGCTTCGCGCGGCGGTCTGTCCGCGGATGCCGCGCTGCGCGCGATCACGCTCGGCGCGGCCAAGGCCATCGGCGTCGACGCCGAGGTCGGCAGCCTGACGGTCGGCAAGCGCGGCGACGTGTGCGTCTTCACCGGCGCGCCGCTCGCGGCGACGACCGGCGTGGTCGCGACGTGGGTCGGCGGCGAGCTCGCGTGGAAGAACGGCGAGTCGAGCGCGGTGGTGGTCGAGGTCGAGGAGCTGCACGTCGGCGACGGCGAAGTGCTGCGCCCCGGCCAGTTGCTCCTGCGCAACGGCCGCGTGGCCGAGCTCGGCCGCCGCGTCAGCCATCCGATGGGTGCGACGGTCGTGCGCGCTCCGGTGGCGATGCCGGGCATGATCGACGCGCTCGGTTTCCTCGGACTCAACGGATCCAGCCGCGTTCCGCAGCCGGACTTCAAGCTCGCGCGCATCGTCGAGAGCGGCGACGAGACCGATCGTCGCGTCGCCAAGGCGGGCGTCACCACGGTGATGATGTCGCCGCGCGGCGTGAACGATTCGGGCGTGCCGATGCTCGCCTACAAGCCGGCGGCGGAAGACGTCGAAGCGGCGATCGTGGCCGATCCGGCGGCGCTGCGCGTGCAGTGGACCGACCAGAACCGGCTCAAGAGCGGCCAGCGCGTGCGCGAGACGCTCGAAAAGGCGCGCGACTACGCCAAGAAGTGGGCGGACTACGAGGAGGCCATGAAGAAGTGGGTGCCGCCGCCCGCGGAGGCTCCCAAGGAAGACAAGTCGGCGGACAAGAAGGAAGCCGACAAGAAGGACGCCGACAAGAAGGAAGGCGAGAAGAAGGACGAGAAGTCCGCTGCGCCCGAGGAAAAGAAAGACGAGTCGTCCGGCGACAAGAAGGACGAGAAGAAGGACGACAAGAAAAAGGGCAAGAAGGACGAGGAAGAGGCCGACCCGGTCACGGGCATGTGGTCGGGCAAGCTCACGCTCTCCGGTTCTTCGGAGGCCGCCTTCACGCTGCGCCTGCGCCTCGAGGGCGACAAGGTGAGCGGTGCTCTGCGCTGCGAGAGCGTCTCGACGACGCTCGTGGCGCTCGCGGGCTCGTGGAAGCACAAGCAGCTCGCCGTGGCCGGACTCGGCACGCGCGGCTTCGTGTACCTCTCGGGCGAGCCCAAGGGCGGCAAGTTCGAGGCGCGCATCGAGGTGGGTGGGAGCGACGCGAAGTGCGCGCTCGAGCGCACGGCCAAGGAGCTGCCTGAAATCAAGGCGCCCGAGATCCGCAAGGCGAAGGCCGCGGAGGCGGCGGCGGAGCCCAAGGGCAAGCCGCGCTCGCCGGGCATCGATCCGCGGCTCGATCCGTTCCGTCGCGCCATGCGCGGCGAGGCGGCGATCCTCGTCCATGTCGAGCGCGAGGACGAGATCCTCGCCTGCGTCGCGGCTTTCGAGGCGGCGGGCATCCAGCCCGTGCTCGTCGGTGCCGAGGACGCGTGGAAGATCGCGGATCGACTGCGCGGGCGCGTGGCGGGCGTGCTGCTCAGCCATCAGGTGCTCGCGACCGAGGAGGGCAAGGGCCTGAACAGCCTGCGCAATCGCTATGTCGAGCTCGCCAGCGCGGGCGTGAAGATCGCCTTCCACAGCGCGGCCGAGGAGGGCGCGGCGGAGCTGCCGGTGATCGCGGCCTATGCGGTCTCGCGCGGTCTGAGCCCGGACGTGGCGCTGCGCGCGCTCACGGTCGACGTCGCCGCCATGATGGGCGTTGCCTCGCGCGTCGGCCGTCTCGCGGCGGGTCTCGATGGCGACGTGCTGCTGCTCGACGGTCCGCCGCTCGAGCCGCAGACGCGCGTGCTGCGCACCTTCGTGAACGGTGAAGAGGTCCGCTGAGCGGGCTTTGTTCGGAGGCCACATCGATGATGCGTTCCATGCTGGTGCTCGCGGGGTGGGTGCTCGGCGCGTCGATCGCGTCGGCGCAGCAGCCGCAGCCGGGTGACAAGGGCGGTCCGGGGCTCGCGCTGCTGACGGCCAAGGCGCTCGTCGCCTCGCTCGAGGGCGAGCAGGTCGTCGACCACGCCGTGATCCTCGTGCGCGACGGCAAGATCGAGCTCGTCGGCCCGCGCGCGAGCACGTCGGTGCCGATGGGCTACGCGGTGCGCGACCTCGGCGCGCTGTGGTGCATGCCGGGCATGATCGACCTGCACAGCCACGTCGGCGGGTCGATGGACATCAACGAGATGGTGTACGTCACCAACCCCGAGCTGCGCGTGCGCGCTTCGGTGATCCCCGAGAACAAGGAGTTCCAGCGCGCGCTCGGCGGCGCGGTGACGAGCGTGCTCTACATCCCCGGCTCGGGCACCAACTCCGGCGGTCAGGGCATTCTGCTGAAGACCGGCCTGCCCAAGTACGAGGAGGCGGTGATCCGCGATCCGGGCTCGCTCAAGGTCGCGCAGTGGGGCAACCCCGAGCGCTATCTCTTCGGCGTCGGCAAGACGTGGGAGAACTGGCACCTGCGGCGCATGTTCACCCAAGGGCTCGCCTACGCGAAGCGCTGGGAGGCCTTCGAGGCCGGCCAGGGTCCCAAGCCCAAGCGCGACATGCGCCTCGAGCTGTTCCGCGATCTCTCGGCCAAGCGCACGCAGGTGTCGACGCACACGCAGGTCGCGCAGGTCGTGATGATGACGATCCTGATGATCAAGGGTGAGTTCGGGATCGACGTGTACATCGACCACGGCGAGTTCGGTGGCTACATCTACGCCGGCCTCGCGCAGCAGATGGGCGTCAACGCGATCCTCGGACCGCGCAACGTCGACGTGCCGAGCCGCTCGATGATCGACTGGGTCTCGAGCAACCCCGAGAAGGTGCAGAGCCTCGCGGCGGGCTACGTCGAGAAGGGCCACAAGATGGTCGGCTTCAACACGGACGCGCCCGTGATTCCGCAGGAGGAGCTGTTCCTTCAGTCGGCGGTCAACGTGAAGTACGGCCTCGACAACTCGCAGATGACGGGCGTGCGCGGTCACACGATCGTGCCGGCCGTCACCGCGGGCATCGCGCACCGCGTCGGCAGCCTCGAGCCGGGCAAGGACGCGGACATCGTCGTGATCTCCGGCGATCCGTCGGACCCGCGCTCGCACGTCGAGCTCGTGCTGATCAACGGTCGCGTGGTGTACGACCCGCAGTTGGAGCGGCGCCGCTTCTGATGCTCTCGCGCCGCGCCATGACCGCGATCACGCACCGCGCGCTGGCCCTCGGGCTGGCGTGGGGCGCCGTCGCATCGCCGTCGTGGGCGCAGCGCGCGGGCGAGAAGGGCGGGCAAGGGCTCGCGCTCGCGGCGGCCAAGGCGCTGGTCGCGTCGTGGGATGGTGAGCAAGTCGTCGACCGCGCGCTCGTGCTCGTGAAGGACGGCAAGATCGAGCGCGTGACGAGCGCGCACGACGCCGCGCCCGAGGGCTATGAGCGCATCGAGCTCGGCGACGCGTGGCTCATGCCCGGCATGGTCGACCTGCACAGCCACATCGGTGGCACGCAGGACATCAACGACATGGTCTACCAGACCAACGAGGGCCTGCGGGTCTCGCCCTCGGTCGTGCCGCGCAATCCGAACCTGCTGCGCTGCCTCGCGGCGGGCGTGACGACGATCCTCTTCATCCCGGGCTCGGGCACGAACATCGGCGGCCAAGGGATCCTGATGAAGACTGGCCTCGACACGTTCGAGGAGTCGCGGTTGCGCGATCCGGGCTCGCTCAAGGTCGCGCAGGGCGACAACCCGACGCGCTGGGCCTATGGCATGGGCCGTTCGATGATGAACTGGCACATCCGCACCAGCGTGCGGCGCGGGCTCGGCTACGCGCGGCGTTGGAGCGCGCACGAGAGCGGCAGGGGCGAGCGCCCCGCCGTCGATCCGCAATACGAGACTTTCCGCGCGCTGGCCTCGGGTGAGGCGCAGATCTCGACGCACACGCAGATGTACCAACTGGTGCACGCGACGATCCGCATCCTCAAGCAGGAGTTCGGGCTCGACGTGTTCATCGACCACGGCGAGTGGGGCGGCTTCCTCGCCACGAGCGAGGCCGAGCGCTTGGGCATCGCGGCGATCGTCGGCCCGCGCGAGGTCGACACGCCCGAGGGACGCCACTACACCGACGGCGCGATCCTCTCCTGCGCCGGCGAGTACCAGCAGCGGGGGCTCTCCAAGATCGGCTTCAACACCGACGCGCCGGTCGTGCCGGCCGAGGAATTGCCGCTGCAGGCCGCGGTCTCGATGAAGTACGGCTTCGACGGCAGCGAGATGCAGGCCGTGCGCGGGCTCACGATCGTCCCCGCGCTCGTCGCGGGCGTGGCGTCGCGCGTGGGGAGCCTCGAAGCTGGCAAGGACGCCGACATCGTGGTCATCACCGGCGATCCGGCCGACCCGCGCAGTTGGGTGCAGCGCGTCTACATCGAGGGACAGCTCGCGTACCGCGCGCCGCAGGAGCCGCGCCAATGGTGAGCCACGTCGCGCTCCTGTTGCTCGCGTTCGGTGGGCTCGCCTGCGCGAGCACGCGCCGCGGTGCGGACGTCGCGCCCGTGGGCGTCGGCGCGATCCGGCCGCTTGCCGAGGGTGAAGACGGCTTCGCGCTCCGCTGCGGCAAGCTCTTCACGCTCAACGACGCCGACGAGGTGTTCGCGCCCGGGCTCGTGGTCGTGCGCGAGGGTCGCATCGACTACGCCGGTCCGCGCGTCGAGCTGCCCGCGGGCTACGACGTGATCGACGCGCCCGAGCTGTGGGCCGCACCGGGGATGATCGACTTGCACTCGCACATCCAGACCGGCGGCTGGGGAGACATCAACGACATGGTGCTCTCCATGAACCCCGAGTACCGCACGTCGCCGACCATCGTGCCGGGCAATCGCGACGTCCAGCGCGCGTGCTCGGCGGGCGTGACGACGCTGTTCGGGATCCCGGGCAGCGGCACGAACAACTCGGGCTTCGGCGTGCTCTACAAGACGCGCTGCGGCGGCGAGTACGAGCGCTGCGTCCTGCGCGATCCCGGCGGCATGAAGGTCGCGCAGGCCTACAACCCCGAGCGGCGCGTGGACCTCGGCGCCACGCGCTCCGGCATGGCGTGGAACATCGCGCAGGCGCTCGAGATGGCGATCGCGGCCAACGAGCAAGGTCGGCGCCACGACGGGCTCACGAACCTGCAGCGCGTCGTCATCGGCGATCTGCCGGTCCTGATCCACACCGCTGGCAGCGACGCCGTGCACACCACGATCGAGATGTGGGGCGAGCGCTACCCCGATACGCGGCCGGTGCTCAGCCACGGCTGTTTCGACGGCTGGAAGGTCGCGCCCTACGCGGCGCGCGTCGGCATTCCGGTCAACCTCGGGCCGCGCACCTTCGACTGGCGTCAGTCGGAGGGCGAGTGGGTCGGCACGCCCGAGCGCTACGCCAAGGCGGGCGCGAACCTGATCACGCTCAACACCGATGCACCCGTGATGCCGCAGGAAGAGCTGTTCCTGCAGGGCGCCATGGGCGCGCGCTACGGCGCCGATCCGTACCTGATGCTCAAGGGCTGCACGGTCAACCCGGCCAAGTCCTTCGGCATCGACGACAAGGTCGGCAGCCTGCAGCCCGGCCGCCATGCGGACATCGTCCTGTGGCGCGGCGATCCGCTCGATCCGCGCGCGCGCGTCGAGTCCGTCTGGATCGAAGGCACCCTCGAGTACGACCGCGCCCGGGACTGTCAGCGGTTCTAGGCGCGAGTGAAAGAAGAAGAGAACGTCATGACCATCCTCACCACCATCCTGACGCTCGCACCCGCCATCGGCGGCGTGTCCGAGCCTTCCGGCGGGCTGCTCGCCATCAAGGTCGGCCGTGCCGAGACCGTCTCGGGCGCCGCGATCGAGCACGCCGTGATCCTCGTCGACGACGGCAAGATCATCGAGATCGGCGCCGACCTGCCCGTGGCGCGCGGCATCCGGGTGTTCGAGCGCCCCGAGTGGGTCGTGATGCCCGGCCTCGTGTCGTGCTACACGCGTCTGGGCGTCGATGGCCGCTCGGGGCAGGAGTACAGCCCCGAAGTTTCGCCCACCGCGGAAGTGCAGCCGCGCCACTCCGATTTCAAGGACGTGCTCGAGGCGGGCGTCACGACCATCGGCCTGTATCCGCCGGGCACGGGCTTTCCCGGTCACGCCTGCGCCCTGCGTCCGCACGGCGCGACGCTCTCGGAGATGCTCATCGAGGAAGCGGCCTACCTGAAGGTGTACTTCCGCGCGAACGCGCAGACCAAGAAGCAGGTGCGCGATGCGTGGGCGAAGGTCGACGAGCACGACGAGAAGGTGAAGAAGGCCAAGGAGAAGTTCGACAAGGACTCCAAGTCCAAGCCCGCGGAGAAGAAGGACGAGGAGAAGAAGGACGGCGAGGCCAAGCCCGAGGAGAAGAAGGCCGACGACAAGTCCAAGACCTTCGTGCCGCCCGAGGCCGATCCCAAGGTCAAGCCGTTCCTGCAGGTGCGCGACGGCGAGCTGGGCATGCTGGTGTCGATCGCGCAGGCCGCGGATTGGGCGCACTGGGTCGATGCGATCGGCGAGCGCAAGTTCGACTTCGCGCTGCGCGTCCTGATGACGCGCGAGATCGACCTGTTCGAGGTCAAGGACGAGATCGGCAAGCGCGGCGTGCGCGTCGTGATGGAGCCGCAGATCTCGCTCGTGCCGGGCACGATGCGCCAGCGCAACCTCGCCGCGGAGCTCTCCGCGAGCGGCGCCAAGATCGCCTTCAAGCCGCGCAACGACACGGTCGACGACCACGTCGCCCTGCTGCGCCACGTGGGCGAGTTGATCGGCGCGGGCCTCGCGCGCGACGTGGCGCTCAAGGGCGTCACGCTCGAACCGGCCGCGGTGCTCGAGCTCGAGCAGCGGCTCGGCAGCCTCGAGAAGGGCAAGGTCGCCAACCTGCTGTTTCTGAACGGCGACCCCTTCGAGCCGAGCACCAAGGTCATGGCCGTCATGCTCGACGGTGAGTTCGTGTCTGGGGAGGTGAAGGAATGAAGCTCACGAGTCGTTGGTGCGCCCTCGGCGCTTGGGCGCTGGCGGCGTCGATGTTCCTCGCTCCGGCCGCGCTCGCGCAGGACGGAGAGAAGAAGAGCGGCGACAAGCCGGACGAGGCCGCCAAGGAGAAGAAGGACGAGAAGAAGGACGAGTGGTTCGCCGTCATCGGTGGCGACGTCTACACCGGGACTGGCGCCGTGCTGCGCGGGGCCACGGTGCTCTCGAAGAACGGCGTGATCGAGGCCGTCGGCCACGAGGTCGAGATCCCGGCCGAAGCCAAGACGCTCGACGCCACCGGCCAGCGCGTCTATCCCGGACTCGTCGCGATCAACTCGAACGGCCTGTTCGGGATGACGAGCGGTGACTTCGCGGACTCGGTCGACCCCTACAACCAGCGCATGTTGCTCGCGCTCGCGAGCGGCATCACGACGGCGGGGCAGTCGAACACCGCGCTCAAGCTCAAGCGCCGCGACATCAAGAACGTCGTGCTGCGCGAGCGCTATCTCACGACCCTGTCGTTCTCCAACTCGAACCCGAGCGGCAAGCGCGAGTGGGTCGAGAAGTTCGACCGCGCCGCGCGCTACCTGCGCGAGTACCGCGACTGGGAGGAGAAGAAGCGCGAGCAGAAGGACCTGAAGGAGCCGAGCTCCAGCGGTGTCGACTCGACCGCCAAGGCGATCCTCGAGGGCCGCGTGATGGCGCGCTTCAACGCGACGCGGCGCGAGGACCTGCTCGAAGTCGCGCGGCTCGCCCAGCGCTTTGGCTTCCGTCCGGTGATCGACGGCTGCGTCGAGGGTTGGACGGTGGCGGATGAGCTCGGCCGCGCCGGCGCCTACGCCGTGGTCACTCCGCGCGACCGCCGCGACAAGGAAGAGCAGCTCGTCCGCGACGGCGGCTCGAGCATCGAGAACGCGGCCATCCTGCACCGCTCCGGCGTGCAGGTGTGCGTGATCCCCTCGGCCACCGGTGTCGATCTCGGCGGCATCGCCGGTCGCGA